>NZ_POUD01000367.1 GCF_003236395.1 Nonomuraea aridisoli | reverse complement strand
GTCGGTGGGCTGCGGAGTGGCCGTGGTCGAAGGCGTGCCCGCTGTCGGAGTGGCGGTGGCGGTCGGCGTGTCGGAGGTCGGCTGGGGGATGGCCGTCGATGTGTCCGAGGGTGACGGCGTCGGCTCGCCGGTGATCGGCGGCACGTCCGAGGTACGGGTCGGTTCGGGGGCGGGACCGGTCGCCGTGGGCGACGGGGCGGCGCCCTCGTGCTCGTTGCCGTCCTGCTGAGGGTTGTCCTGGTGACTCTGCTGGTCGCCGCCGTCCTGCTGGGAGCCGTCCTGATGCCCTTGCTGGTCGGAGCCCTTCTCATGGGAGCCCTGCTGGTGGTCCTGCTGGTCGGTGTCGTTCCGGTGGGGGCCGGTGTGGTGGTCTTGCTGGTCCGAGCCGCCCTGGTGGGAGCCCTTTTGGTCCGTGCCGTCGTGGTCGGGCTTTCCTGGGCCGGTCGGCTTGTCCTGCCAGTCCTGACCCTTACCGTGAGAGCCCTTGCCGTGCGAGCCCTGGCCGTTTCCCTGGAAGTCCTGGTCCCTTCCCTGGAAGTCCTGGCCGTGGGAGTTGTGGCGGCCGTCGGTGTCCGTGTACGGCCGGTCGTAGGGACCGCCCGGTTGGCCCCCGTGGTCGTGGCCTGACCGCGGCCCGCCCGGGTCGTCCTGGTGGAAGGGCCGCTGGTGGCCGGGCCCCTGCTGCTGCTGACCCCAGTCAGGGCCGGGCCACCGGTCATGGCCCCCGTGGTCGCCGGACGGCTCGTAGGGTGTCCGGTGGTCGGACTGGTCGTCGGTGATTCCCGCCTCGGTGGTCTGGTGCCACGAGGCCAGGACGTAGGCCGCGTCGATGAACTTCGGAATCTCTGGCGACATGGAAGTGTGGGACCCTCCCGGACAAGACCGGATTTACACACGCAGATCCTGACAAAAGTGATGACTAAGGACTGGTGTGGCTAAACCGGAAGTCTGTGGTAGGGCGAGGGTACCGTGCTGTTTCCGCAGGTCAAGTGCCCCTAAAGGGGCGGCCAAGGGCTCCGCAGAGAGTAAAAGCGCAGGTCAGCGGTGCTGTCCGAAATATCACTTAACGCGAGCTATGTAGAAAGATCTACCAAAACCCACAGTCGGCAGCCTCACGGTGAGGCGACGGTGCGCACGGGCAGCCGGGTCAGTGCCCGCTGGATCCCCGGCCGCCAGCCGATCTCGCTCGCGGGCACGGCCGCCTCCAGAACGGCGAACCGGCCGAGCAGCCCCGCGAGCGCGATCCGGGTCTCGGCGCGGGCCAGGGCGGCGCCGAGGCAGTAGTGGATGCCGTGCCCGAAGCCGAGGTGGGCGTTGTCCGGCCGGCGAACGTCGAGCAGGCCGGGGCCGTCGAAGCGCCGAGGATCGCGGTTCGCGGCGGCGTACACCACCTGCACGGCCTTGCCCGCCGGGATCGTCACGCCGCCGAGCTCGACCGGCTGGAGGGTGTAGCGCATGACGGCGATCTCGGCCGGCCCGGTGTAGCGCAGGAACTCCTCCACCGCGGTCGCCAGGAGGGCCGGCTCGGCGCGCAGGGCGTCCTGCAGATCCGGGTGAGCGAGCAGCAGCCGCACGCTCTGGCTGATCAGGCCGACGGTGGTCTCGTGCCCCGCGATGAGGATGCTGATCGACAACGCGATCAGCTCGTCGTCGGCGAGCCGGTCGCCGTCGTCGTCGCGTACCCGGATGAGGCCCGACAGCAGGTCCTGTCCGCCGCGCGAACGTTTGCGCTCGATCAGGTCGGCCATGTAGCCGACCAGGCCGCGGGCCCCGGCCGCGACCCGGGCCGGATCGGGCGCGGTCAGCTCGGCGGCCCACCCGCGCCAGACCGCCCGATCGGCCTCGGGCACGCCGAGCAGCTCGCAGATGACCTGGATCGGCAGCGGATAGGCGAAACGTTCGATGAGGTCGAACTCCTCCGGCAGGCCGGACAGCAGTTCGTCGGTGATCTCCTGGATGCGGGGCCGCAACGCCTCCACCCGGCGGGCGGTGAACTCGCGTGACACCAGCCGGCGCAGCCGGGTGTGGTCCGGCGGGTCGTAGGCGCCCAGAGTGCTCATCAGGTACGGGGCCACGTCCTCGGGCAACGCGGTCGCGGCGCTCATGTCGATGGCGGACTGCTTGCCCGGGTCGCTGCTGAAACGCGGATCGGTGAGCACGGTCACGCTCTCCGGATGGCCGGTGACCAGCCAGATCGGGGTGCCGTCGACGTAGTGCCCGCGGCTCACGGGGCCGTTCTCGGCCAGATCGGTGAGGAAGGCGTCGCGGTCGCGGGTGGTGAACAGGTCCATGAGCGAGGTGCTCACAGCGCCTCCAAGGTCTTGGGCGGGACGGTCATGACGGGGACGATCCGCGTTCCTTGCGCACCGCGTCCCACGCCTGCAGGGCGCGCTCGTCGGCGAACACCCCGTGGGTGAAGATCTCGATGCCGGCGCGGGAGAAGCGCAGCGTCGTCTCCATGTCGTGCACGTCGGCCGCCCCCAGCGCCCGCGACAGGTGCTCGCCGAACGCCAGCGGCGCCAGCAGCCAGGTCACGTACATCGCGGCGCGGGCGCGCGGGTCCTCGCTGGGCCGCACCCAGCCCTCGCGTACGCCCTGCTCCAGCCAGCGGCCGGTGGCCTCGACGATCTCGTCGTACAGCGCCGCCGCCTCCGGTGTGCCGTCCAGGAACGCCCGGCCGAGATAGCGGCGCACGGCGCCGCCGGCCTCCAGCATCGCCGCCAGGCCCGAGGTGTCGTCCAGGTCGGCTTCCGGGCCGCCGCGCACGAGCGAGATCACGTAGTCATCGCACGCCTTGCGCAGGCCCTCCTTGCTGGCGAAGTGGTGGAGCACCAGGGCGTGCGACACCCCGGCACGCGCGGCCACGGCCCGCAGGCTCACCCGGCCGACCCCTTCGGCGCCGAACAACTCCAGCGCGGCGTTCCTGATCCGGGCACGCGCCGTCAGATCCTCTTCGGCTGATCGCATGGTCAGCATGCTAACCAAACGGTCAGCCCTGCGGAAGAGGAGGCTCAACGATTCCGCTCGCCCGGCGGCGGCGCGTTGTCGAACAGCTTGGCCATCCACTCGAAGGTGGCCTGCGCCTGACGGATGCGATCCGAGCGCTCGTCGTCCGGGCCGACCAGGTCCAGGCCGTCCCGGGTGACGTCCAGGAACGACGTGATGCCGTTGACCTGGTGGCGTACCACCGCCTGCCAGGCGTCGTCGGCCATCCGGTAGTAGACGGTTCGCTCACCCGGCCGCGTACGCCAGGTCAGGAAGCCCATGCTCGTCAGCAGCCGCAGGTTCGAGGTCAGCGACGCCCGGCTGGCGCCGATGGCCGTGCTGATCTGCCCGGCCGACTGCTCCGGCGGGTCGCAGATCATCAGCCAGCCCAGCACGCGCCCGGCGATGGGCGGCACCCCGTCGCGCGCCAGTTGCATGGCGACACGTTCCACCCACTCCAGCAACGGTTCCTGGTCGCTCATACCTGTCCTGTTCATCCTCTTGCAGCTATTTCAGTATGAGCTAAAGTTGGGCTATTGACCAAAGACGCGCCTTCTGGCGTGCTGGTGGAGAGCCGGGAAGTCTGGTCGGCCCGCGACGTTCCGCGTCGCGGAGAAGGAGGACGACTTCCCCATGACCTCTGCTGCCGACATGACCCTGATCCCGCTCGCGCGGATCGACTCCTCCATGATCGACCGGGTGGGCGGCAAGGCGGCCGGGCTCGGCGAGATGATCAGAGCCGGCGAACGCGTACCGGACGGCTTCTGCCTGACCGTCGAGTCCTACCAGTCCGGGCAGCTCCCGGAGAAGGAGCTGATCGACGCCTACGAGCGGCTCGGCGGCGGGCGCGTCGCGGTCCGTTCCAGCGCCACCGCCGAGGACCTGCCGGACGCCAGCTTCGCCGGCCAGCAGGACACCTATCTCAACGTCGAAGGCGCCGGCCCGCTCATCGACGCGGTCCGCCGGTGCTGGGACTCCCTGCACACCGAACGCGCCGTGGCCTACCGCGCCACCGCCGGCATCGACGAGGCCGCCATGGCCGTGGTGGTCCAGCGCATGATCGACCCCGCGGTCGCCGGCGTGCTGTTCACCGCCAACCCGATCACCGGCTGCCGCACCGAGATGGTCGTCGACGCCGCCCCGGGGCTGGGCACCGCGATCGTCGACGGCACCGTCGTCCCCGACCACCACGTCATCGGCCACCGGGCACCGGCCGTGCCGAACGGAGACGGGTGCCTCGGCAAGGAGCAGCTCGAAGCGCTGCGGGACGCCGGGCGGCGGCTGCAGAAGCACTTCGGCTCGCCGCAGGACGTCGAGTGGGCCATCGACGCGGACGGCACGTTGTGGCTGCTGCAGTCGCGGCCGATCACCACGTTGTTCCCGGCCCCGCCCGACACCGGCGACATGCGGCTCTACCTCGAGGTCGGTCACCTCCAAGGGATGCTGCGCCCGGCCACGCCGATGGGGGTGTCGTTACTCAAGGCGGGCGGCGGCCTGTGGTTCAAGGCGGCGGGCGCCACGATCGACCCGCGGGATCCGATGCCCCGGATGGTGCCCATCGGCGGGCGGCTCTACTTCGACCTGACCGACTTCATCCGCAACAAGGCCATGCGCAAGCGGCTGCGGACGTCTCTGGAGGTGTACGGGCCGCGGGTGCAGGGGGCCGTCGAGCGCGTGATGGACGATCCCCGCTTCGCGCCGCGGCGCGGCCTGCCGTTCCGCGTCGGCAGCGCCGTGAGGATGACGTTGCGGCTGACGGGGCCGGCGATCTTCGGCATCGCACGGAGTCTGGCCCGGCCGGACGCCGCCCGGGCCCGGGCCTACCGGGGCCTGGAGGAGATCAGGCGCTCCATCACGCCGCCGCCCGCATCCGCCACGCCGGCCGAACGGCTCCGCTGGGTGATCGAGGACTCCCACAAAGCCGTCATGGGCGTCGACATGATGGGCATCGTGTGGCCGCTGGTGACCGGCATGCTCGTCGGTGTGGTGCCGTCCGGGCTGCTCGACGGCGTCGCCACCGACGAGGAGCTCGACGTCGTCCTCGGCGGGATGCCGAACAACGTGACCACGGAGATGGACCTCGCCCTCTGGAAGGTCGCGGTCAACGCGCGCGAACACCGCGACCTGTTCCTCACCACCCCGCCCCGGGAGCTCGCGGCGCGGTATCGCGAGGGACGGCTGCCCGACATCGGGATGGCCTCCTTCCTCGATCGGTACGGCATGCGCGCCGCCGCCGAGATCGACGTCGGCATGCCGCGCTGGGCGGAGGACCCGTCCCCGCTGTTCGCCACCATCGCCAACTACCTGCGCGTCGACGACCCGGCGCAGGCCCCCGACCGGCGGTTCGAGCAGGCCGCGCAGCGGGCGGAGAAGATGGTCGAGACGTTGTCGCGGCGGGCGCGGCGGGCCAGACCGGTACGCGGCCGGCTGGCGGCGTTCCTCATGCGCCGCTCGCGCCGGCTCACCGGGTTGCGGGAGATCGGGAAGTTCGCCTGGCTGCCGGCGTTGCAGGCGGCACGCCGTGAACTGCTGCTGATCGGGGACGACCTGGTCACGCGAGGGCTGCTGGAGCGCGCCGAGGACATCATGTTCCTCGACCTGTTCGAGGCCCAGGCCGTCGTCCACGGCGGAGCCGACCATCGGGGCCTGATCGCGGAACGCCGCACGGCGTACGAGCGGGAACTGCGGCGCTCCGCCGTCCCGGGCGCTCTGCTGTCCGACGGGACCGACGTGGAGGCGCTCGCCCCGCGAGGGCCCGTGGAGGACGGCGTGCTGATCGGGATGGCGGGGGCCGCCGGCCGGGCCACCGGGCGGGCCCGGGTGATCCGCGACCCGTCCGGCGCGCACATCGAGCCGGGCGAGATCCTCGTGGCCCCCACCACGGATCCCGGCTGGACCCCGCTGTTCATGACGACGGCGGGCCTGGTGACCGAGACCGGCTCGCCCGTGGCCCACGGCCCCACCGTCGCCAGGGAGTACGGCATCCCGGCCGTCATCTGCGTACGCGACGCCACCCACGAGATCAGGACCGGCCAGCTCATCACCATCGACGGCAGCGCGGGCACGGTCCGCATCGAGAAGGAGGACTGACGCCCCCGTCCAGGGGCCGGAGGCCCGCGAAACACTGCGGGCCGCCCTGGTTCCGCGTCTGACGGTGCTCCAGCCGAACCCCGCCGCTCTGGCTCGCGGCAGCTTCATCGACCCGCCAGTGAGGACGCCGGCGTGCGGACCGTCCAGGGCGGGATCTTCCCCGAGAACGCCGCCAGCCTGGCCCTGCACCGCGCCCTCGGTTTCCGCATCGTCGGGACGTCCTGCTGATCGAACGCCGCAGCTCCACGACCGGAATCTGACCCCGCGTACCGAGCATCTATAGACCTCCATCAATATAGATGCTTGTCTATGCGGGGAGGGCGTGATGGAACTGCTGGAGATCTTGGAGTGCAGCCCACCGCTCGCGCGCGAGCCGCTCAGCGCTGGGCAGGCGGCGGGAGTGGCGCGGGTGTTCAAGGCCTTGGGAGACCCCGTACGGCTGCGCATCCTGTCGATCGTGGCGAGCCGGGCGGGCGGCGAGGTGTGCGTCTGCGACATCACGGACGCGTTCGAGCTGTCGCAACCGACCATCAGCCACCACCTGAAGGTGCTCAAGGACGTCGGCCTGCTCACCTCGGAGCGCCGCTCCTCCTGGGTGTACTACCGGCTGGTCCCCGAGACCCTGGGCGAGCTGTCCGCGCTCCTGACCGTGCCCACCACCGTGTGAGAAGAGACGTCCCGTATGTCCGCCTTTTCTGCCGAGGCCGTCGCGCCCACGCCCAGCGTGATGAGCGCCCTGTCCACGCTCGACCGCTTCCTGCCCGTCTGGGTTAGGCGTGGGTCTAATCATTTCCCTGCGGGCGGAGCGGTTCAGCGGGTGACGAGTCCGGCCTCGTAGGCGGCGATGACCAGTTGGGCGCGGTCGCGGGCCTGCAGTTTCATCAGGAGGCGGCCGATGTGGGTCTTGACGGTGCCGACAGTGAGGTGGAGGTGCTCGGCGATCTCGGCGTTGGACTTTCCCCGGCCGACGAGGGTGAGCACCTCGGCCTCGCGCGGCGTGATGCCGTCGAGGGCGCGGGCAGCCGGGGATCGTTCGGGGCGCAGCAGGAACTCGGTGATGAGCCGGCGGGTGACGGAGGGCGCGAGCAGCGCATCGCCGGAGGCGACGACGCGGATGGCGGTGAGCAACTCGGCCGCGGTCGCGCTCTTGAGCAGGAAGCCGCTGGCGCCCGCCCGCAGCGCCGCGTAGACGTATTCGTCCAGGTCGAACGTGGTGAGGATCAGCACCCGGACCCCGGCGCTGTCGGGGTGGGCGCAGATGTGGCCGGTGGCCTCGATGCCGTCCATGCCGGGCATGCGCACGTCCATGAGCACGACGTCGGGCCTCAGCCGGCGGGCCAGGAGCACCGCGTCGGCGCCCGTGCCGGCCTCGCCCACGGTCACCAGCCCCGGCGTGCTGTCGATGAGCAGCTTGAAGCTGTCGCGCACCAGCACCTGATCTTCGGCAAGCAAGACCCGGATGGGCGGCGGCTCGTCGCTCACGCCGGGGTGCTGTGGGTGTGGCGCTTCGTTGCTTGCGTCAGGTGGGGGTGGGTGTGCTGGTTCCTGGCT
>NZ_POUD01000366.1 GCF_003236395.1 Nonomuraea aridisoli | reverse complement strand
GCCACCACCAGGCCGATGCCCTGCAGCGCGGCGCCGGGGTCGCCGTCGGCTTCTTGGTGGGAGTTGCCGACTTGCTTACCGTAGCCGAACGCGAGGGTATAGGCTTCGGCGACTTCACCGGAACCACCGCGGGCCGCCGAGTCCGTGCCCTGGTCTTCGTCGGCCGCACCTGCTCGGGCGTCCGCACCACTTTCGACTCCGACGGCTCGGCCACGTCAGGCGGTCTGGGCGGCGGCTGCGGGTTGGCGAAGGTGATGGCCGACAGCCCCACCGCCGCCGCGCAGCCCGCCGTCGCCACCAGCGCGAGGGTCCTCGCGCCCTTACGACGCCGGCCGCCCGGCCGCTGGTGCAGGGTGGCCGGTTCGAGGTGGTCGGTCCGCGGCTCGCCGCCGTGAACCGGCTCGCGAACCGGGAAGCCCGCCGGGTCGTACTCGCGAACCGGGAAGCCCGCAGGATCGGGCTCGCGGACCGGGAAGCTCCCAGGGCCGGGCTCGCGGAAGCCACCCGAGTCGGGCTCGCGGACCCGGAAGCCCCCGGGGTCGGTGAACATGCTGAGGTCGGCGCCCCGCTCGGCCAGCGACTCCCGCAGCACGTACGCCCGGTCGGCCACGTCGAGCGCCGTCGGCGGCCGCCGCTCCGGCTCCTTGGCCAGCAGCGCCAGCACGAGGTCGCGCACCGGCCCCGGCACGTCGACGCCGAGCGGCGGCGGCGGCTCGTTGAGGTGCTGCAGCGCGATCGCCACCTGGTTGTCGCCCTGGAACGGCGCCCGCCCCGACAGACACTCGTACGCGACCACGCCCAGCGAGTAGAGGTCGGTGGCGGGGGTGAGCGCGAAACCCTGGGCCTGCTCCGGGCTGACGTACTGGGCCGTGCCGAGGACGGTGCCGGTCTGCGTCACCGGCGCGGCCTCCAGGGCCCGCGCGATGCCGAAGTCGGTCACCTTGATGACGCCGTCGGGCGTCACCAGCAGGTTGCCCGGCTTGATGTCGCGGTGGATGATGCCGGCCGAGTGGGCGGCGTGCAGCGCCTTGGCCGTCTGGTGCACCACGTCGAGCGCCACCTCGGCCCCCAGGGCGCCGTTGCGCGCCAGGATGGCCGACAGCGGCTCGCCGTGCACCAGCTCCATCACGAGGAAGGCGAGGTCTCTCTCCTCGCCGTAGTCGAAGATCTGCGCCACGCCGGGGTCGGCCAGCGCCGCGGTGATGCGCGCCTCGTTGCGGAACCGCTCCAGGAACGTCGGGTCGGCGTGGATGTGGCTGCGCAGGATCTTCACCGCCACCTCGCGCCCGAGCAGCTCGTCGCGGGCGCGCCACACCTCTCCCATACCGCCGGCGGCGATGCGGGAGATCAGCAGGTAGCGGTTACGAAGCCGCATGACCCAGCAGGTTACCTTCACTCACTTGTTCAGCACCGCCTCCATCACGGCCTTGGCGATCGGCGCGGCGGTGTGACCGCCGGTCGCCTCAGCGCCGACCTTGGCCGCACCGGACTCGACGATGACCGCGACGGCCACCTGCGGGTCGTTCGCCGGGGCGAAGGAAATGAACCAGGCGTGCGGAGGTTGTCCGTTGCTGGTCTCCGCCGTGCCCGTCTTACCCGCTACTTGGACGCCTGAGATCTGCGCCAGGTTGGCGGTGCCGTTGGCGACGACGCTCACCATCATGTCGCGCAGCTTGCCCGCCGTCTCGGAGCTGACCGCCTCCGACAGCTCCTCGGGGTCGGCCTCGTCGATCGTGTCGCCCTGGGCGTCGGTGATCTTGTTGACGAGGTACGGCTTCATCACCGTGCCGTCGTTGGCGATGCCCGCGGCGATCATGGCCATCTGCAGCGGCGTCATGCGGTTGTCGCGCTGGCCGATGGAGGCCATGGCCAGGGCGGCGTCGTCGTAGTCGGTGCCGAAGTCGCTCTGCGCCACCGACATCGGCACGGCCAGCTGCGTGCCCATGCCGAACTTCTCGGTCTGCTCCTTCAGCGCGTCGTAGCCGATCTCCATGCCGATCTTGCCGAACGGCGTGTTGCAGGACTGCTCCAGCGCGAACATCAGCGTCACCCGGCCGCTGCCGCAGGCCGAGCCGCCGTAGTTGGGCAGGCTGATGGTGGTGTTGGGCAGCGGCAGGTTCTGCGGCGCGTCCACGTTGGTCTGCGGCCCGCGCGAGGAGTCGTCCTCCAGGTACGCCGCCGTCGTCACCACCTTGAACGTCGACCCCGGCGGGTACGTCTGGCCGATCGCCCGGTTGAGCAGCGGCTGGCTCTTGTCCTGCGCCAGCTCGTCGTAACGCGCGAAGACCTCGGCCTTGTCGGTCCCGGACAGCTCGGTCGGGTCGTACGTCGGCAGCGAGACCATCGCGCGGATGGCGCCGCTCCTCGGGTCGAGCGCCAGCACCGCGCCCCGCTTGCCGCTCGCGCGAAGCGCGTCGTAGGCGGCCTTCTGCGCCCTCGGGTCGATCGTCAGCTCGACGTTGGCGCCCTTGGTCGGCTCGCCGGTGAACAGGTCGATGCTCCGCCGCAGCAGCAGGTCGGCGCTGGAGCCGTCGAGCAGGTCGTTCTCGGACGCCTCGATCGCGCTCGCGCTCTCGGGCGAGAAGAACCCGGTGACGTGCGCGTAGAGCCTGGCGTCGGGGTACTGCCTGACGAACCTGAAGCTCTTGCTGTCGGTCTCGACCGACTGCGCGATCACCTTGCCGCCCGCCGTGATGCGGCCGCGCTCGATGGCGTAACGCTCGAAGAAGTTACGGGTGTTGCGCGCGTCCGTCCGCAGACCCTCCGCCTGCACCGCCTGCTTGATGTTCACGTTGACCATCAGCAGCGCGAACATGGCCAGGCAGGCCACGGCTATGCGCTTCAGAGTGCGGTTCATCGCTGGAACACCTGCGTCAGTCCTTCGTTCTGGATCGCCTGGGGCGGGGGACGCCTCGCCGCATCCGACATGCGTACCAAGAGGGCGATAAGGATCCAGTTAGCCAGCAACGCCGAGCCGCCCTGCGACATGAACGGCGTGACCAGGCCGGTCAGCGGGATGAGGTTCGTCACGCCGCCGACGATGATGAAGACCTGCCAGGCGAGGATGAACGACAGGCCGCCCGCCAGCAGCTTGGAGAACGGGTCGCGGGCCGCGAGCGCGGTGCGCAGACCCCGTTCGACGATCAGCGCGTAGACCATCAGCAGCGCCATCAGCCCGGTCAGCCCGAGCTCCTCGCCGATGGCGGTGAAGATGAAGTCGGAGAACGCCAGCGGGATCAGCTCGGGGTGCCCCTGGCCGAGCCCCGTGCCGAGGATGCCGCCGGAGCCCAGGGCGAACAGCCCCTGCATCAGCTGGGCGCTGCCGCCGAACTCGCGGTCGAACAGCGCGGGGTCCTCGGGGTTGAGGTAGACCTCGAAGCGCTGGTAGACGTGGTCGAAGACCATGCCGGCCAGGACGGCGCCGCCCACGAAGAGCAGGACGCCGATGATGACCCACGAGCTGCGCTGGGTCGCGATGTAGAGCATCGCGATGAACGTGCCGAACAGCAGCAGCGAGGAGCCCAGGTCCTTCTGCATCACCAGCACGCCCAGGCTGACGCCCCAGGTGATGAGCACCGGGCCGAGGTCACGGGCCCGGGGCAGGTCGATGAAGAGCAGCCGGCGGCTGGCGAGCGCGAGCACGTCGCGCTTGGCCACGAGATAGCCGGCGAAGAAGATGACCAGCGCCAGCTTGGCGAACTCCGCCGGCTGGATCTGGGCCGACGGCACACCGGGGACGCCCACCCAGATGCGGGCGCCGTTGAGCTCACGGCCGATGAACGGGATCAACGGCGAGACCAGCAGGAACAACCCCGCCGCGCCCGCGGTGTAGGTCAGCCGCTGCAGGGCGCGGTGATCGCGCAGGAAGATCAGCGTGAGGCTGAACAGCACGATGCCGACGAGCGTCCACAACAACTGGTTGGTGGGAGAGGACAACCTGCCGGTCCCGGAGTCGGACTCCGACAGCCGGTAGATCATCACCAGGCCGAGCCCGTTGACCACCGTCACCAGCGGCAGGATCAGCGGATCCGCCCACGGCGCGAACTTCGCCAGCACGAGGTAGGCGGCCAGCATCAGCCCGCCCAGACTCAGCCCGTACGTGAGCATGCCCGACGGGATCTGGCCGTCGATCGCCAGACCCACGTTGGCGTACGCGCCCATGACGATGGCCACCGCGAGCGCGAGCATGAGCAACTGGGCCCCGCGCCGCTTGGCCGGCATCGGGACGGGGGAGACACCGACTTCGCTCATCTACTGCTGCTGTCTCGTCTTCGTGGCGGAAGCGGACGCCGTGGGCGTCGGGGACGCGTCCGGCTCCGCGGCGGTCTCTGCCTCGTCGGGCTCATCCTGGAACTTCAAGCTGTTGATCCTTGTCAGCCCTTCGTCGACGGTGGTGACGGGGATGCCGCTCCTGATCAGCGCCTGGTCCGCCTCCGACAGCTGGGAGAGCTGCCTGCCCGTGGGCCTGGAGACCTCGAAGAGCTGGAACGGCCCCACCTCCTTCTTGATCCCCTGGAACACGACCACCTCGTCGCCCCTAGCACCGACGAAGAACTGGTCCTGCGTCCACTGGTATCCAAAGTAACCGCCGGCGCCCACGCCGACGATGCCGATGCCGAGCACGGTGACCAGGACGGGCCACAGACGACGACGCTTGACCGGCCGCCGGGACGTCTTGGCGACCGGCTCGTCGAGGTCATCGTCGTCGGTGAGCACCGGCTGGGGTGCGGTCACCGCGCCGGGTCGCCCCGGCTGGGTCTCCTGTGGGTTTCCGCTCAGCCGGGTCATGCCCGCGGCGCCGACGACGGCGGCCTCCGCGGGCATCGGTTGCTCGTCGCTGATCTCCAGGACGTCGGCCAGCACGCAGGTGATGTTGTCGGGACCGCCACCGCGGTTCGCCAGGTCGATGAGCTGGCGGACCACCTCTTCCGGGTCGTCGATGTTGGTGAGCGTGGCGTGCAGCGTCTCCGCGCTCACCACGCCCGACAACCCGTCGGAGCACAGCAGGTAACGGTCGCCCACCTGCGCCTCGCGCAGCGTCAGGTCGGGATCGACCTCACCACTGCCGTCGAGGGCGCGCAGCAGGATCGAGCGCTGCGGATGCGTGGCCGCCTCTTCCGGCGTGATGCGCCCGTCGTCGACGAGCTGCTGCACCAGCGTGTGGTCGTGGGTGATCTGGTAGAGCTCCCCACGCCTGAGCAGGTAGGCGCGCGAGTCGCCGACGTGCACCAGGGCGACCTGGGTGCCGTTCCAGAGCATGGCCGTGAGAGTCGTGCCCATGCCTTTGAGGCTGGGATCCCGCCCCACCATTTCGTGCAGCCGGCGGTTGGCGTCGCGTACGGCTGCCTCGATGGCGTTGAGCAGGTCACTCCCCTGTTGGGCCTCTTCCAGAGAGGCCATGGCGGCGATGGCGACAGAGCTCGCCACCTCGCCGTGTGCGTGCCCGCCCATGCCGTCGGCGACGGCGAGCAGGCGCCCGCTAGCGTACGCCGAGTCCTCGTTTCCTTCGCGGAGGAGGCCGACGTCCGAGCGGGCGGCGTAGCGGAGTGCGATGGTCATTTGCGCAATTCAATGACTGTCTTGCCGACGCGGATCGGAACACCGAGCGGCACCGGGGTCGGGCGGGTGACTTTCGAGCGGTCGAGATACGTGCCGTTGGTCGAACCGAGATCTTCCACGATCCACTGACCGTCCTGGGGAAAGAGCCGGGCATGCCGGCTGGAAGCGTAGTCGTCCGTGACTACCAGCGTGGCGTCGTTGGCCCGGCCTATGGTGATGGGCTGCTCCGTGAGGTTAATGGTGGTGCCCTGCAGAGGGCCACCGGTAACGATGAGCTGGCGTGGCTCGCCCTTCTTGCTCTTGGGCTTGGCCACGGGTTTGGCGGGTTTCCCCGCGTTGCGGGCGCCCGCCGCGGGAGCCGTGCGTGAGCCGAACAAGTCAGTCCGGATCACGCCGACTGCGGCAATGACGAAGAACCACAGCACCGCCAGGAAAGCGAGCCGGATCAGCAGCAGCGTGAGCTCGGACATGGACCGTCTGTCTACCCCTAATCGCGCCGGAACACCAGAGTCGTGCGTCCCAGAGTCACTCGCGTGCCGTTCTGGAGCTCGATCCTGCGTACCGGCTGGCCATTGACGAAAGTGCCGTTCGTGGATCCGAGATCGACCAGAGCCACGGTCTGGCCCTCGACGCGCAGCTCCGCATGGTGCCGCGAGACTCCCGGATCGACGAGACGAAGATCGCAGTCGGTGCCCCTGCCGAGCAACGTCACCGGAGTGGTGAGCTCGTAGGAGCGGTCGCCCTGCGGATCGTCCTGAGTGGAGACGAGCAGCCGTGGCCGCCCGTTGAACGCGTTGGGCCTCGACGGGGGCAGGTCGCTCGCCGGCTGGCGGATCTCGTCCTGCTCGACCGTCGCGCCGCGGATGACCCCCGACCGGATGCGGAACAATCCCACAGCCAGGTCGCCGGCCGTCTCGAAGCGCACCCGGACCGGTCCCACGAAGGAGTAGCCCTGTTCCTTGGCGTACTCCCTGGCGAGGTTGGCCAGCTCGTGGCTGATGCTGTCGGCGTAGACCTCGAGCCTCTCGCTGTCGGTCGTGGACAACTCCACCACGAAGTCGTTGGGCACGAGCGTGCGGCCCTGAGCCACGATCGCCGCACGCTCATCCATCTCCCGCTGAACCGCGCTGGCGACCTCGACCGGCTGAAGGTCAGATTTGAACGCCCGCGCAAAGGCTCCCTCAACCAAGCCTTCGAGCCTTCGCTCGAAGCGCTGAAGGACTCCCACCGGGTACCTCCCTTCCTCCGTGCATATGATCGCGGCCCCCAGACGCTTTCGGCGCCCGGTTTCCGCTCGTTCCACGTGACGGTCTCCCTGGCGCTCGTCGGCGGTCGCGCCCAGCTCCTCCGCTCCCGTGTCTTATGCGATCGTATCCGGGTTCAGTACCACTGGCTGTTCCGTGCTAGTGTTCTTTCCGCACCCACAAGGGCGGGTGGCGGAACGGCAGACGCGCACGGTTCAGGTCCGTGTGTCCGAAAGGACGTGAGGGTTCAAATCCCTCCTCGCCCACTCGGTGACTAGGGGATCCTTGGTCGCAAACCTTTCAGGTTTGCTCCCTCGGGTCCCCTCGTCGTATCTCCCGGGGGATAACCCCCGGACCCCCAGGGGGACGCTGCGCTCCCGGGGGCGGAGCCCCCGGACCCCCGTCACAACCGGGTTTCGGTGTTCGCCGTACGCCCGGTGGAGCCCCGGACCCCCGTCACAACCGGGTTTCGGTGTTCGCCGTACGCCCGGTGGTGGCGCCGTACGTCCCTGGTTTGGGCCGTACGGGTTGTGCCAGCTTGTTGCAGACCCACAGTGGCGAAGTGTGGGGGCCAGCGCAAGGGGAGGCTCCTTCTTTCGGGGAGTTCTTGTGCTGCGGTAGGGCCTTTGGAGAGTAGGCCCGGATGGTTGCAAGGTGCTTTATGGTGACTTGCGTGCCTTCCGGGCCTGTGTTTTGCCTCACACTTATGCGGCCCTCGTGTCGAGGAGTTCGCCCACCAGATCTGTGAGACTCACCATGCCGATGACCGTGCCGTCCTGGTTGGTCACCAGGGCCAGGTGAGATCTCGCCTCCTGGAGGGCCGTCACGGCCTCGGGGACCTGCGTGGTGCAGGGGAGGCTGGGGA
>NZ_POUD01000365.1 GCF_003236395.1 Nonomuraea aridisoli | reverse complement strand
GTCCCCCAACCGCTCAACGCGCGCCACCCTCGACCCCCGGCCGCTCGACGCACGGCACTGCCCGTCCCCGGCCTTTCGACACGCGCCGCCCCGAGCGACCGTTCAGCGGGCGCCGTCTGCGCCTGACGCGTCTGCCCTTTCGAGCCGGATCTGCGCCGTATGTCATCCACCCGTGCGCGAACCCCCGACCCCACGGCATGCGACAGGGCCGGCCCGTGGTGCCGGGCCGGCCCTGTCGATCACATGTCAGTTGTTCACATGTCAGCGGCCGTAGTGGCCGTCGTGGTGGTCACCGTGGTCGTTGTGACCCTTGCCGTGGTCGTGGTCCTTGCCATGATGACCGCCGCGGTCCCAACCCCGGTCCCACCCGCGGTCCCACCTGTGGTCGGCGCCGTGGTGGCCGCGGGGTGAGCGGCCGGGGAAGAAGTCGTGGCGGTACAGGTCGTGGCGGCGGGCGTACGACGCCGACACGGCCTTCCACTTGCCGCCGCTCCACCGGTAGAAGCGGTGGCCGTCATAGCGGTAGCGCTCGCCCTGGTCGAAGCTGTACCAGTCGCCGTGGCCGCTGTAGCGGAACCACCACCGCTGCCCGTCCCAGCGCTTGGCGGCGCTGTCGTGCCGGACCACCTGCTGGCTGATGGCGGCGTTCTGCCCCGTGTTCGTGGTCGCCGACGCGGCTCCCGCCCCGGCGAAAAGCATGCCCCCCGTGACCGCCACAGTCGCGGCGGCCGTGGTCAAACGCATAACGATCTTACTCATGATCGCGTGTTCCCCTTGGTACGCCTGCCGTTCTCGGGGCTCTGGATGCTCCGAGCGGCCGGCGTGGTTGTTGTGTTACATCGGCGTTAACCAGCCGCTTGGGGCGAATAATCCCAATCATCCCATGATGTGATGTATGTCGCGAATGTGGTCACAGGGTCGAGGGAGCGTCATCCTGGACGGCATGGCGACCGTGCGACCGGCATACCCTGAGGACCTTCCGACCATGCCGGCCATCGTCCGCGCGCTACCCGATCACTTCGCACCCGACGTGCCCGACGCCGTCCAGGACGACTTCGCCCGGCACGCGTCCTGGGCGGTGTCCGAGGGCGACGAGGTCGTGGGCTCCACGGTGGCCGACCGGCGCGCACTCGCCCGCGACGGCGTCCGGCTCGTGGAGGCCAAGACGCTCGACCGCTCCGCGGGCTACGCCCCCTACGAGGGGACGAACGCCTTCTGGGAGAGCCTGGGCTTCGTCCAGATCGCCACGATCGACCCGCTGCCCGGCTGGCGGCCCGGCAACCCGTCGGCCGTCTACGTGGCCGCCCTGGGCTCCACCCGCGGTTAGAGCGCGTTTCAGCTCGCCCACGGCCGGAAAACCGTTCGCCGCCGCTCACCTCGCCCGGTACGGTCGCCCGGAGCCCCATGAGGCCGTTCCGACAGGTCCCCCTGAAAGCAGGTTTCGTTCATGGCATGCCGTATCAGTGAGCTCGTGCTCGGTTGCCGCGACCCTGAGGTGCTGGCGCGGTTCTGGTGCGAGGTGCTGGACTTCGTCGTCCTCGATCGCGAGGAGGACTGCATCGAGATCGGGCCGCGCGAAGGGTTCGGCGGCCCGCAGCCGACGATCATCCTCAGTCGCAGGGACGAGCCGGAGAAGGGGAAATCCCGGCTGCACATCGACGTCAACGCCACCGACCGCGACCAGGACGCCGAGCTCGAACGCCTCCTGAAGCTCGGTGCGCGCCCGGCCGACATCGGCCAGACCGGCGAGGAGCCGTGGCACGTGCTCGCCGACCCGGAGGGCAACGAGTTCTGCCTGCTCAAGGCCCGTCTCAACCCGCTCTGACGGCTCTCGCCGAATCACTCCTCCTCGGCCGCCCTGCGCCGGTGGCCCCAGTCCACCAGGGGCTGCAGGATCGACATCAGCTCCTCGCCCTCAGGGGAGAGGGCATAGCGGATCTGCACCGGCGTGGTCGGGATCACGGTGCGCGAGATCAGGCCCTCGGATTCGAGCTCCTTCAGGCGCTGGGCGAGCAGCCGATCGGAGATCCCCGGCACCGACACGCGGTACTCACCGAAGCGGCGGGCGCCGCGCCGGCCGGCGAGCAGGATCGCGCTGGTCCACCGGCGGCCGACGAGCTCGACGATGTCCTGGAAGCTGCGGCAGCTCGGCTCGTGGATGGTCAGGCCGGGCGGACGGGCGCTCTGTACTGACTGAGTGCTCACTTACTAAAGATTAGTAGCTAATCTCACTTTTGCCCAACGGCGCCCGCGTGCGCAGCATGGGGTCATGGCTGATTACGGACATCCCCTCAGCTTCGGGCTGAGTCTCGATCCCGAAGCGGATCGGCTTGACGACACCAGGCGGCTGGCCGACGCCGCCGACGAGGGCGGACTGGACTACCTGGCCGTCCAGGACCACGCCTACCAACCCGGCCACCTCGACACCTGGACCCTCATCACCCACCTGGCCACCCGGACGCGGCGTGTCTCGTTCCTCACGGACGTGGCCGATCTGCAGTTAAGGCCGCCGGCGATGCTGGCCAAGGCGGCGGCTTCGCTCGGGGTGCTGACCGAGGGCCGGGTGGCCCTCGGCGTCGGCGGCGGGGCGTTCGCCGACGCCATCGCCGGCATGGGCGGCCGACGGCGCGACGGCGGTGAGATGGTCGCCTACACCGAGCAGTCCCTGCACATCATGCGTGCCGCGCTGGCGGGCGGCGGGGTGCGGCTGCTCACCGACCAGCACACGATCGAGGGCTACGCGGCAGGTCCCGTGCCGCCCGCTCCCATCCCGCTGTGGCTCGGCGCCCAGGGCCCGAAGATGCTCGCCGTCACCGGCCGCGCCGCCGACGGCTGGATCTCTCCCCTGAACATCTACGTCCGGCCCGACGAGGTTCCCGCCAAGCAGAAGACCATCGACGAGGCGGCCCGCGCGGCCGGGCGCGACCCGGCCGAGATCCGGCGCATCTCCAACGTGATCGGCGTGATCGGCGACGTACGCCACGGTCCCGGCCTGATCGGGGACGTGCGCGTGTGGACGGACACGCTCACCGAGTGGGCGGTCGGCCTGGGGTTCGACACGTTCGTCTTCTGGCCGGTGGCCGAGCACCTGGCGCAACTCGAGGTGTTCGCCGGCGAGGTCGTCCCGGCGGTCCGCGAGCGGGTCGCCGGGATTCGGGGGCGGCGATGACGTCGCCGGCCGCGCTGCGGGGCAGGATCGTCGTTCCCGGGGACGACCGGTACCACCTGCTGCGCTCCACGTACACGACGGTGGCCCGCCCCGCGGCCGTGCTGCTGCCCGAGAACGCCGAGGAGGTGGTCGCCGCGCTGCGCCATGCCCGCGAGCAGGGCCTGCCCCTGTCCGTGCGGAGCGGCGGCCACGGCCTGTCCGGGCGGTCGTCCAACGACGGCGGCGTGGTCATCGACCTGTCCGCGATGAACCGCGTCGAGGTGCTCGACCGGGCGGCGCGCATCGTCCGGGTGGAGGCGGGCGCCCGCTGGGCCCAGGTCGCGCAGGCGCTCGCCCCGTACGGGCTGGCGATCAGCTCCGGCGACCACGGCAACGTCGGCGTCGGCGGCCTGGCCACCGGCGGCGGCATCGGCTGGCTGGTCCGTCGCTACGGGCTGACCATCGACCACATCCGCGCGGCCGAGGTCGTCCTGGCCGACGGCACCGTCGTGCGCGCCGACGCCGACCACGAACCCGACCTGCTGTGGGCCGTGCGCGGCGCCGGCTCCGGGGTCGGCATCGTGGTGGCCTTCGAGATCGAGGCGATCGAACTGCGCGACATCGGGTACGCCCAGATCGCCGTCGAGGTCGATCGGGGCGGTCGCGCGCTGCGGCGCTGGGCGGACTATCTGGCCGAGGCTCCCCGCGAGTTGTCCACCGCCGTCACCCTGCTGCCGCACGGCCGTTCGCTGGTCGCCTCCATCACGGCCGTGGTGGCCACGGCCGACGAGCGGCGCGTGCGGGCGGCGGTCGAACCACTGCTCCGGATCGGCAACACGCTCGACCAGCACGCCCAGCTCGCCCCGTACCCGGCGCTGGTCTCCACCGCGCACCTGCACGCCAACGTCGGCCAGCAGCCCAGCACCACCACCAACGGCCTGCTGACCGGCATGACCGACGAGGACGCGGCGGCGATCGTGGCAGCGGCCGGCGGACGTCACCAAGCCTTGATCAACATGCGGTCGGTGGGCGGGGCGGTCAACGACGTGCCGGCGGACGCGACCGCGTACGCGCACCGCCACCAGGGCACTCTGGTGGTCGCCACGGCGTTCCCGCCGCAGCGCGGAGTGGCGTTGGACGCGGCGTGGCGTCCGCTGGCCGACCGGGTCGAGGGGGCGTATGTCGGCTTCGAGAGCCGTCCGGGCGAGAGCGCCTTCGAGCGCGTCTACCCGGGCGCGACCGGCGACCGGGTCAGGCGCCTGTGGAAGCGTTACGACCCGGACGGAGTCTTCCAAGCCCTCTGGCGGCTGCCCTAGGCCGGCGAGCGAAAGCCCCTAGACCTGGTTGGGGATCGCGCCGCCGTAGCGGCGGTCGCGCTTGGCGTAGATCTCGCACGCCTCCCACAGGTCGCGGCGGTCGAAGTCGGGCCAGAGCCGGTTGAGGAACACCATCTCGGCGTACGCCGACTGCCACAGCAGGAAGTTGGAGATGCGCTGCTCCCCCGACGAGCGCAGGAACAGGTCGACCGGCGGGATCTCGGGCTCGTCGAGATAGCGGGAGAACACCTTCTCGTCGACCCGCGACGGCCTGACCCGCCCGGCCGCGATGTCCTCGGCCAGCTTGAGCGCGGCCTGCACGATCTCGGCCTGGCCGCCGTAGTTGACGCAGAACTGCAACGTGAGCCTGTTGTTGGAGACGGTCATCTCCTCGGCCGTCTGCAGCTCGCTGATGACGCTCTTCCACAGCCGCCCGGGCCGGCCGGCCCAGCGCACGCGTACGCCCATGGCGTTGAGCTCGTCGCGGCGGCAGCGGATGACGTCGCGGTTGAAGCCCATGAGGAAGCGCACCTCGTCGGGCGAGCGCTTCCAGTTCTCCGTCGAGAACGCGTACGCGCTGAGGTAGGGGATGCCGAGCTCCAGGGCCCCTTCGATGACGTCGAAGAGGGAGGACTCGCCCGCCTTGTGCCCCTCGGTGCGGGGCAGGCCGCGCGCCTTGGCCCAGCGGCCGTTGCCGTCCATGACGATGGCGACGTGGCGGGGCACCAGTTCCCTGGGGATGGGCGGCGGCGTCGCCCCCGACGGGTGCGGGGACGGAGGACGTACGTTCACACGGGCTCCCTTTCGACGTGACGGAGAGAGCGTATGCCGTGCTCCAGGTGCCACTGCAGGTAGGCCGCCACCAGGCCGCTGCACTCGCTGCGATGGCGCTGCTCGGAGGCGTCGGCCGTGGCCCAGTCGCCGCGCAGCAGCGCCGTCATGAGCCCGATCGTCTCCCCTGCCGGCACGGCCGCGCCGGCGGGCTTGCAGGCCCCGCACACCACGCCCCCGGCCACGATGGCGAACGCCCTGATCGCCGGCGCCTGGCACTTGGCGCACGCCTCCAGCGCGGGGGCGTAGCCGGCCACGGCCAGCGAGCGCAGGAAGTAGGCGTCGAGCACCAGCCTGGCCTCGTGGTCGCGGTCGGCGAGCGTGCGCAGCCCGCCCACCAGCAGCAGGAACTGCCGCAGCGCGGGCTCCTTCTCCCCGTGGGTCAGCCGGTCTGCGGTCTCGAGCATCGCGGTGCCGGCGGTGTAGCGGGGATAGTCGGCGGCCAGCGCCTCTCCGTAAGGTCTGATCGTCTCCGCCTGCGTGACGACGTCGAGCGTGCGGCCGGTGTGCAGCTGCAGGTCGACGTGCGTGAACGGCTCCAGCCTGGCCCCGAAGCGCGAAGTGGTGCGGCGGACGCCCTTCGCCACCGCCCGGATCTTGCCGGTGCGCCTGGCCAGGATGGTGACGATGCGGTCGGCCTCACCGAGCTTCTGCGTGCGCAGGACCACGCCTTCGTCACGGTAGAGACTCACCCGCACATCTTACGGCCGCCCCCTATACCGGCGGACCGGACGTTACGGGCATCCTCCAGTGACACGACTTTACGTCCTTCTCACTAGACTTTGACCCCTGTCCCCGCATTACCCGTTGTTCAACCCCCCGCTACCGCCTCGAAAGGGAGTCATGACCCGCGTGGTCCTGCTGGGCGCCTCGCCCGGCCCCGACATCTCTCCGACTGGCCTGAGGCTGGCCGCACTGCCCGGCAACCCCACCGTGGCCGAGCGGCTGCACAGCCAGCTCGCCGCCATGGATCCCCGCTTCGCCACGATCCCCTCGGGTGACGTGGCCGCGGCTCTGCGCGCCGTGGCCGACGTGGCCGACTCCGCGACGGAGAACCTCTTCCTCATCCCCGAGAACTCCGTCGTCCACGACGAGCTGATGTACCAGATCACCAAGACCAAGCGCGGTGCTCTGGCGCTCGTCGCCAAAGAGCCACGTCCTCAGGCGACCGAGGAGGCGGATGAGGACAGCGACCAGGACGACAGCCAGGTCGAGCGCATCCCGGTCGACGAGGCCGAGCCCGAGATCGGCCGCAACCGCGTCGAAGGGCTGCCCGTGCGCGTGCGCATCGGCAAGTCGGGGCGCGTGGTGTCGGTCGGCACCGCCACCCACGCCGTGACCCGGCCCAACGGCATCGTGCTCGGCCCCCTCCACGTCAGCGCGCGCAACGCCCCCGTCCTGGCCGAGACCTGCCGCGCGCTGGCCGACATGGCCGACCGCTTCGGCCCTGACGACGACCTGGTGCAGCTCATCGTGTTCGGCCTGGTGCGCAACGGCGTGTCGGTCGGCATCCGCGGCCGCCGCGACCTGTTCTACCGCCGGGTCACCACCCAGGAGGAGGTCAACGAGGCCGGCGCCGAGATCGTCGGCATCGACGAGGACCGTGCCCGGCTCAATCACGCGGTCAAGGGCGCCGACGGCTTCTTCACCACGTTCTTCGTCTCCACCTACTCCCGGTTCATCGCCCGCTGGGCGGCCCGGCGCGGGCTGACGCCCAACCAGGTGACGATGATGTCGATCGCGCTGGGCGTGGCCGCCGCGGCCTGCTTCGCCACCGGCGACCGGCCGTGGATGGTCCTCGGCGGCGTGCTGATCTACTTCGCGTTCGTCTTCGACTGCGTCGACGGGCAGGTCGCCCGCTACGCCCGCAAGTTCGGCGTGCTGGGGGCCTGGCTCGACGCGACGTTCGACCGGTTCAAGGAGTACGTCGTCTTCGCCGGCCTGGCCGTCGGCTGGGTGGTCTCCGGCAACACCGACGACATCTGGATCCTGGCCCTGGCCGCCATCGGCCTGCAGTCCGTACGCCACCTGCTCGACTTCTCCTTCGGCATCGCCAACCGCCGCAAGCCGCCGGCCAAGCTGCCGACCATCCCGCTCGACGCCCCCGACGACCGCGAGCTGCGTCAGGCGCTCGTCCGCCGGAAGGCCGAGCGCACCCAGGGCCTGCGGGCCGTGCTCAAGATGTGGGGCAAGGCCGGCAGGTTCAGGGCCGTCCACTGGGCGCGCAAGATGATCGTGTTCCCCATCGGCGAGCGGTTCGCGGCCATCGCGATCACCGCCGCCCTCTTCGACGCCCGGATCACCTTCATCACCCTGGTGGTCTGGGGCTCCGTCGCCGCCCTCTACACCCTCACCGGACGCCTCATGAGGTCGCTCGTATGATCACCCACCCCCAGGCCATGGC
>NZ_POUD01000364.1 GCF_003236395.1 Nonomuraea aridisoli | reverse complement strand
GGTCAGGACTTCGGCGTCGGCGGCTGAGGGAGTGAGAGCGATGAGGCCGGCCGTGAGGCCGACGGACTGCAGCAGGGTGCGCCTGTCGAGGGACAAGAGCCTTGCTCCTCCCGATATGGGCGGGATTTTTCCCTGCAATATTCGTCTTTACGGAGAATCCTGACAAGATCAGATATTTGCCCGATTGATCGATTTTCGCGCGTTATGTGGCGAAAAGGCCGGTTGCGCGGGTGGCCGGGGTTGGGCTGAACTGGGGGCGAGAGCCGTACGTCGAAGGAAGGCCGATGGCGACCGGTCGTGTCGAGATCGTCGGGAGCGACCGGGGACCGCGCCGGCCGCACCGGTCCGGGTTGGTGATCGGCGCCGTGTTCCTGCTGGTCGTGGCGCTGGGGCTGGCCGAGCGGCCGTCCGACCGCGACCTGCCTCGTCCGGCTCCGGTGATCACACCGGTGCCCGTACGCCATCCGGCCGGCGTGACGGCCAACGCCGTCTACCCGGTCCCCGAGGGGACGGGTGACACCAGGCGGATGCGGGTCACGTTCCCGGACGGGTCGCGGGCCGAGCTCTCCTACCCCGCGGACCTGAACCTTGCCGCGCTCGGCGCACGTCCGTACGTCGCGGGGACGCTCGACGGCGCGGACGGCTTCCGGCCGCTGACCGCGCCGCTCTACGGCGAGGCCGAGACCTCCGCCGGCCGGCCGATGATCCGCCGTCTCACCGGCAACGTCACGCTGTGGCCCGGGCCGCCCGGGGTGGACGACGCCGGGGCGGTGCTGCTGTTCGGGTTCGGCGACTGGCGGCTGGCGTTGCAGGACGGGCCGGCCGGGATGACGTTCGAGCAACGTCTGGACTGGGCGGAGCACCTGCGCGGCACCGTCACCCCGGACGGGTTCCTCACACTGTCGGCCGGCGGCCCGCTGCGACTGGCGCGGCGCGGCGAGGTCCGTGACGGCGTACTGGTGGGGCCGCAGCTGTGGCTCGGCGGGCTGAGCCGCCGCATGATCGTCCTGGCGCCGGTGCCGGAGTGCGGGCGGCGGATGTCCGTGGTCCTCGACCCGCGCCACACCATCGCGGGAAGCGTCTGCCGCGACGGTTTCCACCTGGCCGCCTCGGGCGACGAGAGGTTCGTCCGTACGGCACTCCGACACGTCGGCGTCCGGGCGCTATGAGCCCGGACGCTCGCTCTGAGATTCCCGAGGCCGTCACCTCCGCGCCGGGGCGCCACGGCGCACCGGGCGGGAGCGCTCGTCGCGCGCGGCCCTCTCCCGCTCGCGCGGGGCCTCCTCGGGCTCCTCTTCTTCCTCGTACTCCTCGTACTCGGCCTCTTCCGGCTCCTCCTCGCGCTCGGCCCGCTGCCTGCCGCGCGGGACCTCCTCCGGCTCCTCTTCTTCCTCGTACTCCTCGTACTCGGCCTCTTCCGGCTCCTCCTCGCGCTCGGCCCTCTCGCGTGGAGCCTCCTCTTCGGGCTCTTCCTCGGCCTCTTCGTACTCCGGCGCCTCTTCGCCCTCTTCGGCTTCCGCTCGCACTTCTTCCCTGCCCTCTTCGGGCTCTTCCTCGGGCTCGCCCTCACGTTCCTCGGACAGCGCCGTCTCGTGGTCCTTGACGACCTCGCCGTCGCGGATCTCGCCCCGCCAGCCGCTCTCGGCCATCTCGTCGGGGTTGAGCATGACCTGCCGCATGACGTGCCGCGCGAAGTGCTTGAGCTCCAGCCGCGCGCGCCGGCCCTGGGCGCGCCAGAGGTTGCCGGTGTGCTCGAAGAACCCCTGCGGGTGGTATTCCAGGACCACCACCACACGGGTGTAGTCGGGGGTGAGGGCGTGGAAGCTCACCGCGCCGTCGACGTACCCCTTCGCGCCCTCCGAACGCCAGATGATCCGCTCGTCGGGCACCTGCTCCAGGATCTTCGACTTCCACGTGCGGTGCGACCAGAAGACCTGCGCCTTCCACGACAGCGTGTCGTCGGCCTCCTGGTTGACGTTCTCGACCTTCTTCATGAACGTGGGGAAGTCCTGGAACTCCGTCCACTGGTTGTAGACGATCCGGCGCGGGGCTCCGATGTCGACCGTCTCGACGATGTTGGTCAGCTTGAGCTTCTTGGTGCCCTTGCCCTTGCCCTTGCCCTTGAAGATCTTGCCGAAGATTCCCTTGACAGCTCCCTTCGCCGCTCCCGCGATGGTCGAACCGCCGATCGACTTGTCCGAGCCGGTGACCGCGCCCAGGAGGTTCTTCGCGCCGCCGCCACCGCCTTGGGCGAAGTCACCGAGCCGTCCGCTCAGACCTTCGATCTTGCCGGTCACCGACATCAGCGCGCGCTCCGCCAGGGCCATCGACAAATCCTGCAGGGCGGCGGTGAGCTGGCCGGTCGGCAGTTCCGGCACCGCCTTGCCCACCGGAGTCTCGCGGACGGCCTCCTGCCCCTTCTCCGCGGTCTCCTGTCCTCGGCGGACCGCCTTGCCCGCCAGTTTCGTGGCCTCGGTCATCGCACTTCACTCCCCCGTCGACTGGGACGGCCGCCTGCGAGCGGTGCCGGCCATCCGCCTGCGTGTCTCGTCCGCGGCCTCCCGGCCGGGGACCTTCGACATGCGCGGCTTGGGCACCCGGGCTCTGGGCTTCTCTTCTTCCTCTTCGTACTCGGCCCTCTCCGCCTCTTCCGGTGCCTCTTCCGGTGCCTCCGCCTGCTCGCCGGCCTGCGGTTGCCGCAGAGTCTCGGTCCGCTCGTGCAGCCGCTCGGTGATGGACTCGATCTGCTTGCTCGCCGCCGACACGGCGGCCGCCTTGGCGACCTCCAGCACTTCGCCCTTCAGCCGGTCGGCCATGCCGGCGATCTCGGGTGAGGAGCCGAGCAGCTTGGTCCCCTGCTGCAGCAGCCCTCCCTGCTCCTTTCGGAGTTTGCGCGCCGCGCCGCCGACCGCCAGAGCCAGGGCCATACGCAATTTGTGGCGCCTGCCCAGGTAGTAGCCCACGATGACGGCCAGCGCCACCTTGCCCGCGTCCTTCATGGCACGCTCCTCACGTTTCGACCGCCTCTAACGGCCCCGCATGCCCTCAGCGACCACACCGAAACACCTATATGCCTATAAACCGGACATTCTGCTGAGCCAGGGGTGAGTGCCGTGCTCGATCTCCAGCGCCTCGGCCAGCCAGCGCCGCTGGTCGTCCGTCAGCACCGGCAGCACCGCCGCGAAGTCGGCCTCGTCCTTCGGCCGGACGCCCTTGGCCTTGTAGAGCAGCTGGACCTCGGGGGCGAGCCGGCGGAAGCCGTCGTCGGCGACGGTCAGCCCGGCGAGCGGGCGGCGGATGCGGTGGTCGCGCCGGTAGACCCACTGGCCGCCGTCGGTCTCGTCCAGCATGAGCTGGAAGCGCCACGGCCCGCCGGGACGCTCGCGCACCCAGATGTCGTGCGCCTGCGCGGCCAGCGTCTCGCCCGCTTCCCAGGGCCGCAGCGTCCCGTCCAGCGCGACGTGCGGGTCCCAGCCGTCCAGCAGGCGCCGCGCCGCGAGCTGGTCGCGGCGCGGCAGCGCGACGTCGATGTCCTCGTGCTCCCGGTACGCGCGCCCGACGGCCCGCTCGATCGCGTACCCGCCCGCCACCCACCACGGCGCCCGGAGTTCCCGCAGCAACGCGACGACATCGGGCAGAGGCGTGTGGTCCCAGATCCCCCAGGCTGTATCGACTCTCATCCCGTCATGATTCAGGGGGCCATGCGCGCCGTCCATCGGCCGGGGAGGTCATGCTCGGGCCAGTCGGCGACGTAGCCGGGCGGCGTCACGTCGGCGTGGATCACCACCAGGCGGTCGCCCCGCTCCATGGCCTCGCGGATGCGGGCGGGCGCCCGCTCGGCGAAGCGCTGCATGATGCCCTGCGACTCGCATCCGAGCATGTAGCCGATCTGCACGCCCGACTCGCCGTAGACCATGCAGGGCGGCCGCACCCCGAGACGGCGCAGCTCGACGACGGCCTCCGCCATGCGCTGCCGGCCGTTCTCGTTGGCCTTGATCATGCCGTACGCGTACGCGCCCTGCAGGAGCAGGTGCGCCCCCAGCCCGGCGGCCACGAACGCGAGCAGCGGCCCCCGCCGCCGGGCGAGCTCGGTCATGCCGTCCGCGATGGGCAGCGCGAGCAGCGCGTACGCGGGCATCAGGAAGCGCGGCGCGGCGTAGTCGACGTAGAACAGGTACGGCAGCGCCAGCGCCACCCCGCAGGCCGCGGCCAGCAGCGCCGGCCAGGGACGCCCGGCCCGCCAGGCCAGCCAGACGCCGACGGCCGCCATCGCCGGGATGGCCAGCCACCAGATGAGCGCGATCGGCGAGACGGGGCCGCAGTCGGTGCCGAACCGGCACAGGCTCGGCCCGTCCAGCGCGCGGGCGTGCTCGACCAGGGAGAGGGTCCAGCCGGTGACGTTGTGCTCACCGGCGTCGCGCAGCCGCTCGGGGATCCCGCCGAAGTCACGCTGCGCCTCGATCATCCACTGTCCCCAGCCGACGGCCAGTCCGGCCGCGATGCCGAGCAGCGTCCTCAGGCTCCGCCACGCCGGCACGGCCAGCGCCGCCAGCCCCAGGACGCCCGCCGCCACCAGCGAGTCGGAGGGGCGCATCAACGACATGACGGCGAACGCGCCCGCGAGCCCGGCCGCCGTCGCCCAGGACCGCCCGCCCAGCGCCACGAACCCGGTCGCCGCCACGGCGGACAGCGCGACGTAAAGATTGGGCATGGCCTGGCCGCCGTAGAACAACGACAGCCAGCAGCCGGCGAACAACAGCGCGGCCAGCGGCACCGCCGCATGGTCGCGTACCCGCAACCACACCGCGAAGGCGGCGAACAGGCCCAGCGACGACAGCGCGATCAGGTAGATCCGCAGCACCGCGATCGAGTCGGTCGCCATCACGACCGGGCTGACCAGGAGCGGGACGCCACGTGCGCGCGGCGCGCTGTACGGGGCCGGCGGCGCGTGGGCGGCGTACTGGCTGGCGTAGACGGCCTCGTCCCATCCGATCCCCATCCAGGGGAAGGCGAGCAGCAGCAGCTGCGCGAGGCCGTACCCGGCGCTCACCAGGGCGAGCAGGATCAACGGGCGTGGCCGCGCACCGCGCCGTACACCGAGGCTGGGCAGGCGGGGGCGAGTGACGGTCATGGTGAGACTCCGAACGCTGCGCCGGAAAACACCACCCACGTACCCTCGGCGGACGTCCTTTCACGCCTCCCACCAGGGACGCTTTACGCACCCGACACCGACTCCGGACACCGCGCGCGCCCCGGCATGCCCCTCCGTGACGTTTCCGGCTAGGGCCGATAACCCTAGTTCCACCCCGACCGGATGGCATTTGCGCAGATCAGCAGCCATTACCCTGACAGAGGTCGGTACTAAATGCGCGGCTGGAGGTGGGGATGACCGCATCGGAGGACGCGGCGACAGGGGGCCACGTCCCGGCTGCCGCCGTGGTCGATGCGGACGGCACCGTCACCGGGTGGTCGCAGGCCGCGGAACAACTCCTGGGATACACCCCCGCCGAGATCGTGAGCCGTTCGGCCGCGGTGCTGCTCAGGTCGCCCGACGCCGCGGAGCGGTTGGCCGCGTGGATGGAGCGGGTCACCGGACGCGACGAGTGGTCCGGTCTCGTCGAGGCCCGCCACCGCGACGGCCGCGGCGTCATGGTGCACCTGCGCGGCTGCCGGGCCGACGCCACGGAGGACGCGCCGCAGTGGGTCCTGCTGGCGACGCCCGTGGGCGAGGTGGCGACCTCGGTGCTGGAGCCGCTGGTCAACCGGTCCCCCGTGGCGATGTGCCTGCTGGACCGCGATCTGCGCTACATCTGGCTGAACGAGACGGCCGAGAGCGTCAGCGACTACTTCCCGCGTTATGTGGGCAGCCGGGTGGACGACTGGCCGAAGGACGGCATCGAGCACCTCATCACCGCGGGGCGGCGGCTCCTCGAGGACGGCGTGCCCGTCATCGACCGGGAGATCCGGCGCAGGTCGACGGCCGGGCGCGAGGACCGCACGTTCTCGATGTCGATCTTCCGGCTCGACGGCGTCGACGGCGAGCCGCTGGGCCTGGTCTCGATGGCCATGGACATCACCCACAGCCGGGCCCGCCAGCGGCTGGCGATGCTCGCCGACGCCAGCGCCAGGATCGGCACCACGCTCGACGTGATGAAGACGGCGCAGGAGCTGGCGGAGTTCGCCGTGCCGGCGCTGGCCGACTACGTCACGGTCGACCTGGCCGAGTCGGTGCTGCCGGAGGAGGGCCCGCTGCAGCGGCTGGCCGCCACGGACGACAGCATCCCCGCCTTCCGCCGCGCGGGCGTGGCCTCGATCCACCCCGGCCTGCCCGAATCGCTCTGGAGGCGGGGAGAGGTGGTGTACGTGCCGCCGGAGTCGCCGTTCACCGCGGTCCTGGCCTCGGGACGCTCCCACTTCGAGCCGAAGCTCGACACCTCGCACGGCACCTGGCTCGACGTCGACCCCGGCCGCTCGAAGATCATCCACGACACCGGGATGCACAGCCTGATCATCGTGCCGCTGCGCGCCCGCGGCGAGATCCTCGGCATCACCGTGTTCGTCCGCACCGACAACGCGACGCCGTTCGCCGAGGACGACCTGACGCTCGCCGAGCAGCTCGTCGCCCGCGCCGCGCTCAGCCTCGACAACGCCCGCCGCTACACCCGCGAGCACCACGCGGCCCTGGCGCTGCAGCGCCACCTGCTGCCGCGCACGCTGTCCGGCGGCGGCGCGGTCGAGGTGGCCTCCCGCTACCTGCCCTCCGACGTGCACAACGGCGTCGGAGGCGACTGGTTCGACACGATCCCGCTGCCCGGCTCCCGTGTCGCCCTGGTGGTCGGCGACGTGACCGGGCACGGCATCAACGCCGCGGCCACCATGGGGCGGCTGCGCACCGCCGTACGCACCCTCGCCCACATGGACATGTCCCCCGCCGACCTGCTCGCCCACCTCGACAACCTCGTCCTGCGCCTGAACGAGCAGGACACCGGCGCCGGCGGCCTGTCCGCCGCCGAGATGGGCGCCACCTGTCTCTACGCCGTCTACGACCAGGCCGACGGGCGCTGCACCCTGGCCGCGGCCGGGCACCCGCCACCCGCCGTCGTCACCCCCGACGGCGCCGTCACCTTCCCGCCGGTGCCCGCCGGCACCCCGATCGGCCTGGGGCTGGCCTCCTACGAGGCGATCGACGTGGAGCTCGGCCCCGGGTCGCTGCTCGTCCTCTACAGCGACGGCCTGATCGAGACCCGCCACGCCGACATCGACGAGGGCATGGCGCGGCTGCGCACCGCGCTGTCCAACCCGGCGCTCCCGCTGGAGCTCCTCTGCGACGCCGTGATCGACACCATGGTGAACGACGCCTCCTCGGAGGACGACATCGCCCTCCTCGTGGCCCGCACCCTGTGACCTCCCGGGCCGGTCAGCGCTCCGCCGTCAGGTTCTTCAGCCAGGCCCCCGCGCCCTGCAGGAGCAGGTCGAGCTCCTCGCGCAGGCGCGCGTTCTCCTGCTCCAGCTCGGCGTTGCGGCGGCGCAGCTCGGTGTTCTCCCGGCGCAGCCGCGCCGGCTCGTCGCCGTTCGACGCTTCGGGGCGAGGCGCGGCGGGGGTGGTGTCGTGGGTGCGGAACGCGTCCCCCCACGGCCCGAGCTCCTCGTGCGCGATCTTGGGGATCCGCACGACCTCGTCGGCTCCGGGGATCTGCACGACCGCGGCCGGGGCGATCGGCGCGGCGGGCTCGGCGGTGG
>NZ_POUD01000363.1 GCF_003236395.1 Nonomuraea aridisoli | reverse complement strand
GTGCGGACTGGGGCGCCAGCGACGGGGACGGCGTGGTTTGGAGGTCGGTCGGTCTGGAGCGGGCGTACTCGTCCAGGTGGAGGGTGACGTTGTGGGCGACCCGGGCCTGGGTCGTTGTCTCCGACAGGTGGGCGCCCGTGCCGAAGACCGGGGTGTCGGCGCGGTTCATCGTGGAGGGGAAGAGCAGGTCGAGCGCGTTGTTCGCCGACGTGCCCGAAACGCCGGCGTGGGTGAGGCTCGCGCCCGCCTGCGGCGATGCCGTGTGCGTCGTGGAGACGGACAGGGAGCCGCCGTCGGCGGGTGCGTGCAGGTTCGTGGGGGTGTGCAGGTTGAGGGCCTGGGCCGGCGTGGTCGAGAGCGCGGGCAGCCCCTGCGTGTGCAGGCCCTGTGTCCCGGCGAACGCCGGTCCGTGGTTCAGCGTGGTGCCGAGGTTCGCGCTGACCCCGAGGCCCAGGTCCCCTCGCGCCGCCGGGGCGGCCCAGTCGCCGACGCGGACGGCGTTCAGCTCGTGGATCGGCGTGTCCAGCAGGGCGTCCAGCCGCCGTACGGCGTCGGGCGCGAACATCAGGCCGTCGCCGAACCCCGTACCGGCCCGGAAAGCGGGGGGTGCGGCGAGGCCGATGCCGCCGGCCGGCCCCACGTGCAGGTCGAGCGCCCGCATCCCGGACCAGTCGCCCAGCTGGAGCCGCGTGAGGTCGGGCCGGGGCACGTCCAGCAGCGAACCCACGTGCTGCACGGGCGGCGGCGGCACGGCGGCGGCGCCACGCCCGAGAGCGCCGGCGAGCGGGGCGCCGAACAGGTTCCTGGCCTGCAGGCCGCGCTCGACGACCCCGAGCCGCAACGCCTCCCGCAGGCCGAACCGGCCGATCTCCCCGGCGTCCACCGGCAGCACCAGCCGCAGGATCTTGGCCCCGCCGAGCTGGGCGACGGCGAAGTCCCAGGCCGCGCCGAGCCCCTTGCCGCCCAGCGTCATGCCCGCCGAGAAGGTCCGGCCGGTCCAGCTCCAGGCCGCTCCGGCGCCCCTGGCGACCGCGCCGGGAAAGGCGCGGATCACCCCGGGCACCGCCCGCAGACCTTGCACGGCCACGATCCCGCTCGTCCGGATCATCCCGGTGAAAGATGGCATGTGCGTCAGCGGCGCCATCACCCACAAAGACCCGGACCTGATCCAGGTGCCCGCCAGCGCGGCGAACCCCCGCAACCCCGGCAGGATGGTGACGGTACGCAGCCCGCCCCCGGTGAAAAGACCGCGGAAGAACCCGAAGACGGCCGGCCCGGCGGTCTTCAACCCCTGCCAGGTGAACTTCGCCGCCGCCCCGACGAGCTGGAAGATCGGCACGGCCTTGGTGGTGGGCGCGATCATGCCGAGCCCGGCCAGGAAGAGGTCCAGCAGACCGGCCTTGCCCTGGGAGAAGTCCACCGCCGTCTTGATGAAGAGCGTCAGGTTGACCCCGATCGCGAGCAGCGCGACCGGCCCGCCCACGAGCAGCGCGGGAACGATCAGGATGATCGCCAGCCACTTGAAGGCGTCCCAGAACATCTCGCAGTCCGACACCGGCTGCTTGATGCCGCGGGCCGCCTCGCTCACCGTGGCGGCGGCGGAGGAGGCGGCCTCGGCCAGGGCGGCGCCCGCGGCACGGGCGGTGGCGGCGTACTCGTCGCGGAGGGGACGGTCTTCCTCGGAGGTGAGCCCGCGCCCCTGGCTCAGCGCGGTGTCGGCGCGCGACTGCTGCTCCCGCATCGCCGCCGCGTAGAAGACCAGGGTGTGCGCGGAGCCCTCGAACGCCTCGGCGATGCTCCGCACGAAGCTGCGCAGCGGCCCCTCGATCTTCTCGCGCAGCGCGTCGGCGGTCTGCCCCATCCACGCGCCGTCACCGGTCTTGGCGAGCACCATGTTCAGGGCGTTGTCGATGTCCCTGGCCACGCCGCCGAGCTCGGCCAGCGACCGGGCGAGCTGGTCGATGCGGTCGGGGTCGCCGGGGGTGGGGTCACCGGCGAGTCCGAGCGCGTCCCAGTCGGTGGGGCGTGGCATGGCGGGGGTCTCCCTCACGTCCTCGTCGCGCTTGTGGCGCTACGTCTCCGCAGGGACCACGTTCGACCCTCTGCTCCGGTTCATGCCAGAAAGGGATGAACCGGACGCCCCCTTCGCGCGTGGTCCGATAGTCCGGGACTTCCGCGCGAACGGAGATGCCGTTGCCCGACTTCGCACTCGACTACAGCGTCCTGCACGAGGCCCGCAAGGACCTGCACGACCTCGCCGACCGCATCGCGCCCACGCTCGGCGGCAGCGACTTCGCCAACCTCGGCAAGGGCGACTTCGGCGACGCTCAGGCGATCTTCGGCCACGCGGGGCTGACCAACGCGTTCCGCAGCCTCTACCGGCTGTCCAAGGATCCGATGGAGAACGCGGTGGACCGGCTCAAGCGCCTCGGCGACCTGTTCGGCTCCGTCTCCGACGCCTACTTCGACGTGGACGCGCAGATCGCCGACGGGCTCGGCGTGATGGGCGCCCAGCTGGGCCTGGACGAGTGGCGCAAGGACAAGGCCGCCTGGGACTACCGCAACGAGCACGCCGACAAGTGCGTGCCGGACGCCAACGGCGACATGCCGGACTTCTGCCGCGCCACCGACCCGGGGGCGCCGCCGGTCGACCAGGTCATCAACACCCCGAACGGACAGGTCCACACGCACCTGACGCTCGACGAGAACAACAACGTGGTCAAGGAGGAGACGACCGTCACGCACGACGACCAGAGCTACTCCTCGGTCACGACCTACAGCGACGGCGGCAGGAGCTACCGCACGGAGACGACGTTCTCCGACGGCGGCAGGACCGTCGCCGACACCCGCATCACGAACGACGACGGCGGCGGCACCATGACCGTCACCGACCAGGACGGCAAGAAGACCGAATACACCCGGGACAACCGCTCCGAGGAGTGGAAACAGGTCGGCGGCGAGGGCGACGGCGACGGCGACGGTGTCCCCGACGACGCCGTGCCGCCCCCGCCGCCGCCCAGGGGCACGACCGGGCCGCCCCCGCGCAACGTCTGACGAAACCACCCACGAAAGGACCGGCCATGCCGCCGAACATCCAGCTCGACTACCCCGCCATCGAGGCGACCTCGAACACGCTCAACTCGGCCTCCGACAACATCGTGCCGATGCTGAACGACCTGCGGACCAACGTCAACGACCTGCTGCAGAACGGGCTGGTGTTCCAGCAGTCCAGCCCCGCCCTTCAGGAGGCGTACGACAAGTTCAACACCAGCCTGCTCGCCGCCATGGACGGCATCAAGGGCTTCGCCAAGCAGTTCATGGACATCCGTACGCAGATGGAGAACATGGACAACGAAATGGCGAGCAGCATCCGTTCCAGCAAGTGACCTGACGGGGGCCCGCCGGACAACGCCCGTCCGGCGGGCCTCACGCGTCCGGCGGGCCTTCACGCGTCCGGCCGCAACACCGTCAGCGGCACCTGCACCGCCATCACCTCGCCGCCCGGCCCGCCGGTCCACCCGCGCCCGGGAGAAGGAGCGGTACGCAGCAGGTGCGTCGGCAGCCGTACGCCGATCATGTCGCCCTCCTGCATGCTCTTCGGCGCGAGCAGCACGCCCCGCCGCGCCCGCCGCGCCGCCGACACCCAGCTGCCCAGCGCGAGCTGGAGCGACTCGGCCATCCCCGCGTACAGCAGGCCGAGGCCGTGGTCCCGCCCGGACAAGGCGATCTCCTTCAGCACCCGGTCGCAGGCGGGAGAGGCCAGCAGGTCGGCGTCGTCGACCACCACGACCTTCGGCCCCGGCAGCTCGTCCAGCGCCGCCTGCACGCTCTCCGCCGCCGGATCCGCCTCGGCGAACACCCGCGCCTGCGGATGACGGGAGAGCGCCCGCAGCGGCGAGTCGCGAGGCGTCAGCACCACCAGCGAGGTGCCGCCCGCCAGCAGCGAGACCGACAGCGCGGCCAGCGCCGTGCTGCGCCCCGACCCGGCCGGCCCGAGCACGGCGAAGACGGCCGACGAGCCGGCGAAGTCCACCCCGACCGGCGCCGCGTCGTCGCCGCCGACCCCGAGCAGCCCCCACATCGGCCGCCGCGGCTCCGCCGGCACCAGCGCGTACGCCGCCGCGAAGTCCACCGACCTGGGCAGCGTCGCCACCCGGAACGGCAGCCGCCCGGCGGGCAGGGCCGCCTCGCGCCGCCGGGCCGTCCTGGCGATCGCCCGCAACGCCTCCGCCTGCTCCTGGCCGCCCTCGCCGGCGGACAGCAGCGCCACCTGCGTCTCGGTGCCGCTCAGCACGTGCCAGCCGCGGCCGGGCGGCACGTTCGCCGGGGCCTTGCTGGGCAGCATGCCGACGAGCTGGTAGTCGTTGCGGTCGCCCTGCCGCAACATCAGCTTGTGGTCGTTGTGCGAGGACATCCGCCCGCTGAGCAGCGACCGCTCGGATGTGGCGATCACGTGCAGGCCCGCCGCCGCGCCCTCGCGGAGCAGCCGGGTCATCACGTCGGCCGGCCGGCCGTTGTCGAACTCGTCCAGCATGCCCTGCAACGCGTCCCAGCCGTCCACGAACAGCAGGATGTGCGCCGGGCGTTCCGCCTTCGGCAGCAGGCCGCGCAGCTCGTTCAGCCCGGCCGCCCCATGCGCGGCGATCCGCTCCTGGCGGGCGGTCAGCTCGGCGGCCAGGCGGTGCAGCAGGCGGGTCAGGCGTTCGGTGTCGTGCCGGGAGACGACCGCGCCGCAGTGCGGCAGCGCCTCCAGGGCCGCCAGGCCCCCGCCGCCCGCGTCGATCCCGTAGACGTGCACGTCCGCGGCGCTCGCCGTACGCGCGGCGGAGCCCGCCATCGTCCGCAGCACCTGCGTACGGCCCGAGCGCGGGGCGCCGATCACGTACAGGTGGCCGAACACCGCCAGGTCCATGGTGGCGACCCGGCGCTGCTGCAGCTGCGGCACGTCCTCCAGCGCGTACGGGATCGGCGGCGGCACCACCCCGCCGGAACGGCTCGGCACCGGCGGCAGGTCGTCGAGGACCACCCGCTCCTCCAGCGGCGGCAACCACGGGCTGGGCTGCGGCTCGTAGTCGTCCAGCCGGTCCGCGGCCTCCCTGACCGCCGCCACGAGCGCCCGCAGGTCGGTGGGCGCGGGCGCGGTCACGACCTCCTCGCCGTCGTCGGCGGGCGGTGGCGCGGGACGGCCGAGCCCCGTCCACGACAGCTCCGCCGCCCGGACGCCGCGGCGCGGCCTCTGACGTTCGCCGCCCGTGCCGGGCCGCTCGGCGCCTACCCAGGCGGCCTGGAACGGCACCGCCGAGCGCGGGCCCATCCGCACCAGCGCCCGGCCCGGCGTGTTCGCCGAGATGTTCACCGCCTCGGAGGTGTCGATGATGTCCTGGCTCTCCGTCGCGTCGGTCACCCGCAGCGCGATGCGCAGGTTGGTGTTCGCCCGGATGTCGCTGGTGACCGCACCGGCCGGCCGCTGCGTCGCGAGCACCAGGTGGATCCCGAGCGAACGGCCGCGCTGCGCGATGCCGATCAGGCCGGGCACGAAGTCCGGCACCTCCCTGACCAGGGTCGCGAACTCGTCGATCACCAGCAGCAGGCGCGGCAACGGGGCCAGCGACGGGTCCTGCGCGCGCTTGGCGCGGTACTCCGGATGGTCCTTCGCGCCCGCCTCCGCCAGCACGTGCTCGCGGCGGCGCAACTCGGCGCTCAGCGACTCCAGGGCCCGGGTCACCAGGTGGGCGTCGAGGTCCGTGACCATGCCGAGGGTGTGCGGCAGGTCCGCGCACTCGCGGAAGGCGCTGCCGCCCTTGTAGTCGACGAGCACGAACGTCAGCTCGTCCGGGCGGTTGGCGGCGGCCAGCGCGGCCACGAACGCCTGCAGCAGCTCCGACTTGCCCGAGCCCGTGGTGCCGGCGACGAGACCGTGCGGGCCGTCGCGCACCAGGTCGAGGGCGAGCGGGCCGTCGTAGCCCGCGCCGACGACGAACGCGGTCGAGGCGGGCCGCCGTCTCCAGCGTTCCAGCAGGTCGTCCGCCCTGGGCGGCTCCAGGTGGATGAGGTCGAGGAGGCGTACTCGCTGGGGCAGGCCGGCGTCGTGCTCCGGGCTGACGTCCCGGATGGGCGCCAGCGCGCGGGCCACCTGCTCGCACCAGCCGGGCTCCACCAGGTCGGCCCGCACGCCCGTGACGTCCGGCGCCCCCGTGCGGCGGACCGTGAGCTCGTGGCCCTCCGCCAGCACGACCGTGCCGCACTCCTCGGGCAGCAGGCGTTCCTGCTCGTCCAGGCAGACGCTGAAGACCCGGACCTTCGGGCCGTCGGTGAGCACCTGCACCATGCCCGGCACCTCGCGCAGCTGCCGGGCGCCGTCCGCGACGACGAGCACGTCCGGTTCGCTGAACATCGCCCGCCCCATCGACGAGCCGAGCGCCCGCTGCCGGGCGGTGACCTGCGCGACCAGCTCCGACACCCGGTTGGCGACCGACTCGGGGTCGTTGCCGATCGACACCACCGGGCCGCCCGGCGCTCCCGGGCGCAGGTGCGGCAGCCAGCGCACCCACCGCCAGTCCGCCTCCCGCGCCCGGTCGGTCAGCACCACCACACGCACGTCGCGGGGGCTGTGCAGGACGGCCGTCTGGACGACGAGCCAGCGGGCCAGCGCCTGCACCGCGTCCTGCGGCCCGGCCACGCCGACCACCCCGTGGTCGGGGACCTCCACCCCGATCGGCACGTCCGGCACGTTCCACCTGACCATGCGGTGGTTCTCGTCCCTGGCCGGCTCGTCCAGCTCCTTCACCGACGGCTGGTCCACCGTGCCCAGCCGGAGCACCAGGTGGTCGGGGTCGTTGCGGCGGCGCTCCCACAGCCGGCCGCCCGGCCCGCACGCCAGCAGCGCCACCGTCGCCGGGTCGGGCCCGGCCACGCCGCGTACGCGCCGCTCCCGGCGCACCGCCGCGTGGATCTCCGCCTCCAGCGCCCTGCGGCGCTGCCGGTACGTACGGCCCTGCTCCTCCAGCTGCCTGCGGTTGCCGCGCTTGCCGGAGATCCAGTTGGCCAGCGCCATCACCGGGCTGAACAGCAGGAAGATCAGATAGAAGTACGAGTTGAAGACCGACACCATCACCAGGCCGAGCACCACCGGCATGATGACGAGCAGCAGCGGGAACGGCCTGCGGCCCGGCGGGTGCGGCGGCGGCGGCATCCGCAGCCGCTCGCTGTCCAGGTGCGGCGCGATCCTCGGCGGCCTGTTGTAGTCCACCCCCACGCCGTCCGCCGAGGGCACCACGGCGGCGTCGGCCTCGACCGGCGCCGACACCCGCAACAACACCGCCCCCACCCTCAGATCGGCGTCCTCGGGCCACGCGTACACGCCGGGCGCGAGTTCCCGCCGCCGCGCCTCGCCGGACGCCGGACGGCGCCCGTCCCCGGACGGCGTCTCGCGGCCTCCCCGCCCTGCCGCACCGGGCGAGCCGTCCTGCCGGCGAGTGCCGTCGGCCGGCGACTCGTACCGTGCCTCGTCCGGCTCGGGCCGTCCGTCGCGGGGCCGCAACCGTTCGAGAGCGGCGTCCACGGCGCCGTCCCGGGGCGGCCGCACCTCCCGCAGACTCACCTCACCCGTCAATGGCGCCGTACGGTGCCAGCACGCGGACCCGTCCGGCATGACGGTCACCCACAGGCCCCTCTCGGGCACGTCCCGCCCGCTCACCCGGATGGCGCACAAGGGGTCGGACCCGACCTCGTGGCTCCCGGCCGACAAC
>NZ_POUD01000362.1 GCF_003236395.1 Nonomuraea aridisoli | reverse complement strand
GGGCCTCCTGTGGGGACGGGGAAACCACATCACACACCGAAGCCGCGCACCTGTCGAGGACATCCGCCCATCTCAGAAGGGTTCGCGCGGCGACGTGAGGGGCGGCGACGTGAGGGGCGGCGACGTGAGCGGCGGCGGCAGCGGACGGGCGTGCACGACGTCGAGCCGGGAGACGGCCCGGGTGAGCACGACGTACAGCCGGTTCAGCCCGCGCCGCTCCGCCTCCGCGATGGCGGCCGGCTCCGCCACGACGACGTGGTCGTACTCCAGCCCCTTCGCCGTCGACGCGGGCAGGACGGTGAGCCGCCCGCCCACGTCCACCCCCTCCTCCCGCAGCGCGGACGTGAGCGCCGCCACGGCGGCGTCCGCCGCGATCACCCCGATCGACCCCTCGAACGCGAGCGCCTCGCGCGCCGCCGCCACCACCCCCTTGTCCACCTCGGTCACCCGCCGCACCCGCAGCAGCCCGTCCGACCGGTACGAACGCGTCGGCGGCACCCGCGCGCCGAGCGCCGGCAGCAGCGTGCCGGCCAGCTCGATCACGGCCGCCGGCACCCGGAAGCCGGTCGTGAGGGCGACGACCCGGCCGTCCGGCTTGCCGAGTCGCGCCAGGTGCTCCGGCCACGACGTGGCGGCCCACGGCGTGGTGCCCTGCGCCAGGTCGCCGAGGACGGTGAGCGACCCGTGCTCGCTGCGCCTGGCCACCGCCCGGCACTCCATGGCCGACAGGTCCTGGGCCTCGTCCACGATGACGTGGCCGTAGCCTCGGGGCCGCTCGATGAGGCAGGCGACCTCATCCAGCAGCACCAGGTCGGCCGCCGACCAGCGGGCGCTCGCGGGGCTCCGGGGCGGCCTGGGCCAGGTGATCGCCGCGCGCTCGGCCTCGGTGAGGACACCCGCCGCCGCGACCGGGTCGCGCAGCACCTCGTACAGGACCTCCTCGGGGCGGACGGCGGGCCAGACCGCGTCCAGGGCGGGGGTGACGGCGCGGCCGGCCCTGCGCAGCCAGGCCGCGGTCGCCGTGCGGCCCCGGGCCTCGGCCTGGCGGCGGATCGCGGCCACCACGCGGGCGCGGACGCGCTCGCGGCCGACGCCGTACGGCAGGGGCTCGCGCCGGGTGTCGTCCACGATGCGGCGCAGCTCGTCCTCGGGCACCCGCCACCGGGTCGAGCCGTCCGGCACCACCACGGGCTCGGCGGGCCGCGCGATCCGGCCGTACAGGGCCTTGCGCAACACGCGCGCCATCCGCGCGTCGTGTTTGACGAGCGCGGCGTCCTCGGTGTCGGCGGCGGTGACCGGGACGCTGGCGAGCAGCCGTTCCAGCGTCGTCTGCTCGACGTCCATCTCACCGAGGGCGGGCAGCACCGCCGAGATGTAGCCGAGGAAGGCCGGGTTGGGGCCGAGCACGAGCACGCCGGAGCGTTCCAGGCGGCGGCGGTGTGCGTAGAGCAGGTACGCGGCCCGATGCAGGCCCACCGCGGTCTTCCCGGTGCCCGGCCCGCCCTGCACGCAGATGGAGGCGTCGAGCTCGGCGCGCACGAGGTCGTCCTGCTCGGGCTGGATGGTGGCGACGATGTCGCGCATGGGGCCGACGCGGGGGCGTTCGATCTCGGCGGCCAGGATCGTGCCGCCCCCCTCCTCGCCCCGGTCCAGCCGCTCGTCCTCGAAGCCCGTCAGGGTGGTGCCGGACCAGCCGAAGCGGCGGCGCAGGGCGACGCCCTGCGGGTCCCTGGCGCCGGCCCGGTAGAACGCCCGCGCGACCGGCGCCCGCCAGTCGATCACCACGGGCGGGCCGCCGTGCTCGCCGGTGATGTGCCGCCTGCCGATGTGGTACGCGCGGCCCCGGTGCTCGCCCGCGCCGAAGTCGAGCCGGCCGAAGAACGGCGGCCCGTCGGGCTCCTCGCTCAGCTCCTTGGCCAGGCTCTTGAGGTGGCGGCCCAGGCGTTCGGCGCTGTAGCGGTCGCCGGCCACGGTCTCGCCGACGATCACGTTCTCCCGCGCGCCCTCCAGCATGCGGCGCAGGCCGGCCCGGCAGCGTTCGACGTGCCGCCGCTCGTCGTCGAGCGTTCCCATCACCCCTCCAAAGCGTTAACTCGGTCAAGAGATTGACCAGGTTAACACTTTGCCGATGGGGGCGCCGTTATGTGGTCAGCCGGGCTGTGGCGGTCGTCATGTCCTGGGTGCCGATGACGGAGAGCAGCTCCAGCTGGGCGGCGCCCTTGCTGCCCGGCGGCGCGGTGAACCACAGCAGGCGCTGGCGGCCGTCCTCGCTGAAGAGGTTGTGGCAGTCCAGCTCGATGACGCCGAGGGCGGGGTGGACGATCCGTTTGTGGTCGGCCCGCCGCAGGGCGACGTCGCGCGTCTCCCACAGGGTCGCGAACTCCTCGCTGCGCCGTCGCAGCGCGGCGATCATCCGGGTCACCTCGGGGTCCCGCCCGCGCCGGGCGGCGACGGCGCGCAGGTCGGCGACGAAGACGCGCGAGTGGTGCTCGTGGTCCTCCTCGGGGTAGAGCGCGCGGGCGTCGGGGTCGGTGAACCAGCGGTGGACGAAGCCGGCCCCTTGGCCCCGCGTCGTGGAGACGTGGCCGACGAGTGCGGTGGCCAGCGGGTTCTGGGCGAGGATCACGTGCAGGTCGGTCATGACCTGGGCCGGGGTGGTGGAGAGCCGGTCCAGCAGGCTGAGCAGCGCCGGCTGGACGTGAGCGGTCGAGCCGTGCGCGGCCGGGGGGACCGGCCGGTCGGCGAGGTGGAACAGGTGGTCGCGTTCGTCGCCGTCCAGCCGCAGCGCCCGCGCGAGCGCGGCCAGCACCTGCGCCGAGGGTTGTGCGCCGCGGCCGCGTTCCAGCTCGGTGTAGTAGTCCGCGGACAACCCCGCCAGCTGGGCGACCTCCTCGCGCCGCAGCCCGGGCACCCGGCGCCTCGGACCGGTGGGCAGACCGACCTCGGCCGGACGGATCCTGTCACGCCGCGACCTCAGGTACGCGGCGAGTTCCGAGTGGTTCATGTCTCCATCGTCACCCATGCCGACAGGCCGAGCCAGGGGACGGCGACCCCAGGGTGAAGGCAGCCGTGGCTGCCCCCGGAAGGCCGGGGCACGCTGAAAGCGCAAGGTCCACGAAGAGGACGACACGTCAAGGAGAACCAGAGTGCCAACCATCGGTGACCGCCCGCTGGGCGCGCACGGACCCCGGGTCTCGGCCATCGGCCTGGGCGCCATGGGCATGTCGGATCTGTACGGACCGGCCGACGAGCAGGAGAGCATCGCGACCCTCCACGCCGCGATCGACGCGGGCGTCACGCTCATCGACACCGGCGACTTCTACGGCTCCGGCCACAACGAGATGCTGATCGGCCGGGCCCTCAAGGAGCGCCGCCGTGAGGACGTGGTGATCAGCGTGAAGTTCGGCACGCGGCGCACGCCCGACGGCGGCTTCCAGCCCGTGCCGGCCGACGTCTCGGCCGCCGCGGTGAAGGACCGGCTGGCGTACTCGCTGCGGCGGCTGGGGACCGACTACATCGACATCTACCGCCCATCCCGGTTGAACCCGCAGATTCCGGTCGAGGAGACCGTGGGGGCTCTGCTGGAGATGCAGCAGGCCGGATATATCCGTCATATCGGTCTTTCGGAGGTCGGGGCGGACACCATTCGACGCGCCGCCGCCGTGGCCCCGATCAGCGACCTGCAGATCGAGTACTCGCTTCTGTCGCGCGGCCCCGAGAAGGCCATCATCCCGGCGCTGCGTGAGCTCGGCATCGGCCTGACCGCCTACGGGGTCCTCTCCCGCGGCCTGCTCAGCGGCCACTGGGACCCCGACCGGAAGCTGACCGGCGGCGACTTCCGCGCGCACAGCCCCCGCTTCCAGGACGGGAACCTCGAGGCCAACCTGCGCCTGGTCGCCGCCCTGACCCGGGTCGCCGAGCGCATCGGCGCGACGACCAGCCAGGTCGCCATCGCGTGGGTCGCGGCCCAGGGGGAGGACATCGTCCCGCTCGTCGGCGCCCGCCGCCGCGACCGGCTCACCGAATCCCTCGCCGCCCTGGACCTCACCCTCGACCAGGAGACCCTCGCCGAGATCGAGACGGCCGTCCCGGCGAACGCCGCCGCCGGCGACCGCTACGCCGCCCAACACCTCGCCATGCTCGACAGCGAAAAGTAGAACGGCTGTCCTCCTGAACCATGCCCTGGAGCAAACGGCCGGAGACCTCGCCATACGCCAGATGCGGGACGGCAGGACCCCCGGCCATGCCGGAGCCTCGCCCTCCTGCACACACCGCACCCGCCCGGGTTCGGCAGATACGTGCCGTCCTTGTCCGATGCCCCCAGCAGCGCCGCGCGTCCGGCAGTAGCCGGCCAGGCAGCGGAGCAGCGGGGGCCGGGAGCAGCGGGTGAGTAGGGGCAGTCGGTGAGTAGGGGGCAGTGGGGCAGCCTTCCCCGGCCACGTCGTGCCGGCGGCCCGGCTCGCGTTCTCTCGTACGCCCTCGGGCGCCGCCCGGCCGCGTTCGACATGCCGCCGCGAGCGCTGCCATCGGCGTTGACTTGGTAAAGAGATTGACCGGGTTAACGTGTTGCTAGGGTGGAGTTCATGACGGGACTGCGTGAGTTGCAGCGGCGGCGGGTGCACGAGGCCATCTCGGCGGCGGCCATCGCGCTCTTCCTGGAGCGCGGCTTCGACGAGGTGCCGGTGACGGAGATCGCGGCGGCGGCCGGCGTCTCGAAGCCGACGCTGTTCAAGTACTTCCCGGCCAAGGAGGACCTCGTCCTGCACCGCATCGCCGACCACCGGGGTGAGGCGGCGCGGGTGGTGCGGGAACGGGCCGCGGGGGAGCGCCCGCTGGAGGCGTTGCGCCGCCACTTCCTCGACGGGCTCGCCCGGCGCGACCCCGTGACGGGCCTCAACGACGACCCCGAGGTGCTGGCCTTCCATCGGATGGTGTTCACCACGCCCAGCCTGCTGGCGCGGCTGTTCCAGCACATCTCGCAGGACGAGCAGGCGCTCGCCGAGGCCCTCACTGAGACTCACGCCGGGGTCGGCACTGAGGTCCCAACTGAGACCCGTACTGGAGCCCGCACTGGGGTCCCATCTGAGAGCCACGGAGGAGCCCGTACCGCGGCCCCGTCTGAGATTCCCGGAGGGGCCCCAACTGAGGAACCAGCTGGGGCCCTCGCTGAGGCTCCCGCTGGGGCGCTCGGAGAGACGCCCGACGGGACGGGCGGCGAGTTGACCGCCGGGTTGCTGGCCGCGCAGGTGCTCGCCGCGCAGCGGGTGCTGGCCAGGCGCAACTGGCGGATGCTGGCGCAGGGGCGCCCGATGGCCGAGGTCGAGCCGGAGGCGGTACGCGCCGCGGAACGCGCGTTCTCCATGCTGGAAGCGTCATTCTGAGAGCTCCTTTTCGGAGAAGGAACCCCTTTTTAGTGGCCTGAAGGCGGCTGCGGCTTTTTAGGTTATGGCCCGATTCCGCGCATGGCGAATATCGCCGGCCAAGTGGAATCAGGCCAGGTCAGAGCGGTCCTCCTTGTTATCCTGGGGTCCTCTTCACGAATTGCAGAGTTATGCAATTTGGGACAAGTTGGCGTTCTCTTTACGCAGCAGAGGGAGTGATGGTGAAGGGACCTTTCACGCGCATCGCCGGTGACGGATTCGACACGAAAGGAGACAGGCCGTGACGGCCGTGGTGTGGGGGCGGGTCCGCACCCTGCTCCCGCAACGCGCCGACCTGGCGGCCATGGGGCGCCGCCCCCGTAACGATCTCCTCGCCGGGCTCACGGTGGCCGTCGTCGCGCTGCCCCTGGCGCTCGGCTTCGGCATCTCCTCCGGGCTCGGTGCCGCATCCGGCCTGGCCACGGCCGTCGTCGCCGGATCGCTCGCCGCGCTGTTCGGCGGGTCGGCCCTGCAGGTGTCCGGCACCAGCGGCGCCATGACCGTCGTCCTCATGCCCATCGTCGGCACCCACGGCCCCGCCGGCGTGCTGACCGTCGGCCTGCTCGCCGGGCTGCTGCTCGTCGCGCTCGCCCTGGCCCGCGCCGGCCGCTACATGGCGCTCGTACCCGCCCCCGTGGTGGCCGGGTTCACGGTCGGCATCGCGTGCGTGATCGGCCTGCAGCAGTTCCCCCACGCGTTCGGCGTCCGGCCCGACGACAGCGACCAGGTGCCGGTGATCGCCTGGCACGCCGTCGCCGACTTCCTCGCCGCGCCCCACTGGTGGGCCGTCGGCGTCACCCTCGCCGTGGCCGCGGCGCTGCTGGTGGGCGGGAGGATCCGGCCCGCCGTGCCCTTCTCGCTGCTCGCCGTGGCCGCCGCCACCGTCGTCGCCGAGCTCGCCGCGCTGCCCCTGACCAGGATCGGCCACCTCCCCCCGGGGCTGCCCGCGCCGTCACTGGGCTTCTTCGACCTCGGCGCGATCCCGGCGCTCCTCGGCCCCGCCGTCGCCGTGGCCGCGCTGGCCGCGCTCGAGTCGCTGCTGTCCGCCGGCGTCGCCGACGGCATGTCCGGCCGCCACCGCCACGACCCCGACCGCGAGCTGTTCGGCCAGGGCGTGGCCAACCTCATCACCCCGTTGTTCGGCGGCATGGCCGGCACCGGCGCCATCGTCCGCACGGCGGTCAACGTCCGCTCCGGGGCCCACTCCCGGCTGGCTGCGCTGTCACACGCTCTCATCCTGGGCGGCATCGTCTACCTCGCCGCCGGGCTCGTCTCCCGCATCCCGCTCGCCGCGCTGGCCGGGGTGCTGCTGGCCACGGCGGTGCGGATGGTCGAGATCGGGGCGGTCCGCGCCATGATCCGCTCCACCCCGGGCGACGGCGCCGTCCTCGTGCTGACCGCCGTCGCCACCCTCATGCTCGACACCGTGCTCGCCGTCCTGCTCGGCCTCGTCGTGGCGGGCGCGCTGGCGCTGCGGGCCATCGCGCGCAACGTCCGCTTCGACCAGGAGCCGCTCCGGCACGACCTGCAACCCCAGCACACCGAGGACGAGCACGCCCTGCTCGCCGAGCACATCGTCACCTACCGGCTCGACGGCCCCCTGTTCTTCGCCGCAGCCCACCGCTTCCTGCTGGAGCTGTCGGAGGTGACCGACGTGTCCGTGGTCGTGCTGCGCATGCGCCGCGTCACCACCATCGACGCCAGCGGCGCGCTCGTCCTCGGCGACGCCATCCAGCGGCTCGAACGACGCGGCATCGAGGTCTACGTCTCCGGCATCCCCGACGGCCACCACCAACCGCTGGAGGCACTCGGCGTGATCGCCCGGCTGGACCGCGCCGGGCGCGTCTTCGCCACGACGGACGAGGCCATCGCCGCCGCCCGCGAACGCCTGCACACCACAGGCGTCGTCCCCCGCCTGGTGAGCTGACACGGCTCCGAGGGCGCAGGGGCACTGGAAGCGCGTCCGGGTCCCGCGGCGTACCGGTTCCGAGAACGTCGCGGACCTGAGGGCCCGCGGTCTCGGGGGTGCCGCGGTTGCCCGGGTGCTGGAGCCCTGGGGGCGTCAGGGGTTCCGAACGCCTGGGGTCCCGATGGTGCCGCGGCTCTTGGGGGCGTCGGGGTTCCAAGGGCGCCTGCCCGGCCGCCCAAGGGCACCTGGGCCGCCGGGGCGTTGGGGCGGAGGATGTCAGGGCTCGGCGTGTCGGGTCCTGACGGCTTGGGTCCTCGGGCCCCTCGGAGCGCCACGCGTGTCGCTGATCGGCGGGTGCGGGGGGTGTGGCTGGTCATGGCGCCACGGCTGTCCGGGATTGGTGGGGCTTGAATTGGGGCCGAGGG
>NZ_POUD01000361.1 GCF_003236395.1 Nonomuraea aridisoli | reverse complement strand
CCCGCCATCGATCCGCCCTCCCCTGCTCCTCATGCGCGCCAAGCCCGTCCCTGGCTCTTGTGTCGGCGGCTTGGCCGCCCTCATGTGGCTTTCGCGGATCGACCGATTTGTCTGGAGTACTGCGTGCTGTCCTTTGCGGATCAATGTGCTGGAACGTCGGCAGTCGTCAGGGGTGAGCCCGTGTTGATCCAGGGCGGTATGGGGGTGGGGGTGTCCGGGTGGCGGCTGGCGCGTGCCGTCGCGATGACGGGCCAGCTCGGCGTGGTGTCGGGCACCGCGCTCGACGTCACCCTGGCCCGCCGCCTGCAGCACGGCGACCCCGGCGGCCACCTGCGGCACGCGCTGTCCCGTTTCCCGGTGCCCGCCATCGCCGAACGCGTCCTCGACCGCTATTTCGTGCCCGGCGGAATCGCGCCCGGCGAGCCGTACCGGCCGGTGCCCCGGCTCGGGTTGCGCCCCAGCGAAGCCCGTGACGAGCTCACCGTGGCCGCCAACTTCGCCGAGGTCTTCCTCGCCCGGCAGGGCCACGACGGCCCGATCGGGGTCAACTACCTGGAGAAGATCCAGCTCGCCACCCCGGCCGCCGTCTACGGGGCGATGCTCGCCGGCGTCGACTACGTGCTCATGGGCGCTGGCATCCCGGCCGAGATCCCGAGGCTGCTCAACGCGTTCGCGGCGCACCGCCCGGCGGAGATCACGGTCGCCGTGGCCGGCGCCGGGGACGCCCGGCACACGGTCGGCCTCGACCCGGCCGCCCTGATGCCGCGCCCCACCGTGCCGCCGCCGCGGCCGAAGCTGCTGGCGGTCGTCTCCTCCCACGTGCTGGCCGCGTACCTGGCCCGTTCGCCGGAGACCCGTCCCGACGGGTTCGTGCTGGAGACGCCGGTGGCCGGCGGGCACAGCGCCCCGCCTCGCGGCAGACCGAGGCTGGACGAGGCCGGTGAGCCCGTCTACGGCCCGCGCGACGAGGCCGACACCGGCAAGGTCGCCGCGCTCGGGCTGCCGTTCTGGCTGGCCGGCGGCTACGGCACGCCCGAGGGCCTGGCCCGGGCGCAGGCGGCGGGGGCGGCGGGGATCCAGGTCGGCTCGGCGTTCGCGCTGTGCCGGGAGTCGGGGCTGGACGACGCGCTCCGGCGCCGGCTGGCGGATCGGGCCAGGCGCGGGGCGCTGGAGGTGCGCAACGATCCGCGGGCCTCGCCCACGGGTTTCCCGTTCAAGGTCGCCCGGCTGCCCGGCACCCTGTCGGAGCCCGGCCCGTACGAACGGCGGCCCCGGCTGTGCGATCTGGGCTACCTGCGCACGCCGTTCACCAGGCCGGGCGGCGGGATCGGCTACCGTTGTCCGGCCGAGCCGGTGGACGGTTACGTGCGCAAGGGCGGCCGCGAGGAGGACGCCGAGGGGCGGCTCTGCCTGTGCAACGGCCTGACCGCCGCCATCGGCCTGGGCCGGCACCGCGCCGACGGCTACCACGAGCCCGCCCTGCTCACCCTCGGCCAGGACACCGGGTTCCTGCACGATCTGCCCGAGGACCACACGGCCGCCGACGTCGTGGCCAGCATTCTCGGGACCGCGGTCCCATGAGAGCTCGGTCGAAAGAAGGCTCGCCGCCCCTTGGCGAGCTCCCGACCCCCTACGACCGGATGTTCGCCGTGTACGCCGCCGCGCTGGCGGGCTCGTCTCTGGCCGCCTCCAGCAGGGCCGCCTACCTGCGCCGCGTCCGCGCGTACCTGGCCTGGGTCACGGCGGCGTCGGCGCGCGGGCTGCTGCCGGCCGGGCCGCTGGCCGACACGGTCACGGCCGTCCGTACCGCGCACGCCTACCACGACCTGCTGACCGGCCGTTACGCGTGGCGCACCGTCAACGGCGTCCTGGCCGCCGTCGAGGACTTCCACGCCCGGCTCCGGCTGGGGGCGACCGGCATCCCTCGCGCCCGCGCCGCCGTCCGCGAACGCTGATCCGCGGCTCGTCCGATAGTGGGCATTACGCGTTGGCGGTGCATGCCCGTGCGCTGGTCAGCGTGAAGCGGTGAAAGCCGCCGTGCCTTGCGTCAGCGGTCGTTGGTGAGCATGGCCCGGCAGGCGGGGTTCTCGTGCGGGATGCGGCCGTCGCCGAGCTCATCCGCCGGGGGCCGGGTGGCCCTCGGCCTCGCTCGCCCACGCGTACGGCGGATGGCAAGTCGAGGCGCTTCGAAGTCCAACCAGACGATCCGCACGTTCCAGGCGGCGACGAAGTGGTACGGACAGATCCCGAATCGCTTCGGCGGCATATTGACAGTTGCTTCGTGCCCGATCCACACTCTCGGCTAGTGGTACGGACCAATTCGCCCGCCTCTCCTCCTGGAGCGCCATGCGTACGACCGTCCCCGTCCGACTGGCCGCCGGCGACCCCCTGGTCGAAGTCAGGTCGACACGCTGCTCGGGGGTGGTGCTGACGACCGCGGTGACCGGCCTGTCGGTGTTGCCGTGCCGTAACGGCTTCCGCAACCTGCCGCTGCAGGAGGAGGCGGCGTTGTTCTTCACCCTGCAGAGGTTCTTCTTCCGGGGCGTCGGAGAGGGAGCGGTCGAAGGATGACGCAGGAGACCAAGTACGCGACGCTCCGGCGCGTACTCGCCGAGCTCATCGACACGCGGATGGCGCCGCACGACCCGCTGCCGAGCGAGCGGGAGCTGATGCAGCGCTACGGCGTGAGCCGCATGACGGTGCGACAGGCCGTGGAGGGCCTGGTGCGCGACGGGCGCGTCTACCGCGTCCAGGGGGCGGGCACGTTCGTCACCGACGCGGGGAAGATCACCAAGTCGCTGACGTTCAGCTCGTTCAGCGAGGACATCAGGGCCAGGCGCATGGTGCCCGGCGGCAAGCTGCTGCGGCTGGAGAGCGAGCCCGCCGAGATCGACGTGGCTCGGGACCTGTTCGTGGAGCCGGGCACGCCGGTGGTGCACGTCACCCGGCTGCGCACCGCCGACGGCGAGCCGATGTGCCTGGAGAACGCCTGGGTGCCCGAGCACCTGGTACCGGACCTGGCCTCGCGGCGGCAGGTGGAGAGCCTGTACGACGTGCTGGAGGCGGCCGGCGCCGCGCCGGAGCACGCGGACCAGACGATCTCGGCCACGGTCGTCAACCGTGAGCAGGCCGAGTTGCTCGGCGTGCCGAACAACTTCCCGGCGCTGCGGGTCTCGCGGGTGACGCACGACGCGCGCGGCCGGGTGGTGGAGCGGGTGATCAGCCTGTACCGCGCCGACCGCTACGACTACCGGTTGTCGATCGCGAGAGGCCGCAGAACGTGAGGCTGGGCGTCGACATCGGCGGCACGAAGATCGCCGTCGGGCTGGTGACCCTGGACGGCGGCATCCGCCGGCGGGCGTGCGCGCCGGCCCCGGCCGCGCAGGGGCCCCGCGCGGTCGTGCGGGTGGCGGCGGAGCTGGCCCACGGCCCGGCTGCTGGAGGACGCGCTCGGGCTGCCGGTGCTGGTCCGCAACGACGTGCACGCGTTCCTCGCGGGTGAGCTGGCGGGCACCGCCTGGCGTACGGCGCTGGGCGTGACCGTCGGCACCGGCGTCGGCGGGGCGCTCGCCCTGGACGGCCGCGTCGTGCCCGGCTCGCGCGGCGCGGCCGGTCACCTGGGACAGGTGCCGGTGCCCGAGGCGGAGGGGCTGGCCTGCTCCTGCGGCGCGGAAGGCCACGTCGAGGCCGTCGCCTCCGGGCCCGCCATGACGGCCGCCGCCGGAGAGCACGATCTGCGCCCGGTGGTCGAGCGGGCCGAGGCCGGTGACGCGATCGCGGCCGGCGTGCTGGCGCGCGGCGGCAGCACTGACGATCGCGCGGGCGGGGGCGGACATCGTCGCGCTCGACGCCACCTCGCGTCCCCGGCCCGACGGTCTCGGGCTGGGCGAGACGATCGGGCGCGTCCACGCGGCGGGGGCGCTGGTCATGGCGGACGTCTCCTCGGCGGCGGAGGGGGGTGGCCGCCGCCGAGCTCGGCGCGGTTTTCCCGCGTCTTGGACGAGGCCCGGTCGTGACCGTCTCCCAGGTCGTCAGCCACGTGTAACGGGACTGGTGACGCACGTTCGAGTCGTGCCGCTCCGGCCTGGCGGAGCTGGTGGAGCGCGTTGGAGCCGATCGCCCGCGCGCACGTGGTCGTGCAGGACACCTGCGTCCGGGCTACCGCCCGGGGCTGCGGACAGGACCGCGCCGTCGGCGGGGATCGCCTCGTCGCCGAACGCGTTGACGCCCGTAGGCCGGAAGGCGGAGCGTACAGGGCCAGGACGCCGGCGGTCTGCTGGGAGAGCCGATGGGGGATCTCTGACGGGACGCCGTCGACAGCGACCCAGGCGGGTCCCCTCGCCGGCTCCCGGGCGGCGTGGAACGGACCGATCGCCGACTCCGGGCGGTGTAGATGGGACCGGCCAGGCTCCCATGCGCCGTAGACGAGACCGGTCACCGGGCCCTCGGGCCGCGTGGACGGGACCGGCCGTCGGGAACGTCAGCGCGGCGGTGCCCGTCAGTGCGGTGCCGCATCGTCGAGTGCGCACGGATTCTTCTGATCAGTGGATGGTGTCAGTAGCCTGGCGTAGTGGTCCGTACAACTAAAGAGGCGATATTCCAGTACAAAGCTCACTTTGCGACAGTGGTCCGGACCTCTTCGGCGAGATGTTCGCTTCGGCTGGAGCTCGAAATATGCCGGGGTCGGCGGGAGTTCAGGCGGCGGTGCTCCTAAGGCGCGGACGATCCGACGGACGTCGATCAACTTCTGCTTGACCATCGGTAAAAGTCGCTCTTAACTGACATACCGTATGCACCTCGCATACGGCATGAAGCCCGACACACAGGAGCTTCCATGGACAAGGTCGGTGTGTGGCTCATCGGCGCACGCGGATCCGTGGCGACCACCGCGACCGCCGGCGCCGCCGCGATCAAAGCCGGACTCGCGCCCCCGCAGGGATGCGTGACCGAAACCCCCCACTTCCCCGCAACGCTCGTCCCGCTCGCCGGCCTCGTCTTCGGCGGTCACGACATCACCGAGACGCCTCTGCGCAAACGCGCCGAGCAACTCGGCAGGGCCGGAGTCGTCCCCCCTCACCTGCCCGATCTGATCGCCGCCGACCTGGACGCCGCCGACGCCGAGATCCGGCCCGGTCACGTGCCCGGCGACCGCGACCAGGCAGCCGCCGCCGCCCGTCTGAGCGACGACATCGCCGCCTTCCGCAGCCGCCACCGCCTGGCCCGGGTCGTCGTCGTGAACGTCTCCTCCACCGAGCCGCCCGCCGCCGAGCGACCGGAGTTCGCCCGGCTGGCCGACCTGGAGGAACGGCTCGCGGCCGGCGCCGACGTCCTGCCGCCGAGCAGCCTGTACGCCTACGCCGCCTTCCAGGCCGGCTGCGGCTACGTGGAGTTCACCCCGTCCACCGGCCCCACCCTGCCCGCGCTGGCCGAGCTGGCCGCCTTACGGCGGGTGCCGTACGCCGGGCGCGACGGCAAGACCGGCGAGACGCTGGTCAAGAGCGCGCTGGCGCCCATGTTCGCGAGCCGGGCGCTGCGCGTGCGCTCCTGGTCCGGGCTGAACCTGCTCGGCGGGGGCGACGGCGCCACGCTCGCCGACCCGGCCGCCCGCTCCAGCAAGCAGCTGTCCAAGGACCAGGTCGTCGCCGGCGTCTTCGACGAGCCCGTCGAGGGGCAGACGCACATCGACTTCGTCGCCGACCTCGGCGAGTGGAAGACCGCCTGGGACCACGTCACCTTCGAGGGGTTCCTCGGGGTGCGGATGGCGCTGCAGTTCACCTGGCAGGGCTGCGACTCGGCGCTGGCGGCCCCGCTCGTGCTGGACCTGGCCCGGCTGGTGGCCCGCGCGCACGAGCGCGGACGGCACGGCCCGCTGCCCGAGCTCGGCTACTTCTTCAAGAACCCGCTGGGCGGCGGCGAGCACGCGCTGGCCGCCCAGTACGACCGGCTGCGCGCGTTCGCCGAGGAGCTGTCGTGAGGGCGCTGCTGGAGCTGGTCCGGGCCCCGGCCGCGCTGTCGGTGCCCGGCGACACCATGGCGGGGGCCGCCGCCGCGGGCCGGTGCGCGAATCCGGGCCTGGCCGTGGCGTCGGTGCTCATGTACTGGTCCGGCATGGCGCTCAACGACTGGGCCGACCGCGAGGCCGACGCCGCCGAGCGGCCGGAGCGGCCCATCCCGTCCGGCCGGGTCCGTCCGGGGGCCGCGCTCGGCATCGCCACCGCCCTGACGGGGGCCGGCCTGGCCGTCGCCGCCGTCGCCGGCGGGCGTCGTGGCCTCACCACCGCCGCGCTGCTGGCGGGCGCGGTGTGGGCGTACGACCTGGGGCTCAAACGGACGGCGGCGGGCCCGGCCTCGATGGCGGCCTGCCGCGCCCTCGACGTGCTCATGGGCGCGGGCACCCAGACGCGCGCCGCCGTGCCGATGGCGCTGGCGGTCGGCGCGCACACGTACGGGATCAGCGTCCTGGGCCGGGCCGAGGTGACGGGGGCGTCGCCCGCGACCGCCGGGCGCGCGCTGGCCGCCAGCGGGGCGGCGGCCGCGCTGGCGGTCGCCTCCAGCGTGCGCGGCGACACCGCCGCCCGGGCAGGCGCGGGCGTCCTCATCGCCGGGTATCTCGCCTCGACCCTGCCGGTCCAGGCGGGGTTACGGGCCAGCCCCGACCCCGAGAGCGTACGGAGAGCCGTCCGCCTGAGCATCCTCGCGCTGATCCCGCTCCAGGCGGCGGCGGTCGCCGGGAACGGCCGGTTCGCCGCGGCGGGCGCGCTGCTGTGCTCGTTGCCCGTGGGCCGCTGGCTCTCGTCCCGGATGGCGACATCATGAGCGGCGTCACGAAGTGGGCGTACTGCACCAACGGCTTCGGCGACCACCGGCTCACCGAGGCGCTCGAGGTCCTGGCCGAGCTCGGTTACGCGGGCGCGGCGATCACCCTCGACCGGGGTCACCTCGACCCGTACTCCCCCGGCCTGGCCGCCGAGGTGTCCAGGATCGCCGGGCTGCTCGACCGGCTGGGCCTGGCCGCCGTCGTGGAGACGGGCGGGCGCTACACCCTCGATCCCTGGCGCAAGCACCATCCGACCCTCATCAGCGACGGCGCGGAACGCCGCGCCGAGTTCCTGACGACGGCGATGCGGATCGCCGCCGACCTGGGCGCCCCCGTGGTGCACCTGTGGAGCGGGGCCCGGCCCGACGGCATGAGCGAGCAGGACGCGTACACCCGCCTGGCCGGCCGGTGCGAACCGCTCCTCGACGTGGCCGACCGGACCGGCGTCACCCTGGGGTTCGAGCCGGAGCCCGGGATGCTCGTCCAGGACCTGGACGGTTTCGAGCGGCTGCGCGCGATGCTCGGCGCCCACCCGCGCTTCGGCCTCACGTTCGACGTCGGCCACGCCCACTGCGTGGAGCGGGAGGACGTGGCCGCGTGCGTGCGGCGCGCGCTGCCGTACACCGTGCACGTGCAGATCGAGGACATGCGCCGCGGGGTCCACGAGCACCTGGAGTTCGGCGAGGGCGAGATCGACTTCCCGGCGGTGCTCGCCGGGCTGAGCGGCTACTCCGGCCTGGTGGCGGTCGAGCTGGCCCGGCACGGTCACGCGGCCCCGCAGGTCGCCCGCCGGTCGATCGATTTCCTGAGGAGGGCATATGACCGAGGACTGGCTGAGCGAGGCCGTCCGGCGGGTGGAGGCTGACCCGAAGGCGATCCACCTGCTCTTCCCGCAGGCCGAGCGGCGCGGCGGCCCCGACGCGCGCGCGGCGCTGATGCGGGCGCTGCGCGGCGACCACACGGTGCTCCGCGACCTGTACGAACGCGGCGACAGCGGCGAGCGGCTGGCGATCCTGTCCGCGCTGCCCGACCTGGACGCGGGACCGGAGGCGGTGGGGCTGGTGGAG
>NZ_POUD01000360.1 GCF_003236395.1 Nonomuraea aridisoli | reverse complement strand
TGTATAAGAGACAGACCTCACCCCGGCCCCCACCCCGTAACGATCCGGGCCGGGCATCGTCCGGATGGACGATGCCCGCGTATCGTCCGTCCGCCGCCGGATCGGCCCGATCGCAGGATTCGCCGGCCGCTCGCCTGCCCGCACACTCGGTGTGACCCACCGAGCGCAGGGGAGACGAACCGTGACCTTGAGCCCTGTCGGCGAACGCGACCGCCTGCTCGCCCCCGACCTCGCCCGGGGCGTCATGCTCGCGCTGATCGCCGTGGCCAACTCCGCCCTCTACCTGTACGGCCGCCCGTACGGCATAAGGCAGCACGTCGTCGAGCACGGCCTCGCCGACCGGGTGGTGTCGGCGCTGAGCCTGACGTTCGTGGACGCGCGCGCCTACCCGATGTTCGCGGCCCTGTTCGGCTACGGCATGGCGCACATCTGGCGGCGGCGGCGCGACGACGCCGAAGGCCGGGCGGTGCTGCGGCGGCGCAGCCGGTGGCTGCTGGCGTTCGGCGCGGTCCACGGCCTGCTGCTGTTCCCCGGGGACGTGCTCGGCCTGTACGGGCTGCTCGGTCTGCTGATGTGCCGGCTGATGCGGGCGCGGGGCCGGCTGCTGCTCGCCGCCGCCGCGCTGTGGCTCATGCCCGTCGCGGTGATCTCCGCGCTGGTGTACGGCGGCCCGGCCGGCACGCAGCGGGCGTACCTGTGGTCGCTCGCCGTGCCGGACCCGGTGACGGCGCTGGCGCTGCGGCCGCTCGAATGGGTGATGACCCCGTTCGGGCTGACGGGCGCGGTCACGGCCGCGCTCGTGGGCGTGTGGGCAGGCCGCCGCTCGCTGCTGTCCGCGGCGGGCCCCGCCGACGCGGCGCTGCTGCGGCGCGCCGCCGTGGTGGGGCCGCTCGCCGCCGTGGCCGGCGGGCTGCCCGCCGGGCTGGTCGCCGCGGGCGTCGTCACCGTGCACGCCCCGCCGCCGTCATGGCGGTCAACGCGATCCACGTGGTGACGGGCGTGGCTGGCGGGCTCGGGTACGCCGCGCTTATCGGCCTGCCGGCGCGCCGCGTCGGAGCGCGCCGCGGGCCCGTGGTGACCGCCTTGTCATCCTGCGGCCAGCGCTCGCTGACGTGTTATCTCCTACAGTCGGTGGTGTTCGTCGCGCTGCTGCCGCCGTACACGGCCGGGCTCGGCGGACGGCTGGGACCGGCCGCCACGGCGGCGCTGGCGTTGCTCACCTGGGCGGGGATCGTGGTGATGGCCGAACTGATGCGCAGGACCGGGGCACGCGGCCCCGCCGAGACGCTGCTGCGCCGCCTCACCTACGCGCGCGGGTGAGGCGGGCTGAGAGCGTGACGGAACGTGACTGGGACAGGGCGTGGCGGGCGCTGCCGCTGGCGCTGCTGGCGCTCGCCACGGTGATCGCCGCGGCCGACGCCTCCGCCGCGCCCGCCGGCCGGGTGATCAACGTCGCCCTGGCGGCGGCCGTGGCGGTGTGGCACGGGTGGATGGTGCTGGCGCACCCCGCCTGGCCGGAGCGGGCGCTGGCGCCGATGGCGGTGTACTTCGCCGGGCTGCTGGCGCTGGCGTGGCTGCTGGCCTCCCGCCATCCCGCCTACGCCCTGCTCGTGCTCGCCTGCTTCCCGATGGCGTTCGTGGCGCTGCCCGGCCGCTACGCCTACCTCGGGGTCGGCGCGGCCGCGCTCGTGGCCGTGGGGGACCCGTACCGGGCGGTGACGTCCGGCGACCCGTGGCCGCGGCTGGCGCCGGCGCTCGCCGCCGCGGGGCTGGCGGCGTTCCTCGGCTGGATCATCAGGGCGATGGAGGCCGAGGCGGCGCGGCGGCGCGCCGCCAACCAGGCCCTGCACGCCGCCAACCTGCGCCTGGAACGGCTCGGCGAGGAGAACGCGCGGCTGCACGGCGAGCTGCTGGCCGCCGCCCGCCGCACCGGTGTCGCCGGCGAACGCGAACGCCTGGCCAGGGAGATCCACGACACCGTCGGCCAGGGCCTGGCGGGCATCGTGACCCAGCTCGAAGCCGCCGAGGAGGCCGCCGAGGAGGCCGCCGAGGAGGCCGCCGAGGAGGCCGCCGAGGAGGCCGCAGGTGATGCCGAGACCGTGCGGCGCCGGCTGGCCGCCGCCCGCGACCTGGCCCGGCAGAGCCTCACCGAGGTGCGCCGCTCCCTGCACCACCTGCGGCCCGGCCCCCTGGCCGGCAGCGGGCTGCCGCAGGCGCTGACCGGCCTCGTCTCCGGCTGGAGCGCCACGCACGACGTGCCCGCCACGCTCACCGTCACCGGCACCGCCCGGCGGCTGCACCCGGAGGTCGAGATGACGCTGTTCAGGACGGTGCAGGAGGCGCTGGCGAACGTGGCCCGCCACGCCCACGCCGGCCGGACCGTCGTCACTCTGTCGTACATGGAGGACGTCGTCGTGACCGACGTGCGCGACGACGGGGTGGGATTCGCCCCGCAGCAGGCGCGCGGCGACGGCTTCGGGCTCACCGCGATGCGGCAGCGCGCCACCAGGCTCGCCGGGACGATGGAGGTGGAGTCGGCGCCCGGTCAGGGCACCGCGATCAGCGTGACCGTCCCCGCCATCCCCGCCGCGGCGGCCTGGGGGACGCCGTGACGATCCGCCTGCTGATCGTGGACGACCACCCCGTCGTACGGGACGGGCTGCGCGGCATGTTCGCCGAGCAGGCCGACATCGAGATCGTCGGCGAGGCCGCCGACGGCGAGCAGGGACTCGCGCTGGCCGAGCGGGAGCGGCCCGACGTCGTGCTCACCGACCTGCGCATGCCCCGGCTCGGCGGCGCCCGGTTCATCGCACGGCTGGCCGAACGGGCGCCCTTCGCCCGCGTGCTGGTGCTGACCACCTACGACCGCGACGACGACGTGCTGCCCGCGGTGGCGGCCGGCGCGGTCGGCTTCCTGCTGAAGGACTCCCCGCGCCAGGAGGTCTTCCGCGCCGTGCGCGCCGCGGCGGTGGGGGAGTCGGTGTTGTCGCCGTCGGTGGCCGCCCGGCTGCTGCGTCACGTGCGCGAGCCCGCGCCCCGCACCGCCGAGCTCAGCGAACGCGAGCACATGGTGCTGACGCTGGTGGCGCGCGGCCGCACCAACAAGGAGACGGCCGCCGCGTTGTTCGTCAGCGAGACCACCGTCAAAACGCACCTGGCGCACATCTACGCCAAACTCGGCGTCTGCGACCGCGCCTCGGCCGTGGCCGCCGCCTACAGCCGCGGCCTGCTCACCTGAAGCCGCCCACCTGCAAGGCGCTCACTCCTGCGGCGCGGGCGGCTCGCGCAGCAGCGGGTGGGTGCGCATCGCCACCTCCAGCTCGCCGGGCAGCTCGTCGCGGTAGCGGCCCAGTGTCGACAGGTCGCTGTGGCCCAGCACCCGCCGCACCGCGTCCATGTCGACCGCGTCGGCCAGCAGATGCGTCGCCGTCGTGTGGCGCAGCCCGTGCGGCGTCACCGAGCGCCGCTGGTCGGGCGGCACCCGCCGCTGCACCCGGTCGATCACCGCCTGCACGTCGCCGCGCGCCAGCCGCCGCCCCCGCCACGACAGCAGCAGCGCCTTGTCGGCCACCCGCGGCCGCCCCCGCTCCAGGTACGCCTGCAGCACCTGCGCGACGTCGCCAGGCAGCGGCACGTCACGCGTGCGGCCGCCCTTGCCGAAGATCCGCCAGTAACGCACCCCGTCGTTGGTGAAGAAGTCCTCCACATTGGCGCGCACCAGCTCCGACACGCGGGGGCCCACCGTCGCCAGCAGCAGCACGATCACCGCGTCGCGCAGCTCGGTGCGCTGGTCACGGCGCTTGCCGGGCTCCGGCGGCGCCTGCGGCAGCTCCCGCGCCGCGCCCACCAGGCCCTGCGCCTGCTCGCGCGTCAGCGCCCGCCGCTCCGGCCGCAGCCCGCCCCGCTGCCTGGCCGTCACCGTCGAACGGGTCATCGGGTTGAGCTGCACCCAGCCGGCCAGCGTCGCGTGCTTGAACAACGCCGAGATCGACCGGCGGAAACGCGCCTGCGACGACGCCGACTGCCCCGGCCCGTCGGATGCGCCCGCCCGCCGCCCGTCCGGTTTGCGGGCGAACGCCACCAGGATCGCGTCGACGTCGGCGCCGGTCAGATCGTCCAGCACGGTGCCGGCGCCGGCCAGCTCGACCAGCGTCGCCACGTCGCGCGCGTACACCTCCGCCGTCGCCGGCGACAGCGCACCCGTCAGCGTCCTGGCCCGCACCAGCTCCACATAGCGGTCGGCCGCCTGCGCCACGGTGATGCGCTCCAGATCCGCAGGCCGCACCCGCCACCCCCTTCACCGTCGTCTCCCGGAAAGACGTCACCCGGGAAGATCCAAGGACGACGGTAGCGGCCCGCACCGACAGAAAAATCAGATGTCGCGGAACGTCTCGATGCGCGCTCCCAGCGCGTTCAGCCGTTCGGCGAGATCCTCGTAACCGCGGTTGATCACGTACACGTTGCGCAGCACCGACGTGCCCTCGGCCGCCATCATCGCCAGCAGCACCACCACCGCCGGGCGCAGCGCCGGCGGGCACATCATCTCCGCGCTGCGCCAGCGCGTCGGCCCCTCCACCAGCACCCGGTGCGGGTCCAGCAGCTTCACCGACGCCCCCAGCCGGGTCAGCTCCGTCAGGTAGATGGCGCGGTTGTCGTAGACCCAGTCGTGGATCAGCGTCGAACCCTGCGCCGAGGCCGCGATCGCCGCGAAGAACGGCACGTTGTCGATGTTCAGCCCCGGGAACGGCATCGGGTGGATCTTGTCAATGGGGGAGACCAGCTTCGACGGCCGCACCGTCAGGTCGACCAGCCGGGTACGGCCGTTGGCCGCCGGATACTCCCGCCCCCGGTCGTGGTCGAGGCCCATCTCCTCCAGCACCGCCAGCTCGATCTCCAGGAACTCCACCGGCACCCGGCAGATCGTCAGCTCCGACGACGTCACCACCGCGGCGGCCAGCAGGCTCATCGCCTCGACCGGGTCCTCCGAAGGGGAGTAGTCGACGTCGCGCTCGATGTGCGGCTGCCCGTGCACCGTCAGCGTCGTCGTGCCGATGCCGTCCACGCGGACGCCGAGCTGCTCCAGGAAGAAGCACAGGTCCTGCACCATGTAGTTGGAGGAGGCGTTGCGGATCACCGTCACCCCGTCGTGGCGGGCCGCGGCCAGCAGCGCGTTCTCCGTCACGGTGTCGCCCCGCTCGGTCAGCACGATCGGCCGCGACGGCGCCACCCCCCGATCCACCCGCGCGTGGTAGAAACCGCCGGTCGCGGTGATGTCGAGCCCGAAGTGCCGCAGCGCCGACATGTGCGGCTGCACCGTGCGCGTGCCCAGGTCGCAGCCGCCCGCGTACGGGATCTGGAACTGCTCGGTGCGGTGCATCAGCGGACCCAGGAACATGATCACGCTGCGGGTGCGGCGGGCGGCCTCGGTGTCCATCGACTCCAGCTCCAGCCGGGCCGGCGGCACGATCTCCAGATCGCTGCCCTCGTTGATCCACCGCGCCCGCACCCCGATCGAGGCCAGCACCTCCAGGATCCGGTAGACCTCCTCGATCCGCGCCACCTTGCGCAGGATCGTCCGGCCGGAGTTGAGCAGCGAGGCGCACAGCAGCGCCACGCACGCGTTCTTCGACGTCTTGACGTCGATGCTGCCCGACAGCCGGCGGCCGCCCACCACCCGCAGATGCATCGGCCCCGCGTACCCCAGAGAGACGATCTCGCTGTCGAGCGCCTCACCGATCCGGGCGATCATCTCAAGACTGATGTTCTGGTTGCCGCGCTCGATCCGGTTCACCGCGCTCTGGCTCGTCGCCAGAGCATCGGCCAGCTGCAGCTGTGTCCACCCGCGATGCTGACGGGCGTCCCGGATCAGCCGGCCGATCCGCACAAGATAATCATCTGCCACAACAGCAGACCATATCTCACATATGAGATGCGGCTGCGACCGAGGGGGCCGACGCGCCGGACCACTCCCGATGCCGCGCCAGATGCTCCGGCGTCGCCTGCGCCCGCGCCTTGTGCACGAACGCCCGCCGCGCCTGCCGGAACCCGTTACGGTCGTCGAACATGTCGCGGCTCATCTCCGCCAGCTCCTCGGCCCGGTAGGCGTCCAGCGGCTTGCGCCGCTCGTCGGCCTCACGCGCCTGCCGCCGCGCCGCCAGCAGCCGATCGTAGCCCGGATCGGCCGCCAGCCGCTCGGCGAACTCCAGCACCCGCCGCTCGAACTCCATGCGCGACCCCGCCACCGCCTTGTCGGCCAGCCCCAGCTCCACCGCCTGCGCCGCGCCGATCGGCAGCGCCTCCTGCGTCAGCCGCCAGGCCTGCTCCGCGCCCACCCGGCGCGGCAGCACGTACGTCCAGTACTCGCTCCCGAACAGCCCCATCGTCCGGTAGTGCGGATTCAGCACCACCGAATCGCGCACGATCACCCGGTCGGCGCCCAGCCCCATCATCACGCCGCCCGCGCCGGCGTTGCCCGCCATCGACGTCACCACCAGCTGGCCGGTGCAGTCGAGGATCTCCCGGCACACCGCGTTGATCGCGTTGATGTTCGTCCACGCCTCCAGCTCCGGCTGCGGCGAGGCCTCGATCACGTTCAGGTGGATGCCGTTGGAGAACACCTCCCCGCCGCGTACCACCAGCACCCGCGTGTCCTGCGCCGCCGCGTACCGCAGCGCCGAGGCCAGCCGCCGGCACTGCTCGCTCGACATCGCCCCGTTGTAGAAGTCGAAGCTCACCACGCCCACGCCGACGCTGCGGTCGTAGGTGATCTCGCTGTAGCCGGGTCGCTCCGGCAGGCCCGCCACCAGCTCGCCCAGCGCCATCGCCGCCGGCAGCTTCACCGCGCCCTCACGCTCGACGCGCAGATGGCCCACCCACACCGTGCCGTCGCCGGTGTGCACCAGCACGGCGCCCTCACGCCGCGCCGCCACCGCGCCCGGCGTGCCCGGCAGGTCCGGGCCCCGGTAGACGTCGAACACCCGCACCGGCAGCTCGCCCAGCACCGTCCGGCCGCCGGGGGAGCCGTCGGCCGCGCGCACCCGCCGCAGGATCTGCTCGCTCGACTCGGCCCAGGAGAACTCCCGGTCGGCGTGCCGCATCGCCCGCCGCAGCCGCCCCCGCACCTCGGGGGAGCGGTAGTCCAGCGGCACGGGCATGAACGACGCGTCGCCCGCCTTGGCCGCCACCTCCGCCACCAGCTCCACCGCCGCGTCGGCCACCGGGCCGTTGTACAACGACGACTTGCGCGGCGGCTCGGCCGGCATCGGGAACAGCCGGTAACCCCAGATGGGTCCCGCGTCCATCTCCTCGACCGCCTGCAGCGCCGTCACGCCCCACTCCGGCTCGCCGTCCACGATCGCCCAGTCCAGCGACGACGGCCCCCGGTCACCGGGCGGTCCCGGGTGGATGATCACCGTACGGTGGGTGCGCCACAACGCGTCCGGCACCCGCTCCTTCAGGAACGGGCAGATGATCAGATCCGGCTTGGCCAGCTCGGCGGCCTCCACCATGGCCTCCTCGGACACGGCCAGCTCGACGCTCACGTCGTGACCGGCCCGGCGCAACTCCAGCCAGGAACGCTGGGTCAGGCCGTTGAAGGACGAGCAGAGCAGCAAGATACGCAACGCGGAACTTCTTTCCAGGCAAGGGGGACGACACCGGCGCCGCGACCGCGCACGCGCGATCCTGGCGGGACGGGGCGGGGGACCGGCCGGGCTGTCACAGGAGGCTCACGCCGCGGCTCCCGGCCCAGGGCAGGGGAGATCCCACGTGTCCCAGACGTTCACCGCAGTCCCGTACGACCCGTCCATGGTCCCCGATGCTGACACGAAATCTCCACCGCTGCTGACATTTCAGCGCAAATGCCACAGCTCGTGGCCTATTTCGCCCGGTTCGCGGCAAAGGTCGGCCCCCCGGGAAAACCCCATGCTGTCCCTTATACACATCTGACGCTGCCGACGA
>NZ_POUD01000035.1 GCF_003236395.1 Nonomuraea aridisoli | reverse complement strand
GCCCCCGACCCGTCGCTCGCGCGGGCCGCCGTGGCGGCGGCTCGTGCCTGCGGCGACCCCCTCCTGATCAGCGCCGCCCTGGACGCCCCCGGCACGCTGGCGCTGCGCGCGGGCCGGTTCCGGGAGGCGCACGACGTCGCACGGGAGCGGCTGGGCCTGGTGGAGCGGATGGATCGGCGCCACCCGGCCGCCGCGGCGGAGATCCTCGACGCCTTCCACAACGCGTGGCTCTGCGCGTTCGCCGCCGGCGACCTGTGCGCGGCGATGTCCACCGCCGAGCGGATCGTGGGCGACGAGCTGCTGGGCACGCACCCCTATCGGGTGGCCGGCAAGCTGATCCCGCCGCTGGTGCTCCTCGGACGCCTCGACGAAGCGATCGAGCACGCCGAGCCCATGTGGCGGGCATGGCGGCGGTCCGGCATGCCGATCGCAGCCTGGCTCTCGCCCGCCGCCTCGGCGGTCGCGCTCGCCTGCGGCCTGCGCGGCGACCGGGCGGCCTACCGGCTCTGGCGAGCCCGCGCCGAACGCGCCCTCGGCCGGGGCGGCCCCGCCCCGGCCTCCGACGCCATGATCTTCGCCGCCTTCGTGGACGCTCGCCTGGCCGCTGTCACAGGGGCCGCCGAGGACGCGCCGGCCCTGGTCGCCCGGGCCTTCGCCGGCTCGCCCACGGCCTGGTCCGCCGCCTACGCGCGCGCCGCCGCGGCCGAGCTGGCCGTGGTGGCCGGCCTGCCCGACGCGGACCGCCACCTGGCCGCCGCGGCCGAGACGGCCGGCGAGAACGACTGGGCGGCCGCCTGCCTGGCGCGCGCCCGCGCCGTCGCCGGGGAATGACCCGCACCCTCCGTGACGCCTTCCGGACGGCCGATTCCCGGGCCGGTAAGGTGGCCACGACCCAGGGGGCCGGGGGCCTCTTCCGGGATCGAGATCGAGGAGACGGCGGGCGGCGTGACGTCCGAAGGAGTTCGAGATGCCTGACGAGAGCGGGGACGTCCGGCTGACCGCCTGGGTGCGGGGCCGGGTCCAGGGCGTGGGCTTCCGGTGGTGGACACGGGCGCGGGCGCTGGAGCTGGGCCTCGCGGGCTGGGCGCGCAACACCGACGACGGCCGGGTCGAGGTGGTGGCCGAAGGGCCGAGGCAGGCCTGCGTCAAGCTGCTGGAGGCGCTCCGAGGTTGCGACACGCCGGGCAGGGTGGATGGAGTAGTGGAACGTTGGAGCGAAGCCCGAGGTAGTTTGGCCGGTTTTGTAGAGCGGTAGCCGCTTTCGTTAAACCGCCCAAATAGGGTATAGTTGTATGTCGGGAGTGCCCATCAGTAGGGGCTCAGCGGTTCGATCGACTTGACCGCCCACACTGCCGGTGCGACTCTTGTTAGGTACCACGCGCACCCCTCCCGCGGAACAGAAGTGCGCGAACCAGTCTGGTCACTCAGCGTGGAGGACCCTTTACCATGGCGAAGGCTCTACTCGGCCACGTCGGCGGTCCTGACCCTCGAATGGTCTCGGAGATGCGCCGCCTGCAGCAGCGTATCCGGGATCTGGAGGCAGAACTCATCCGACTTCAGGCCACCAATGACGCTCTTGCGGCGCAAACCCGCGACGAGGCGCTAAGCCGCGTGCAAGAGCGCGAGCCGGCACTCACCTGAGAGTGATCGGAGCGCAAGATTCAGGGACGTCTCGGAGAGGCGTCCCTTGTTATTTGCCCTCTTCGGGAAAAACCTGGTCAAGCTGCCACGCGGGCGCGGATGCCCGCGTGGGCTAGCCGGGACCAGTAGTCTTTTCCCTTGTCCGTACAGGGAGAGGGGGCGTGCCGTGTATCTGAAGACCCTGACCCTGCGCGGCTTCAAGTCCTTCGCCTCCGCGACCGCCCTGCGGTTCGAGCCGGGCATCACGTGTGTCGTGGGGCCCAACGGCTCCGGCAAGTCCAACGTCGTCGACGCCCTCGCCTGGGTGATGGGCGAGCACAGCGCCAAGTCGCTGCGCGGCGGCAAGATGGAAGACGTGATCTTCGCCGGCACCTCGTCCCGGCCGCCGCTCGGCCGCGCCGAGGTGACGCTGACCATCGACAACTCCGACGGCGCGCTGCCGATCGACTACACCGAGGTCACGATCAGCCGGCTGATGTTCCGGTCGGGGCAGAGCGAATACGCGATCAACGGCGACACCTGCCGCCTGCTCGACATCCAGGAGCTGCTGTCCGACTCCGGGATCGGCCGCGAGATGCACGTCATCGTCGGCCAGGGCCAGCTCGACGCCGTGCTGCACGCCGGGCCGGAGGACCGCCGGGCGTTCATCGAAGAGGCCGCGGGCGTCCTGAAGCATCGCAAGCGCAAGGAGAAGGCGCTGCGCAAGCTCGACGCGATGCAGGCCAACCTCACCCGGGTGCAGGACCTCGCCACCGAGCTGCGCCGCCAGCTCAAGCCGTTGGGGCGCCAGGCCGAGATCGCCCGCAAGGCCGCCGTCATCCAGGCGGACCTGCGCGACGCGCGGCTGCGACTGCTCGCCGACGACGTGTGCACGCTGCGGACGACGCTGGAGCGCGAGGCCGCCGACGAGGCCGCGATCACGGAGCGGCGCCGGCAGGTCGAGGCCGAGCTGGCCGAGGGGCAGCAGCGTGAGGCCGCGCTGGAGGCCGCGGAGGCCGAGACCCAGCCGAGGCTCGCGGCGGCGCAGGAGACGTACTTTCGGCTGTCGTCGCTGCGTGAGCGCATCGGCGGCCTGGAGCAGCTGGCCGCCGAGCGCCACCGGCACGCCCTCGACGCCGCCGCCATCGAGCGCCGCGGCCGCGACCCCGAGGAGCTCGAACGCGAGGCCGCCGAGGCGCGCGAGCGGGAGCTCATCCTCAAGGCGGAGCTCGACCAGGCGCGCGAGCTGCTGGAGGAGGCCGTACAGGCGCGCGCCGCGGCCGAGGCCGAGCTGAGCGGCGAGGAGCAGCGGCTCGCCATGGCCGCGCGGGCCGCCGCCGACCGCCGCGAGGGCCTCGCCAAGCTGCGCGGCCAGGTCGATTCCGTACGCAGCCGGGCCAGGGCCGCCGAGGAGGAGATCGGACGGCTGCGGCAGGCGGTGGCCGGCGCGGGCGAGCGCGAGCGACGGGCCATGGAAGACCTGGAGGCCCAGCGGCTGGAGGAGCCGGCCGTCGATCCGGCGCTGGCCGAGGAGCTCGCCACCGCGCAGGCCATGGTCGAGGAGGCCAAGGCCGTGGCCGACGAGGCGCGGGCCGGGCTGGAGGAGGCGACGTCGGCTCTCGACGCGCCGCGTGCCGCGGTGCGGGAGGCCAAGGCTGGGGTGAGCACCGCGCGGGCCGCCGACCAGGAGGCCCAGCGGGCGGTGGCCGCTCTGGCGGCGCGCCGCGACGCCCTGGAGCTGGGGCTGGCCAAGGGCGACGGCGGCGCCGCGCTGCTGGAGGCCGACCTCGCCGGGGTGCTCGGGCCGCTGGCGGCCTCGATGCAGGTGACGCCGGGCGCCGAGCTCGCCGTCGCCGCCGTGCTGGGGCCGGTCGCCGAGGCGATCACCGTCAAGAGCGTGGACGCCGCCGTCGAGGCCCTCGGCCTGCTGCGCGAACGCGGCGAAGGCCGGGCGACGCTCCTCGTGGCTCTCCCAGGAGGAGACGGTACGACCGACGCGCGGCCCGACGCGTCGCCCGCGCAGGGCGGGAGCGACGGACCGCGGCGAGTCGTCGGTGACGGCGCGGGCGGTGGGTCGCGGGAGATCGGGCATGGGAGTGCGCCTGAGGGGAGCCGGTGGGTCGTCGAGCTGGTGACGGTTCCCGAGCACTTGCGGCCGGCTCTCGACGGCGTGCTGGGCGGTGTGGTGGTCGTCGACGACCTCGACGCCGCGCGGGCGGTGGTCGAGCGGCATCCGCGGCTGCGGGCCGTCACCAAGGCGGGCGACCTGGTCGGTGAGCGGGTGGCCAGCGGCGGGGCCGACGGCGGTACGTCCGTGCTGCAGGTGCGGGCCGCGTTCGACGAGGCCGTCCGGGACCTGGAGGAGGCGGAGGCCAGGGCCGAGGAGACAGCGCGGGCCCTGGACGAGGCCGTCGCGGCCGAGCAGGCCGCTCAGAGCGCGCTGGAGACCGCACAGGCCCGCGTGAGCGAGGCCCAGCACGCCGTCACCACCGCCCAGGCCGGGGTGAGCGCCGCGCAGGGCGCCCTCGACCAGGTGCGCAGCCGCCAGCGGGAGGCCGACCAGCGCACCGCCGCCGCGGCCAAGCGGCTGGCCCAGCTGGAGGCGGCGGCGAACGCCGCCCGAGAGGAGGCCGAGCGCCTGACCGCGAGCGTGGCCAGGGCGGAGGCGGCCCGCGCCGAGGGGCTGGAGGAGCTGGCCGAGCTGGAGGTCCGGCTGGCCGAGGCCGAATACGCCCAGGAGCTGGAGTCCGAGCCCACCACCGACCTGCGCGACGAGCTGGCGAGCGCCTGCGAGGCCGCCCGCCAGCGCGAGATGGACACCCGCCTGCAGGTCCGTACCGCCGAGGAGCGGGTCAAGGGCATCGAGGGCCGCGCCGACGGGCTGCTGCGCGCCGCGCGGCGCGAGCGCGAGGAGCGCGCCCAGGCGGCCGCCCAGCGCGCCCGGCGCCGGCGGCAGGCCGCGCTGGCCGAGGCCGTCAGCAGGGGCGCCAAGCGGGTGATCGCCGCGTTGGCGGAGTCCGTCCGGCTGGCCTCCAGGGAGCGTGACGAGGCCGACCTCGCCCGGGTGGCCGTCGACGCCGAGCTCAAGCAGGTGCGCCTCCGCGTCCGCGAGCTCGGCCAGGAGCTGGACAAACTGGTCAACCGGGTGCACGGCAACGAAGTGGCCCGCACCGAGCAGCGGCTGCGCCTGGAGCAGATGGAGCAGCGGGCGCTGGAGGAGTTCGGCGTCGAGGTCGAGGCCCTGATCTCCGAGTACGGCCCCGACGCGCCGGTCCCCGGCGACCCGCCGGTGCCGTACGTGCGGGAGGAGCAGGAGAAGCGGGCCAGGATCGCCGAGAAGCAGATGAACCAGCTCGGCAAGGTCAACCCGCTCGCGCTGGAGGAGTTCGCGGCGCTGGAGGAGCGGCACGCGTTCCTCAACTCCCAGCTCGAAGACCTGAAGAAGACGCGGCGCGACCTGCTGACCGTGGTCAAGGAGGTCGACGAGCGGGTGGAGCAGATGTTCGCCTCGGCGTACGAGGACGTCGCCAGGGAGTTCGAGCAGATCTTCACCCGGGTCTTCCCGGGCGGCGACGGCCGGCTGGTGCTGACCGATCCGTCCGACATGCTGACCACCGGAATCGAGGTCGAGGCGCGGCCGCCGGGCAAGAAGGTCAAGCGGCTGTCGCTGCTGTCGGGCGGCGAGCGTTCGCTGACGGCGGTGGCGTTCCTGATCTCGATCTTCAAGGCGCGGCCGTCGCCGTTCTACGTGATGGACGAGGTCGAGGCCGCGCTCGACGACACCAACACGCAGCGGCTGCTGACGCTCTTCGAGGAGTTGCGGCAGAGCTCGCAGCTGATCGTGATCACCCACAACAAGCGCACGATGGAGATCGCCGACGCGCTCTACGGCGTGTCGATGCGCGGTGACGGTGTGACGCAGGTGGTCAGCCAGCGGCTCAGGGAGCGCGAATCGGCCTGATCGGTGTGGCCTTGGGCCTGACCACGCCAGATGATCTGGAAAACTGACGTGTTGTGGAAGGTTACCTCGCCGTCATCGTGATCGTGGCCGTCGTCGCCCTGCTGGCGGCCGGCGGCCTCTTCCTGCTCTTCCGGCCGGGCCGCAAGGCGCCCCCGCCGGTCCTGCCGCCCGAGGCCCCGACGCTTCCCGAGGAAGAGGAGAAGCGGCCCGCCGCGGCGGGCGAGGAGGCGGAAGGCGCGACCACCACGCTGCCGCCGCCGGTCAAGCCGGCCGAGCCGGCCGTCGTGGTGCCCGAGATCGAGGTGCCGCCGCCGTCGGCGGGCCGGATGGTGCGGTTGCGCTCGCGCCTGGCCCGCTCGCAGAACGCGCTCGGGCGCGGGCTGCTGGAGCTGCTCTCGCGCGACCGGCTCGACGACGAGGTCTGGGACGAGATCGAGGAGAGCCTCATCACCGCCGACGTGGGCGTGGCGCCCACGCAGGCCATCGTCGAGGAGCTGCGCACCCGGGTGAAGGTGCTCGGCAGCCGCACCCACGACGAGGTCCGCGGCCTGCTGCGCGAGCAGCTGCTCGCCCAGATCAACCCCGACCTCGACCGCACCCTCAACGTGGTGGCGCCCGGCGAGCGGCCGGCGGTCGTCCTGGTCGTCGGCGTCAACGGCACCGGCAAGACCACCACCACCGGCAAGCTCGCGCGTTCGCTCATCGGTGACGGCAAGAAGGTCGTGCTCGGCGCGGCCGACACCTTCCGCGCCGCGGCGGCCGACCAGCTCCAGACCTGGGGCGAGCGGGTCGGGGCCGACACCGTGCGCGGCCCCGAGGGCGGCGACCCGGCCTCCGTGGCGTTCGACGCGGTCGCCCGGGGCATCGAGGAGAAGGTCGACGTCGTCATCGTCGACACCGCCGGCCGCCTGCACACCAAGACCGGCCTGATGGACGAGCTGGGCAAGGTCAAGCGGGTCATCGAGAAGAAGGCCACCGTCGACGAGGTGCTGCTCGTCCTCGACGCCACCACCGGCCAGAACGGCATGCGCCAGGCCCAGGTCTTCGGCGAGGCGGTCAACATCACCGGCATCGCGCTGACCAAGCTCGACGGCACCGCAAAGGGCGGCATCGTGATCTCCGTGCAGCGGGAGCTCGGGGTTCCGGTGAAGCTCGTGGGGCTCGGCGAAGGGCCCGACGACCTCGCGCCGTTCGATCCGGAGGTCTTCGTCGACGCCATTTTGGGCGATTAGGTTACGGTCGGGTCCATAATTCACACCGGAGTAGCCCTTACCAGATAAATGTTGATGTGCGGCTTTTGTCTGTGGTCACATATATCGTCATCAATGATCGTTCGATCCCGCATGAACGCGAGAGGGCGCACATGAAGAAGATCGTTATTCACCGGCCCGGAACCGTGAAGCCCACCGCCGCGGCCGCGCCGCGACACTGCGGCTGATCCACTGAAGGCCGGCGCCCACTGCGCGGGCGCCGGCCGCCCCGGATCACGGGAAGGGCCTCACGTGGACACGATCTTCCTTGACGCGGACCGCCGGATCGGCGGCCCTTACACACTGGGCGCGGGGCTGCTCGCGCATCTCGTCCCGCCGGCGCTGGAGCGCTGGCCCGACCTGGTCACCGCCCACGACATCGAGATCCGCGCCGCGGCGCCCGGCCTGCACGACGCCGTGCCGGCCCGCCGCCGCTCGCTGGCCGACTCCCTGCCCAGGGAGCAGCGCGTGCTCGTGCCGGGCGCGCGCCGCACCCTCAGGCTGGCCAACGGCATCGCGGAGTTCGTCCGAGACCATCTGAGCCGTACGGCGCCGCTCACCGTCACCGTGGCCGGCCTCGGCGAGGCCGACCCGACCGACGCCGAGCTGGTGACGGTGCTGCGGCGCCGGATCGACCCCGGCCTGCTGGTCATCGAGGAGGGGCCGTCGGCTCCCGGCCGGGGGCCCTTGCAGACCGACTTCGACCGATACCGCGACGAGGGCTTCCACCACGCGCTGGCGGAGGCGGGGCTGGAGGCGCTGCGCGGCCGGGCGTACGAGGACGATCCCGAAGGGTGGCAGCGGCTGCTGCTGCGGGTCGCCGCGTCCCTGGAGGCCATCGAGCGCGAGGAGGAGGCCCGGGAGCTCTACGACCGGGCCCGGCGCAGGAGCACGCATCCGCGGTATCGCGCCACCGCCGCGTACGCCACCGCCATGATCCTCGTACGCCACCACGACCACGCGCGGCGCGACCCCGAAGAGGCGCTGGCCTGGATCAACGAGGCCGTCACGATCACGTCGCTGATGCCCGACCGCCGGGAGCGGGCCTTCCACCTCGGGTTCGACCTCAACGGCAAGGCCCTGGTCGAGGTGCGCAGGGGCCGCCCGGAGGCCGCCATGGAGCTGGTGCGGCAGGCCATCGAGCTGGCCGAGACCGACCTGGCCGGCGAGCACCCGATCCACCGCCTCGTCCTGTACGCCAACCGCGGGCAGCTGCTCGCCATGGCGGGGCGGAAGGAGGAGGCGCTGGCCGACTACACGCGGGCCATCGAGGCCGACCCCGGCTACCCCGACTACTACCTCGACCGCGGCAACCTGCTGCAGGAGCTGGGGCGGACGGACGAGGCGCTGGCCGACTACGAGGCGGTCATGCGGCTCAGCCCGCCGTTCCCGGAGGCGTACTACAACCGGTCCGAGCTCCGTTACGCCGCGGGCGACCTGGAGGGGGCCCGCGCCGACCTCGACCACACGCTGGAGCTCGACCCCGAGTTCGCGCGCGCGTACGTGAACAGGTCCGGGCTGCGCGTGGCCGCGGGCGACCACGCGGCGGCCCGGCGGGACGTCGAGCTGGGGCTCGCGCTGACGCCCGCCGATCCCCATCTGCTGTGCGTGCTCGGGCAGGTCGAACTGGCCGAGCACCGTCACGCCGAGGCGCTGGCCGCCTTCGAACGGGCGCTGGAGCTCGCCCCCGACCTGGCGGCGGCCTGGGCGGGGCGGGGCGAGCTGGCGTACGAGCGGGGCGACCACGAGGGGGCGCTGGCCGCCTTCGACCGGGCGCTGAAGCTGGAGGAGACGCCGGAGCTGCTGTTCAACCGCTCGATGGTGCACCGGGCCGCCGGGCGGGCGGCCGAGGCCCGCCGTGACCTCCTGCGGGCCGCGGAGCTGGCTCCCGGCGACCCCGACGTCGCGGCGGCGCTGTCGGAGCTCTGACCCCTACGACCGCGCCGACAGCGGGGCGATCGGCACCACCAGCGGCGTGCCGACCACCGGGTCGGCGATGACCTTGGCGTCCAGCTCGAAGACCTCGCGCAGCAGGTCCTCGGTCAGCACCTCGTGCGGGGCGCCGGAGGAGATGACCTTGCCGGCGCGCATGGCGACCAGCCGGTCGGCGTAGCGGGCGGCGAGGTTGAGGTCGTGCAGGACCATGACGACCGTGCGCCCGGCCTCCTGGTGCAGGTGGCGTACGAGCTCCAGCACCTCCACCTGGTGCGCCAGGTCGAGGAACGTCGTCGGCTCGTCGAGCAGCAGCAGGTCGGTGCCCTGGGCCAGGGCCATGGAGATCCACGCCCGCTGCCGCTGCCCGCCCGACAGCTCGTCGAGGGGCCGCTCGGCCAGGTCGGCCAGGCCGGTCATGTCGAGCGCGGCGGCGACCGCGCCCTCGTCGTCGGAGGACCACTGGCGATACCACGTCTGGTGCGGGTGGCGGCCCCGCGCCACCAGGTCGGCCACGGTCAGCCCCTCGGGCGCGGTGGGCGCCTGCGGCAGCATGCCGAGAATCTTGGCGACCTCGCGGGTGGGGATCTTGTCGATGCGCTTGCCGTCCAGCAGCACCTCGCCGCCCTGCGGCTTGAGCAGCCGGCCCAGGGCGCGCAGCAGGGTGGACTTGCCGCAGCCGTTCGGGCCGATGATGGTGGTCACGGTGCCGGCCTCGATGCCGAGGTCGAGGCCGTCCACGATGAGGCGGTCGCCATAACCCAGCTTGACGCCGGCGGCCTGCAGTCTCACTTTCGCGACCTCCAGATCAGGTGGATCAGGTACGGAGCGCCCAGTACGGCGGTGACGATACCGACGGGCAGCTCGATCGGTGAGAACGCGGTCCGCGCGATCAGGTCGGCGCCCGTGGTGAGCACGGCGCCGATGATCGCTGAGCACAGCAGCGGAGGTTGCCCGGAGCGGGCGAGGCGCAGCGCGATCTGCGGCGCGGCCAGGGCCACGAACGCGATCGGGCCCGCCGACGCGGTGGCCACGGCGGCCAGCAGCACGGCCGCGAGGATCATCAGGGCGCGGGCCAGGTTCATGCGCACGCCGAGCGCGGTGACCGTGTCGTCGCCGAAGCGCAGGGCGTCGAGGGAACGTGTGCCGAGCAGGGTCACCGGCACCAGCACGGCCAGGGCCAGCGCCGTGGGGGTGACGTGCTCCCAGCCGCGGCCGTTCAGCGAGCCGCTGATCCAGACCATGGCGCGGCCGGTGTCGTTCACGTCGCCGATGGTCAGCAGCCAGAACTTGACGTTGGTGAACACCGCGGCCACGCCGATGCCGACCAGGACCAGGCGGTAGCCGTCGAGGCCGCGCCGCCAGGCCAGGCCGTAGACGACCGCGGCCCCGAGCAGGCCGCCGAGCAGGGCGAGCGCGGGGATGCCGAGCGTGGCCAGCAGGCCGCTGACGCCGCTGTTCACGCTGCCGCCGGCGACCACGCCGGCCACCACGGTGACCGAGGCGCCGGTGGTGACGCCGAGGATCTCGGGGCTGGCGAGGGGGTTGCGCGCGATCGACTGGATGATCGCGCCCGACAACGCGAGCGCCGCGCCGACCAGGGCGCCGGTGAGCGCGCGCGGCAGGCGCAGCTCCATGATGACGAAGTGGGCCGGGCTGTTGACGTCGAACGTGCCCGCGACGACCTCGGCCAGCGACATGTCGATGTCGCCGATGCGCATGTTCAGGGCCATCAGCAGGGCGAGCAGCACGAGGCCGGTCAGGGCGACCGTGACGCTGCGCGGCCGGAGCTGCCAGGACAGGCGGCCGACGCGCACGGAGCGGGCGGTGAGCGTGGTCACAGGCGCACCGGCTTCCTGCGGCGTACCAGGAAGACGAAGAACGGGGCGCCGATCAGGGCGAGCACCACGCCGACCTCCAGCTCGCCCGGCGGGGCGACCACGCGGCCGATCACGTCGGCGAACAGCAGCAGCGCCGCGCCGATCAGCCCCGAGTACGGCAGCAGCCACCGGTGGTCGGTGCCCGACAGCGGACGGGCGAGGTGGGGCACGATGAGCCCGACGAAGGCGAGCGAGCCGCAGGCGGCGACGGCCGCGCCCGACAGCAGGGTGACGGCGGCGACGCCGATGGTGCGGGTCAGGGCGATGTTCTGGCCGAGGCTGCGGGCGACGTCCTCGCCGAGCGACAGGGCGTTCAGGCCGGGTGCGTTGATCATCGCCAGCACGAGCCCCGCCAGGATGAACGGCAGCACCTGCCAGACCACGTCGGCGCCCCTGGCGGAGATCGAGCCGGCCTGCCAGAAGCGGAAGACGTCCATCGCCTGCTCGTCCAGCAGGACGACGGCCGAGGTCAGGGCGGCGAGGAAGGCGCTGACGGCGGTGCCGGCCAGGGCCAGCGTGACCGGCGTCGGGCCGCCCCTGCCGCCGACCATGCCGAGCGCGAACACCGCCACGCTCGCCACCAGCGCTCCGGCCAGGCCGAACCAGATGTAGACGAGCAGGCTGTCGACGCCGAGCAGGATGATCGAGGCCACCATCGCGAACGCGGCGCCCTGCGTGACGCCGAGCAGGCCGGGGTCGGCGAGCGAGTTGCGGGTGTGGCCCTGCATGAGCGCGCCCGCCACGCCGAGCGCGAGCCCGGCGAGCACCCCTAAGACGGTCCTCGGCACCCGCAGCGAGCGGATCACGAGGTCGTTCTCGGTGCCGGTCGGCGCCGTCAGCGCGTGCCAGGCGTCGGCCAGCGGCACGGACTTGGAGCCGATCGTGATGCTCAGCACCACGGTCACGGCCAGGGCGCCGAGCAGGACGACGAGCACGGTGAGCCGGCGATGGCGGATGCCATGGAGCCGCGGGGCGACGGCCGTAGCGCTCACCCGTGTTCACCTCCACATTTGCCCGATCTCACGGAGTATGCCAGCTTAGGCAGGGCTAACCTAATTTAGGGTTGCCTTACTTCTCGCGAAAGGCTTCTCATGAGACCGTTGCGGGTGCTGGCCGGCGCTCTCCTCCTGGTGGGGCTCGCCGCCTGCGGCTCCTCGTCGGACACGGCGGAGACCCCGCCGTCGTCGAGCGCGGCTCCGTTCCGTACCGTCAAGCACGCCATGGGCGAGACGGTCATCCCGGCGCAGCCGAAGCGGGTCGTGGCCCTCGACCAGAGCTTCGTGGACGCGGTGCTGACCCTGGAGACCCCGGTGGTGGGCTACACGACGTACCGCTCGATCGAGACCGAGCTGCCAGACTATCTCGGCCCGGTCGCCGGGCAGTACGGCAAGGAGGCCACCCCGGTCGGCACGCTGGAGCAGCCGAGCCTGGAGAAGATCATCTCGCTCAAGCCCGACCTCATCGTCTCGGCGAAGGTGCGGCACGAGGCGCTCTACGACCAGCTCTCCAAGATCGCGCCGACCGTGTTCAGCGAGACCACCGGGGCGATCTGGAAGGACAACCTGCGCCTCATGGGCCAGGCCCTCGGCAAGGAGCAGCTCGCGGACACCCGGATCAAGGAGTTCGAGGAGCGCGCCGCCGCGATCGGCGCCTCGATCAAGGAGAAGGAGGGCGAGCTGCCGACGGTCTCGATCGTGCGCTTCGCGGGCGAGCCGACCGTCCGGCTGTACGTGGAGAACTCCTACTCCGGCGTCGTCATGAAGGACGTCGGCTTCCCGCGCCCCGAGGACCAGCCCACCGTGGACGACGCGATCGCGGTGGACGTGAGCCAGGAGCGCATCGGCGAGCTGGACGCCGACCACATCTTCGTCGCGACCTATCCGGACCCGGCGACCGACGAGCCCAAGGAGAAGTTCGTCGGCAACCCGTTGTGGGGCAGGCTCAAGGGCGACAAGCACGAAGTCAGCGACCTGACGTGGATGAGCGCGGTGGGCATCCAGGGCGCCCACGCCATCCTCGACGACCTGGCGGAGCTCTTCGCGGTCGACCCCGCCAGGCCGGCCTCCTGACCCCGCGTCCCCGCCCACGGCGTCAGTTCAGGGCGTCGGGGTCGGGGCCGGTGCGCAGGCCGCGGTCGAGGGCGGCGATGGCGGCCAGCTCGTCGTCCGCCAGGGTGAAGTCGAAGACGTCGATGTTCTCCTGGATGCGGGCCGGGGTGACCGACTTCGGGATCACGATGGTGCCCAGCTGCAGATGCCACCGCAGGACGACCTGGGCGGGCGACCTGCCGTGCCGCCGGGCGATGGACACGATCGCGTCGTCACCCAGGACCGCGCCCTGCGCCAGGGGGCTCCACGCCTCGGTGGCGATGCCGAGCTCCGCGTGCAGGGCGCGCAGCTCGGCCTGCTGCAGGCCGGGGTGCAGCTCGATCTGGTTGACGGCGGGGACGAGCGAGCCGTGCTCCAGCAGGCGGCGCAGGTGCGCGGGCTGGAAGTTGGAGACGCCGGCGGCGCGGACGCGGCCGTCGGCGACCAGCCGCTCGATGGCCCGCCAGGTGTCCAGGTAGAGGCCGCGGCGCGGGGCCGGCCAGTGGATCAGGTACAGGTCGACGTGGTCGAGGCCCAGCTTGGCCAGGGAGGCGTCGAAGGCCTTGAGGGTGGAGTCGTAGCCCTGGTCGGTGTTCCACACCTTGGTGGTGACGAACAGCTCCTCGCGGGGCAGCCCCGTCTCGGCCAGCGCCCTGCCGACGCCGGCCTCGTTGCCGTAGATCGCGGCCGTGTCGATGGAGCGGTAACCGGCCCGCAGGGCGGCGGTCACGGCCGCGGCGGTCTCCCTGTCGGGGACCTGGAAGACGCCGAAGCCGAGCTGCGGAATCTCGACGCCGTTGTTGAGGGTGACCTTCGGGATGGACGTCATGGCGCGTTCCTTCCGGATGTGTGTCGCGGTCAGTGTTCGAGGGCGGGTCGCCCCGTGTCCGTCATGACCCTGCCCGCTGTGCGGGCGCGGCGATCGAGGTGGGCGGCGAGGAAGGACAGCAGCAGCGCGACGCCGGCCAGGAGCGCGCCGACGCCGTTCGGGGCGGTGTATCCGAGCCCGGCGGAGATGACGAGCCCGCCGAGCCAGGCCGCGAGCGCGTTGCCGAGGTTGAAGGCCCCGATGTTGGCCGCCGAGGCCAGCGTGGGAGCGGCGGCGGCCTGGTCGAGGATCCACTTCTGCAACGGCGGCACGGTGGCGAACCCCAGGGCGCCGATCAGCGTGAGCGTGACGGCGGCGAGCACCTTGTCGTGGGCGGTCGCGGTGAACAGCAGCAGCGTCAGCGACAGCGCGCCCAGCGCGGTGAACAACATCGGCATCAGGGCCCGGTCGGCGAACCTGCCGCCGACGAGGTTGCCGAGGAACATGCCGATGCCGAACAGTACCAGCAGCCAGGTGACCGCGGCCTCGGCGTAGCCGGTCACCTCGGTCATCATCGGGGTGATGTAGGTGATCGCGGCGAAGACCCCGCCGTAGCCGAGCACGGTCATCGCCATGGCCAGCCAGACCTGGGCGTTGCGGAACGCCGAGAGCTCGGTGCGCACGTCGGCGGCCTTGGGCCGGCCCGCCTCCGGGACCAGCCCGGCCACGCCGAGCAGGCCCACGACGCCGAGCACGGCCACGGCGGCGAACGTGATCCGCCAGCCGGCGGCCTGCCCGAGGTAGGTGCCGCCCGGGACGCCGACGATGTTCGCCACCGTCAGGCCCGTGAACATCAGCGAGATGGCGGAGGCCCTCTTGTGCGGGGCGACCAGGTCGGCGGCGACGACGGAGCCGATCCCGAAGAACGCGCCGTGCGCGAGGGAGGCCACGACCCGGCCGATCAGCATCACCCCGAAGACCGGAGCCACGGCCGAGATCGCGTTGCCCGCGACGAACAGCGCCATCAGGAACATCAGCATCTTCTTGCGGGACACCTTGGTGCCGAGCACGGTCAGCAACGGGGCCCCGAGCACGACCCCGAGCGCGTAGCCGGTCACCAGCCAGCCGGCGGCGGGGATGGAGACGCCGAAGTCGGCGGCGACCTGGGGCAGCACGCCCATGATCACGAATTCGGTGGTGCCGATCCCGAAGGCCCCGATGGCCAGGGCGAGGAGGGCGAGAGGCATGGAGAAGCCGTCCAAGTGATTGCGTCAGGAGATTGCAAGCGTGGACAATAGTTGCATACGCTGTCTATTGCAAACGCCCGCTAATTCCCACGACGTCTGCCGTCGTGTGCAAGGATTGACGGAGAACCAAGGAGGCCGTCGTGACCGCGACCGATCCCTCGCTCACCGCCCTCGCCGCGGGCTGGTGCGCTCTCTCGCTGCTCCACGGCCGGATCGAGTCGCACCTCGAGCGCGTCCTGCAGAGCCGCCACGGCCTGAGCGCGCGCGAGTACTCGCTGCTCGACGTCCTCAGCCGGCAGCACGACGGCGAGGGCGGGCATCTGCAGATGAAGCAGGTCGCCGACGCGGTGGTGCTCAGCCAGAGCGCCACCACGCGGCTGGTGACCCGCCTGGAGAACCGCGGCCTGTTGTCGCGCTATCTGTGCCCCACCGATCGGCGCGGCATCTACACCGACGTCACCGAGGCCGGGCTCGACCTCCTGCGCCAGGCCCGTCCCGTCCACGACGCCGCCCTGCGGGAGGTCCTGGGTGAGGCCGCCCAGGACCCGCAGCTCGCACCCCTGGTGCGAGCCCTGGAATCAGTGCCGGGCTGATCCCGCGGTGCAGACCCATGGGGAATAGGTGGGGATCGATTGGTGTTGTCGTGAACCGGCCGGGGGCAACGGCGCGTCTACCAGGGTGAGGTTTACTCCCCAGTGCATGGGCAGGCGAAAAGACGTGCGCATGAGTGTCACACCAGCGGTCGGCGACGGGTTCGCCCGTTCGCGGGACCGGCACCGGTCGATGGCGTGCGGCCCATGCCGTGCTGGTCCACGAAGTTCGTCCACATACGCTATCCGATGTGACTCTAGCCACTATTCATGCAAATTTGGGTGGGTAGTGTTATGATAGCGAGACTTGTCCGGCCGTGGACGTGACGACGCACGCCGCGAGCACATGGACCGAGACCCCTTCTGAACGTTGCGGAACCGCTCTAACGCGCCCCTTACTGAGGGCTTGCGATGATGGGACCGCTATCAGGCGGCTTGTGCCGATACGGGGGAGAGCGCAAGGGGGAATGAATTGATCTCGATGACCGATGAGCAGCGTCAGGACTGGTTCGAGCGCGATGTCGTGCCCGTGACGTCGCAGCTGTTCGCTTCCGCCATGCGTCTGACCCGTAACGCCGCCGACGCGGAAGACCTGGTGCAGGAGACCGTGGCCAAGGCGTACACGTCGTACCACCAGTTCCGCGAGGGCACCAACCTCAAGGCGTGGCTGCATCGCATCCTGACCAACAACTTCATCAACGACTACCGCAAGAAGCAGCGTTCGCCGAAGTTGTCGGCCGCCGAGGACATCGAGGACTGGCAGCTGCACGCCGCCGAGTCGCACACCTCGACCGGCCTGCGGTCGGCCGAGACCGAGGCGCTCGACCGGCTGCCCGACAGCGTCGTGATGGACGCGCTGCGCTCCCTCCCCGAGGACTTCCGCGTGGCGGTCTACCTGGCCGACGTGGAGGGCTTCGCGTACAAGGAGATCGCCGAGCGCATGGGCACCCCGATCGGGACGGTCATGTCGCGGCTGCACCGTGGCCGCCGCCAGCTGCGCGGCATGCTGGAGGAGTACGCCCGTGAGGAAGGCGCCGTACGCCTTCCCGCCCAGAGCGCCGCGTAGACCCCTACGGCCCCAGAGACAGACGGAGGCGGACGCGTAGGGCGCCGCCTCCTGAACGTAGCTCCACCAGGTCGCACAGTTGCCTGCTGATCCAGAGCCCGTATCCGCGAAGGGATGCGGGCTCTGGTGGTATGCAGCCCGGTAAGGGATCGTCGAGCGCGCCGCCGGGCTCGGTGATCTCGCACACCAGCTCGCCGCCGGCGCGCCACAGAGTGATCACGCCGTGGCCGGCGCCGTGCTCGATGCTGTTGGCGGCGATCTCCGAGACGCTGATCACCAGCGAGGTGACCCGGTCGGCGTCCATCCCCAGGACCCTGGCGTAGGCGGCGACGGCCTGGCGCGCCCGCCGCAGCCCGGGGCCGGCGAAGCCGATCGTCACGGCGTCGGCCGGCGGCGGGGGGAGCGGGGCGCGGTCGTGGGGCAGGACCAGCTCGTACGGCTCGACGTAGCGGGCGCTGGGGACCTCGCCGTCCGGGCCGAGCAGCACGGGGTGGTTGACCGGGCAGGAGTCGGCGACGTCGCGGGGGGTGGCGCGGACGTCGTAGAGGCAGAGCAGCGTCGCCGTGGCCGGGCGGAGGGCGGCGTTGAGCACGGACTCGCAGCGGATGAGCTCCCCGATCTCGCGTGCTGACCTGCCCTGCCAGACGGGCTCGCCGACGACGAGGGTGCGGCGGCCGCGGGTGTAGTCGTGGCAGGCGGCCAGCATGCGGAACGGGTGGGCGTACCAGGAGGCGGGCGGGCGTGTCTCGACCCGATCGGCGTCCGGTCCCAGCGCCTCGGCCAGTTGCGGGAGCCTCGACGTGATCACCAGCACGTGGCGGCCCTCGCCCAGCGCGGCCCGCACGCGCGGGGCGACGAGGCCGAGCAAGGACGCGTCGGAGTCGTACGGCACCGCGACGTGCTGGAACGACTCACCGTCTGCACGTGCCCGGTCGGGGCGCACGGGCGAAACGTAGCAAGGCAGGAGTTACTGTGCAACGGCTATGAGGGCCACTGCGACGAGCGCGCAGCCCACCCCGGCGACCTGCACGCCCCGCAGCCGCTCCCCGAGCACGTGGCGGGCCAGCAGCAGCGTGCTCGCCGGGTAGAGCGAGACCAGCACGGCGACGAGGCTGAGCAGGCCGTCCTGCTGGGCCAGCAGGTAGAGCACGTTGGCCACCATGTCGAGCACGCCGGCCGCCACGATGGCGTGCAGTGAACGCGGGCCGGGCCGCAGGGTGCGCCGCGTGGCCACGGCGAGCAGGGCGACCGTCGAGACCGACGACAGCCGGGCGCCGACCAGCGGCCACAGGCCGGCCTCGTGCGGGGCCATGGACAGCAGGATGAAGAACCCGCCGAACCCGGCGCCGGCCGCCAGCGAGATCAGGATCGACGACGCGTTCACCCGGCCGGAGCCCGAGGTGTCCTGGCTGACCAGGACCACCGAGCCCAGCGCCAGCGCCACCCCCGCCAGCGCCCACGGACCCGGCCGGTCGCCGGTCGCCAGCCCGAACACCACCGGCAGCGCGGCCGAGGTCACCGCGGTCGTCGGGGCCACCACGGACATGACGCCCGTGGCCAGCGCCCGGTAGAACAGCACCAGCCCGGCCGCCCCCGACAGCCCGGCGGCCACGCCCCAGGACAGCGCGCGGGCGTCGAACACGCCGGGCAGCAGCGGCAGCAGGCAGCTCACCAGCGCCAGCCCGGCGATCTGCGAGACCACGACGACCGACAACACTTGGGAACGCTTCGTCGCCATCCCGCCGAAGAAGTCTCCCGCGCCCATCACGATCGCGCAGGCCGTCGCCAGGAGCACCGTCAACGATCCGCCTCCAGTTCACTGTGTTGCACTGACGGTACAGTACATTGCGTTCACTCCAGTGCCAAACGGATTCACTACACTGCACTTCTGTGGAAGACCCAGAGCTCATCACGCAGGCCATCGCCAACAACGTCCGCGCCCAGCGGGCGCACCGCGGGCTCACCCTCGACGCGCTCGCCGCCCGCTCGGGGGTGAGCCGAGGCATGCTCGTCCAGGTCGAGCAGGGACGCACCAACCCGAGCGTCTCGACGCTCACCCGCATCGCCTCCGCGCTCGGCGTCACCGTGGCCCGGCTGGTGGAGGTCTCCGACGTGCCCATGGTGCGCGTGGTCGACAAGGCCGACGTGGTGACGTTCCGCCAGGGAGGTGGGGAGGCGAAACTGCTGGTCGGCGCCGACATGCCCGTGATCATGGAGCTGTGGGAGTGGCGACTGCCCCCCGGCGAGCACCACGACGGCGACGCCCACACGCCCGGCACCCGCGAGATGCTCACGGTGCTCGACGGCGAGCTCACGCTCACCGTCCACGGCAGGAGCCACGTGATCGGGCAGGGCGACGCCGTGCTCTTCACCGCCGACCGGCCGCACCGCTACGCGAACGCGGGTCCGGCCGGCCTCAGGTTCGTGATGGTCGTCGCCGAGCCGCGCGAGACGCAGGACCAATAACGTCGAACGACCCCCGCGTCCTCCGGCGGGGTTTCATCATGACCTCAAGTCCTCGCGGCTGACGTCCGTGGCTGGGTACATCCCTGGTTGCGGGCCAGAACGCCTAACAACCGTCCCTGCCCGAAGTGAAGGCGGGGCATATCCCCCCCGTTCCTACGCCGACAGGAGGTCAGGTTGAGGTTCGCGGTTCGTCCGCCCCGGCCACCCGGAGCGTCCGTGCGCGGGCGGTCGCGGTGAGTGAGGCTCGGGCGGCGACGGAGAAGCTCGAGGCGGAGCTGCACGGTCTGGGCGTCACCGGCGCGTACGAGGTGGGCGACGGGGCCACGATCTCGGTGTGGATCGGGCTGGTCGTGCACTACAGGGATGCTTTTTACCGTTGGCAGGAAGGCCCGGTGAAACGTCGGCATCTGGGTACGGATCCGGCTGGATGTGCCATGCGCGTGGCGCGCCGCTACAGGGAGCTCCAGGCCGATATCCCACTCTGGTGGGACGACCTGGCCAGAGAGCTGCGGGGGGCACCGGTCCAGGACTATCCATGACAGGCTCCCGCATGCCATGTTGCGGGGGGAAACATGCGCGTATGGGCCCTGCCCGTGGCCCTGCTCGCGCTCGCAGGCTGCGTCAGCCACGCGACGCCGCTCGACGAGCCCGGCCACCCGGTCCTCGCGGCCGTCCTGCCGCCGCCCGGCCCGGCCGGCCGTGACGTCGACTGCGCTCGGCTCAAGTGTGTGGCGCTGACCTTCGACGACGGCCCCGGCCCGTACACCGCGCGGCTGCTCGATCTGCTCAGGCAGCGGGCCGTGCGGGCGACGTTCTTCGTCGTCGGCGAGATGGTCGACCGGCACGGTGAGACCGTGCGCCGCATCGCCGCCGACGGCCACGAGCTCGGCAACCACTCCTGGAGCCACCTGGCGCTGACCGGCCTTCCGCGGCACGCGGTCGAACGCCAGCTCACCCACACCGGCCACCTCGTGCGGCGGCTGACCGGGGTGCGGATGCGCGTCATGCGGCCGCCGTACGGTTCGACGGACGCGCGGGTCGCCGCCGAGACGCGCCGCGAGGGCCTGGCCCAGATCCTGTGGAACGTCGACACGTTCGACTGGCGCGACCACAGGCCCGCGAAGGTGGCCGCCCGTGCGGCGCACGCGCGACGAGGCTCGATCGTCCTCATGCACGACATCCACCGCAGCACCGTCGAGGCCGTCCCCGCCGTGCTCGACCGGCTCGCCGCGAAGGGCTTCACGTTCGTCACGGTCTCGGAGCTGTACGGCGACGGCCCGGTGCCGGGGCGCACGTACGGGGCGCGCTGAGCGCGTGGCACGCTTGTCGGCATGGGTTTCACCGGCTTCCCCGACGAGGCGTTCCTCTTCTACGAGGGCCTCGAGGCGGACAATTCCAAGATCTACTTCGGTGCGCACAAGCATCTCTACGAGCAGGCCGTGCGGGCTCCCATGCGGGCGCTCACCGAGGAGCTCGGGCCGGAGTTCGGGGAGGCCCACCTGTTCCGGCCGTACCGCGACGTACGGTTCGCCAAGGACAAGTCGCCGTACAAGACGCATCAAGGGGCCTTCGTCGAGCGCATGCCCGGGATCGGGCTCTACGTCGAGATCAGCGCGGAGGGGCTCTTCGCGGCGGGCGGCTGCTACACGCAGGCGTCCGACCAGGTGGCCCGCTACCGCGCGGCCGTGGACGAGGACGTGTCGGGCAAGCCGCTGGCCGCCATCACGGGCGCGCTGACGGCGGCCGGCCACACGCTGTACGGCGAACGCCTGAAGACCAGGCCGCGCGGGTTCGGCGAGGACCACCCGCGCATCGAGCTGCTGCGGCACCGCTCGATCTTCGCCGGCAAGCGCTTCGAGCCGGCGGAGTGGGTGCACACGGCCGAGGCGCGCGACCGGGTGGCGCGCACGTGGCGCGACGTCGAGCCGCTGGTCGACTGGCTGTGCGCGCACGTGCGCGGCAGCGAACTGCCCCGCCGCTGACGCCCCGGAAGACCACCGCCCGGCCTCCCTAGGGGGAGACCGGGCGGTGGGCGAGCGACGTCACGCGCGCTTGGCGCGGGCGGCGGCGCGGCCGCGGGTCGCGGCGTCGAGGACCACCTTGCGGATGCGCACCGCGTCGGGCGTGATCTCCACGCACTCGTCCTCGCGGATGAACTCGAGGGCCTGCTCCAGCGACAGGATGCGCGGCGGGATCACCTTCTCGGTCTCCTCGCTGGTGGAGGAGCGCATGTTGGTGAGCTTCTTCTCCTTGGTGATGTTGACGTCCATGTCGTCGGACCGGGAGTTCTCGCCCACGATCATGCCCTCGTAGACCTCGGTCGTCGGCGAGACGAACAGGGTGCCGCGCTCCTGGAGGTTGAGCATCGCGAACGCGGTCACCGGGCCGGACCGGTCGGCCACCAGGGAGCCGTTGTTGCGGGTGCGCAGCTCGCCGAACCACGGCTCGTAGGAGTCGAACACGTGGTGGACCAGGCCGGTGCCGCGGGTCTCGGTGAGGAACTCGGTGCGGAAGCCGATCAGGCCGCGCGCCGGCACCACGAACTCCATGCGGATCCAGCCGGTGCCGTGGTTGGTCATGTGTTCCATGCGGCCCTTGCGGACGGCGAGGAGCTGGGTGACGGCGCCGAGGTATTCCTCCGGGCAGTCGACCGTCAGGCGCTCGACCGGCTCGTGCACCTTGCCGTCGATGACCTTGGTGACGACCTGCGGCTTGCCGACGGTCAGCTCGTAGCCCTCGCGGCGCATCTGCTCGACCAGGATGGCCAGCGCCAGCTCGCCGCGGCCCTGCACCTCCCACGCGTCGGGGCGGTCGGTGGGCAGCACCCGCAGCGAGACGTTGCCGACCAGCTCCTTCTCGAGGCGGTCCTTCACCATGCGGGCGGTGACCTTGGCGCCCTTGACCTTGCCCACCAGGGGCGAGGTGTTGGTGCCGATGGTCATCGAGATGGCGGGCTCGTCGACCTGGATCAGCGGCAGCGGGCGCGGGTCGTCGGGGTCGGCCAGCGTCTCGCCGATCATGATGTCGGGGATGCCGGCGATGGCGATGATGTCGCCGGGGCCGGCCTCCTCGGCCGGCTTGCGCTCGAGCGCCTCGGTCATGAGCAGCTCGGTGATCTTGACGCGCTGGATCGAGCCGTCGGTGCGGCACCAGGCCACCTGCTGGCCCTTGTGCAGCCGGCCCTGGTGGATGCGGCACAGGGCGATGCGGCCGAGGTAGGAGGAGGCGTCGAGGTTGGTGACGTGGGCCTGCAGCGGCGCGCTCGGGTCGTACGTGGGCGCCGGGATCGTCGACTTGATGATGTCGAACAGCGGCTCGAGGTCGGGGGAGTCGGGCATGCCGCCGTCCTCGGGGCGCTCCATCGAGGCCCGGCCGGCCTTCGCCGAGGCGTAGACGATCGGGAAGTCGATCTGCTCCTCGGTGGCGTCGAGGTCCATGAAGAGCTCGTAGACCTCGTCGACGACCTCCTTGATGCGGGCGTCGGGGCGGTCGACCTTGTTGATGCACAGGATGACCGGCATCTTGGCGGCCAGCGCCTTGCGCAGCACGAACCGGGTCTGCGGCAGCGGGCCCTCGGAGGCGTCGACCAGCAGCACGACGCCGTCGACCATGGACAGGCCCCGCTCGACCTCGCCGCCGAAGTCGGCGTGGCCGGGTGTGTCGATGATGTTGATGGTCATGCCGCCGTGCTGGACGGCGGTGTTCTTCGCGAGAATGGTGATGCCCTTCTCGCGCTCCAGGTCGTTGGAGTCCATGACGCGGTCGTCGACATCCTGGTTGGCGCGGAATGCCCCGGACTGCCAGAGCATGGCGTCGACCAGCGTGGTCTTGCCATGGTCGACGTGCGCGATGATCGCGATGTTCCGCAGGTCGTCGCGGCTGTTCAAAGGCATGATGACGTCTCGCTCTGTGTCGTGGGGCTCGCCGCGCGAAGTCGCGACTGCATAAGTCTAGTTGATCCCCCCTGATGGAAGGAGCGGGACGACATGGCGGCGGGCGTACGCGCAGGTTAAGCGCACCTACATAGCGGGTTGCACAATTGTGCGCATGGCAAGCCGGGCGGGGGTCCCTAGATTGTCGGCATGACCTGGACAGAGCTGGTGATGGCGGCGGCACCGATGCAGGGCGACCAGCCGGCGGTCAGCGACGTCCGGACCGGCGAGGTGCTGTCGTACGCCGCCTTCGCCAGACGGGTCGGCCGCGCGGCCGGGGGGCTGCGCGATCACGGGTTGCGCTACGGCGACCGCGTCCTGGTCGACCTCCCGCTCGGCGCGGCGCTGCCCGTGGCGGTGCACGCCGTCGCCTGGGCCGGCGGGATCGCGGTGCTCGCGCCGTCCGGTCCCGCCCGCATGCTGATCACCCAGCACGACGTCCCCCCGGCGGCCGAGGTCGAGCACGTCTTCACCCTGCGGCCCGCGCCGGGCGCCACCCCGTTCGCCGAGCTGCTGGCCGGCGGCACGGTCGAGTTCGGGCCGCTCGCGGGGCCCGCCCTGTCCCTCGACGGCGAGCGGCTGCTCGACAACGACGAGCTGGCGACCGACCTGCGCAGGCTCGCCACCCGCCTGGTCATCGGCAAGGACGACGTGGTGATCAACGCGGTCAGCGAGCCGTTCCGCGGCCTGCGGGTGATCGACCTGGCGATGACGGCGGGCGCCCACGTCGTGGTGCCCCACGAGCCGACCCTGATCGGCTGCCGGGTGCTGGCCGCCGAGCGCCGGGCCACCGTCGTGGTCGCCCCGTACGACCTGGCCAGGCGGCTGCTCGGCGACCCCGTCCTGCGCGTCGTCGACGAAAGGGCCGTCGTCAGCTCGCTTGGCCTGTGAAAAGTGCGACACTGTGGGAGAGTGTGATCCTTCCGCGACGCAGGGTGACCACATGCCAGACTCCCCCCGGCACAACCTTCCGGCCGATCCCAACCGTTTCGTGGGCCGCGAGCGCGATCTGCATGATCTGCGCGGCCTGTTCGCCGAGACGCGCGTGGTCACGCTCTGTGGTGTCGGCGGCATCGGCAAGACGCGGCTGGCCCTTCAGGTGGCCGCCGGGCTGACGGCCGCCCATCCCGACGGGGTCTGGCTCGTCGAGCTGGCCGGGCTGCGCCGCCCCGAGCTGGTCGACCAGGAGATCGCCCGGGTGCTCGGCGTACGCGAGGAGGCAGGCCGGCCGCTGCTCGACACCGTCACCGACCGGCTGCGCGACCAGCGCTGCCTGCTGCTGCTCGACAACTGCGAGCACCTGGTCGACCGGTGCGCCGAGGTGGTCGAGGCGCTGGTCGCGGCCTGCCCGCCGGTGCGCGTGCTGGCCACGAGCAGAGAGCCGCTGCGCATCGCCAGCGAGCTGATCTGGCGGGTGCCGCCGCTCGACCTGCCCGACGACGTCACCGCCGACGTCGAGTCCGTGCAGCTCTTCCTCGACCGCGCGGCGGCGGCCGGCACGCGGCCGGGCCCCGAGAGCCTGCCCGACGTCGTGCGGCTGTGCCGGGCGCTCGACGGGCTGCCGCTGGCGCTGGAGCTGGCGGCGGCCCGTACGCGCCTGCTCAGCCCCGGGCAGATCGCCGACCGCATCGACGACCGCTTCTCGCTGCTCACCACGGGCGGGCGCACGGCCCCGGCCCGGCAGCGCACGCTGCTGGCCGCCGTCGAGTGGAGCTACGACCTGCTGGCGGACAAGGAGCAGGTGCTGCTGCGCCGGCTGTCGGTGTTCGCCGGCGACTTCGACCTCGACCTGGCCGAGCGGGTCTGCGCCAGGCCGCCCATCGCCGCCGGCGAGATCGTCGACCTGCTCGGCGGCCTGGTCGACAAGTCGCTCGTGTTGTGCGACGAGAGCCGCTACCGCCTGCTGGAGACCATCCGGTGCTTCGCCGTCGAGCGGCTGCGGCAGGCCGGCGAGCAGGAGCAGCTGCGCCAGCGCCACCTCGACGTGCTCTGCGAGCTGCAGGAGCGCTATTTCCAGACCGAGATGGTCGAACCGCGCGTGCCGTGGCCGTGCCGGCTGCAGGCCCTGACCGCGACCAGGACGCTCCTGCCCGACCAGCGGGCGGCGCTCGACTGGGCCGCCGCCTCCGGCGAGGTGGGGCTGGGGCTGCGGCTGTGCCGGGCCAGCACGGGGCTCTACCCCATCGGGGGCAACCTGGCGGAGATCGTCGGCTGGCTGGAGCGGCTGCTCGCGCTCGACGTGTCCGGCCTGACGGAGGACGAGATCGCCTACACCAAGGCGTGCCTGGCGTACGGGCTGGAGACGCGCGACGAGCTGGGCCGCGCGCTGGAGCTGGCGCGGGAGGCGCTGGCCGGACTCGCGCCAGGCAGCCTGTTCCCGCGCGGCGTCGTGCACAGCCTCATGGTCGTGCTGCTGCTGCGCATGGGCCGCGCCGACGAGGCGCTGTGCCACGCCGAGCAGGGCCTGGCGATCGCCGAGCGTTCCGGCGACATCTGGAACCAGGCCTCGGGCCTGGCCGGGCTGTCGGCGGTGGCGCTGACCCGCGGCCGCCTGCGCGAGGCGCAGCGTCACGGCGAGGAGGCGCTGGCCAGGGCGCGCGAGCACGGCCACCGCTGGATCATGGCCAGGACGGCCGGGCAGCTCGGCGCGGTGGCCGAGGCCCGCGGCGACCTGGTGACCGCCAAGGCCCAGTACGAGATGGCCGAGCCGTGGCTGCGCGAGGTCGGCGGCGACCTCGACCTGGCCCGCTGCCTGGCCAGGATCGGGCGGGTGGCGGCGATGTTGCACGAGTTCACCGCCGCGCGCGAGCGCCTGGCCGCCAGCCTCGCGCTGGGCCGGGAGACCGGCCAGCGTCAGGGCGTGGCCCGCTGCCTGGTGGGGCTGTCGGTGCTGGCCGAGTACGAAGGCGACCTGGAGGGCGCGGTGCTGGCGGCCGCGGCGGCGGCGGCGCTGCGCGAGTCGATCGGCCAGCACTCCGCCACGATCCGCATCGAGGAGCTGCTCGGCCGGGCCCGCACCAAGCTGGGCGACGGTCGCGCCGCCGCGTTGTGGTCGCGCGGCCGGGCAATGAGCCCCGACGACGCCGCCCGCCACGTGCTGGAGGGGGAGCGGGTGCCGCCGCGCGCGCCGGTGCCGGCCGAGCCCGTGCGCCCGTCGTTGCTGACCGCGCGCGAGCACGAGATCGCGGGCCTGCTCACGCGGGGGCTGTCCAACCGGGCCATCGCGGCGGAGCTGGTCATCAGCCCGGCGACGGTCGCCCGGCATATCGCCAACATCATGGAGAAGCTCGGTTACACCTCGCGCGCCCAGATCGCGGTCTGGGCCGCCGAACACCAGCAGGCGCCTCCGAGAGCTTCTGCATAGGGATCTGCATATTCCGCCCCATGTGTCCGGGAGATGCCCTCCCTAACGTGGGGCGGTATGGACGAGCGCATCGTGATGGTGGACTCGGTCACCGGCCTGACGCTCACCGAGGAGCAGCTGGACGAGAGGTCCGCGACGGCGACCGTTCAGCTGCGGCGCAGGGGGGTGCGCGACGGCGACGGCGTGCTCGTGTGCCTGCCCGCCGGGCCCGACCTGCTGGTGGCGTTCGTGGCGGTGACGGCCGCGGGCGGCGTGATCTGGTCGTTGCCCGCCGACCTCGACGCGGGCACGCTGCGCGAGCTCGTCCGGGGGAGCCGCGCGCGGGTGATGATCTCCAACGTCGGGCCGGCCGTCGACGCGGCCGACGAGTCGCGCGTCCGCGTCGTCGTGGGCGTCGACGACCTGTGCGCGCCACGGCCGTACCCGGTCTGAGCTCGGCGGGGGGCGAGCCTAAGCTCGGGTTCATGCCCTTCGCGTCCCATTTCCCCGTCATGCTGCGCACCGAGGACGGGGTCCGCATCGACGCCGCGCACACCCCGTCCCGCCGCACGGACGTGGGCATCGTGGTGGCGCACGGTTTCACCGGCTCCTGGCGCGACCGTACCGCGCGCCGCATCGTCCACGTGCTGAGCGGCTACGGCGGCGTGCTCGCCTTCGACTTCCGCGGCCACGGCCGCTCGGGCGGCCTGACCACGGTCGGCGACCTGGAGGTCCTCGACGTCGAGGCCGTGGTCAGGCACGCCCGCGTGGTGGGCTACTCCAGGATCGCGGTCGTGGGCTTCTCGATGGGGGCGGCGGTGGCCGTACGCCATGCCGCGCTGCGCGGCGGGGTCGACGCGGTGGTGTCGGTGAGCGGCCCGGCCCGCTGGTACTACCGGGGCACCCGGCCGATGCGGCAGGTCCACTGGGCCATCGAGCGGCCGGTCGGGCGGTGGGCGGCGCGGATCGCCAAGCGCACCAGGATCGCCCGCGGCCCGTGGGACCCGATCCCGATGCCGCCCCACGAGGCCGCCGCGCTGGTCACGCCGGCGCCGTTGCTGATCGTCCACGGGGACGCCGACACGTTCTTCCCGCTGGATCACGCCGATCAGCTCTACGCGGGCGCGCGCGATCCCAAGGAGTTGTGGATCGAGCCCGGATACGGGCACGCGGAGACCGCCGCCACCCCCGAACTCGTCAACCGGATCGGCAAATGGATTGCCGCCAACCTTTCCTGAGTAATCCACGTCTATCTAGGACGTAAGGAAGGAAACCACCGGGAGAAAAGTCCCTCCGGAAGAAAACTGCCCTTGCCGGGGCTTTGGGACATACTTCTGGTAGTCGGGCGGTCGCCGAGCGTGCTCATGGGGGGTGGCGCGGGCGGCCGAGGGGTTCCGCATCCAGCGTCGCGGGGGCGCGCTGGGTGCGTCCCGGCCGCGCGAGGGCCCCGCGGCCCGGGGCCCTCGGCGCGGCGGAGGCTCAGCCGAGACGCGAGATCGTCTTGTACTCCAGGTAGCCGTTCAGTCCTTCGGGGCCGAGCTCGCGGCCGACGCCGCTGGCCTTGTAGCCGCCGAAGGGCGCGTTGGTCTCCAGCATGAAGCAGTTGACGCCGTACGTGCCGGTGCGGACCTGGCGGGCGACGTCCATGCCGTGCTCGGGGTCGGCGGTCCAGACGGTGCCGGCCAGGCCGTAGTCGCTGTCGTTGGCGATGCGGATCGCGTCGGCCTCGTCCTCGTACGGGATGACGGCCAGGACCGGGCCGAAGATCTCCTCGCGGGCGATGCGCATGTCGTTGGAGACGCCGGCGAAGACCGTGGGGGCGACGTACCAGCCCTTGTCGTACGGCCGGTCGAGGCCGCCGACGACGACCTTGGCGCCCTCGTCCATGCCGATCTTGATGTAGCCCTCCACGCGCTCCTGCTGGCGCCTGGCCACCAGCGGGCCGATGCCGGTCGCCGGGTCGGCGGGGTCGCCGACGGTCTGCGCCTTGACCATGCCGGCGACCGCGTCCACGACCTCGTCGTAGCGGTTGCGGGAGGCGAGGATGCGGGTCTGGGCGACGCACGCCTGACCGTTGTTCATGAGGGAGGCCATGGACAGGAAGCCCATGCTGGAGGCCAGGTCGGCGTCATCCAGGACGATCGCGGCCGACTTGCCGCCGAGCTCCAGGCTGACCCGCTTGAGCTGCTCGCCGCAGATGGCCGCGATGCGCCGGCCGGCGGCCGTCGAGCCGGTGAAGGCCACCTTGTCCACGCCGGGGTGCGAGACCAGGTGCTCGCCGACCTCGCGCCCGGCCACCACGACGTTGAACACGCCCGCCGGGACGCCCGCCTCGGCCGCCCACTCGGCCAGCAGGTACGCGTCCAGCGGCGTCTCGGGCGCCGGCTTGAGCACGATCGTGCACCCGGCCAGCAGGGCGGGCGCCACCTTCGTCATGGTCACGAACTGCGGCACGTTCCACGGCACCACGGCGGCCACCACGCCCACCGGCTCGCGCCGCACGGTGATCGGCCCGAACACGCCCGGCCGCTGCTCCTCCTGCTCGAACGTCCTGCCGAGCTCGGCGTAGAACTGCAGCATGCCGAGCGGCTGGGGCGCCTGCGCGAGGTTGGAGAAGGTGATCGGCGAGCCCATCTCCTCGGTGATGAGCTGCGCCATCTCGCTCTGGCGCTCGTTGTAGATCGCGGCCAGGCGGGCGATCACCTCGGCCCGCTCGGCGAACGTCATCCGCGGCCACGGCCCGTGGTCGAACGCCTCCCGCGCGGCGGCGACCGCGCGATCCATGTCCTCGGCGGTGCCGTCAGGCACGCGGCCGACGACCTCCTCGGTGTGGGGGGAGATGACGTCCACCGTGCCGGTACCCGCTGGGTTCACCCATTCGCCCCCGATGAACAGCTTGTCGTGCTGGCGCATGTCGTGAGCCTCCTGCTGGCCGAATGCTTGCTGTCAAGGCGACCGAACCATGTTCTGTCCACAGGCGCAAGAGGATCGCGGCCCCCGCGAAAACGGGCGAACTTCGCCAATGGTGCGGGACTTCCCGGGTTCGGGTGACAGAAATCAAGATCATCTTCTATAGTTTCGGTCCGTCTATGAGGGGAGGGGGCGGGCGTGAGGATCGGGCGCTTCGCCGTTCTTGTCGCCGTCCTCGCCGGGCTGCTCGGACTGTCGTCCCCTCGTCCGGCGGCAGCCGACCCCACCATCACCGAGCTGCGCAAACTCACCAAACAGGCGGCCCAGCTCAACGAGCGCTACCGCGGGCAGATCCAGAGCCTGGAGGAGATCAGGGTCCAGGCCAAGAAGGCCACCGACACCTCCGGCGACCTGGAGGCCAGGCTCAGGGCGGCCGAGGCGGAGGTCGCCCGCATCGCCCAGACCGCCTACATGGTCGGCCCCATCGACGGCCTGCAGATCATCGCCCCCGGCGCCGACCCCTACCAGGTGCTGGGGCAGGCCGCCAACATGAACTACATGGCCCAGGAGCGCTCGCAGCGGGTCAGCAACATCCAGAAGCTCATCGACGACTCCAAAGAAGCGAAGCTCAACGCCAACGAGAAGATCGAGAAGCTGCGCCAGGAGATCAAGAGCCTGCAGAGCAGGCGCAAGGAGATCGAGCGCCTGCTCGCCAAGTACGGCTTCCAGCAGCCCGGCGGCTCGGAGGGCCTGACGCAGCGCATGGTCGCCGTACGCGCCGAGATCATGCAGAACTTCCCCATGAGGTACGGCGTCGGCTGCCTGCGCCCCGGCGACCCCGGCGAACACGGCAAGGGCCGGGCCTGCGACTTCATGATGTCCAGCGGCGGCCGGATGGCCACCGGCAACGACGCCGCGACCGGCGACGCGCTGGCCGCCTGGCTGATCAAGAACGGCCCCAGGCTCGGCGTCATGTACATCATCTGGAAGCAGCGCTACTACGACATCCGGTCGGGCGGCGGCTGGGACCCGATGTCCGACCGCGGCGGCGTGACCGCCAACCACTACGACCACGTGCACGTGTCGGTCTTCTGACCCTGGCGGCCGGGCATGGGCCAGGATGGACGTCATGACTCAGACCCTGCGCCGCCGCCCCGCCCAGCGCCGGAGCGCCGAACGGGTGGAGCGCATGCTCGACGAGTGCGCGCTCCTGCTCGACGAGGTCGGCTACGACGCGCTGACCACCAAAGAGGTCGCCCGCCGGGCCGGGGTGCCGATCGGCACCTTCTACCAGTTCTTCCCCGACAAGCAGGGGTTGGTCCGCGCGCTGGCCTGGCGCAACCTGGAGGCGTTCCTCCAGCGGATCACCGAGCGCATCCCGTCGGCCGGCCTCGGCCACTGGACCGGCCTGGTCGACCTGGCCGTCGACGAGTTCGTCGCCATGAAGCGCACCATGCCCGGGTTCGGGGCGGTCGACTTCGGCGAGGTGCTCACCGGCCTCGAGGGCGCCCGGTGGACGCTCGACGACACGCAGGAGAACAACGTCGTCGTCGCCGAGCGTCTGCGCGCCCTGACGCGCGAGCTCCTGGGCGCCCCCGCGGGCCCGGGGCTCGACCGGGCGCTCCTGGTCGCCGTCGAGGCCGCGGACGCCGTGCTCCAACTGGCCTTCCGGGTCGCCCCCGGGGGCGACCCGGAGCTCGTCGCCGAGTGCAAGCAGCTCGTCCGCCGCTACCTCGCCGACCACCTGCCCTGACGCCGCTCAGCAGGGAGCGTCCATGCGGGCGCGCAGCTCGTCCTCCAGCGTGAGCTCGGTCGCGCCGACGGCCTCCTCCAGCTGCTCCAGCGTGGAGACGCCCACGATGGGGACGACCCCGCCGGCCATCAGCCAGGCCAGCACCACCTGGTTCGGGGTGGCGCCCAGCTCGGCCGGTCATGCGCCGGATGCTGAGAGCCGCAGTCCGCTCCATGCCAAGCCCCGCGTATCCGGGTTGACCTGGAGTCCGCTCCAGGTGGGATTCTTGGTCACATGAGCGTGTACACCCCGGCGGAGGTCGTCGAGGAGACCGGTTTCACCCTCGACACCCTGCGTTACTACGAGAAGATCGGCCTGCTGGAGCCCGTCGAGCGCAACTCGTCCGGGCAGCGCAGGTTCAGTGAGGAGCACCTCAGCTGGCTCGGCATGGTCCGCTGCCTGCGCGACACCGGCATGCCGATCGCGCAGATGTTGCGCTTCGCCGAGCTGAGCCGCGCCGGCGACCACACCATCCCCGACCGCATCAAGCTCCTGGAGGAGCACGAGCAGCACGTTCAGGCGCAGATCGACAACCTCGCCGCGCGGCGCGGCTACATCCGGAACAAGATCTCCTACTACCGCAGCGTCCTCTAGCAGAGTCTTTGCGCCGCGGTTGTTAGACCGAGGTGCATGGCTGGATCGAGGGCGAGGCGGATCAACGTGCCGCTGCGCCACGTCGCCAGGGTGTGCGCGGTGATGCTGTTCGTCCTGCTCGGGCACGTCACGGTGATCCAGGCGTTCGGCTCGCGCGCGCTCAACTCCGACCCCAGGAACGAACGCCCGCTGATCGCCCGCTACGACCACCCGCGCGGCGACATCCTCACCTACGACGGCACCCCCGTCGCGACCAGCCGGCTCGACCGCGGCGGCCCCTACCGCTACCGCCGCGTCTACCGGCACGGCGAGCTGTACGCGGCCGTCACCGGCCACCTCTCGCTGAACCGCGCCACGGGCATCGAGCAGGCGGAGGACGGCGTGCTGTCCGGCCAGGACGCCAGGGTCAAGGTCCGGTCGCTGGTCAGGGACGGCGCCGTCGAGGGGGCCGACGTCCGGCTGACGATCAGCGAACGGGTGCAGTGGGCGGCCTACCAGAGCCTCAAGGCGACGGGGGTGCCGGGGGCGGCGGTGGCCGTCGATCCGGCGACCGGGGCGGTCCTCGCGCTGGCCACCTACCCGACGTACGACCCCGGCACGCTGGCCACGTTCGACCGGGAGCGGCTGGCCGGGGTGATCGGGCGGCTGCGCGCGGACCCGGGGCGGCCGCTGGTCAACCGCGCTCTCGACCGGCTCTATCCGCCGGGGTCCACGTTCAAGCTGATCACGACCGCGGCGGCACTGGCCTCGCGCGAGTACACGCCCACGGCGACCGTGGAGGCGCCGGCCCGCCTGCGGCTGCCGGGCACGTCCACGTACGTCCGCAACGCCGGAGACCGCCCGTGCGGGAACGGCCGGCCGACCCTGCTGTACGCGTTCCAGCAGGCGTGCGACACGGCGTTCGCCGGCATCGGGCTCCAGCTCGGGCAGGACCTGCTCAGGGACCAGGCGGAGGCGTTCGGCTTCAACGCCCGCGACCTGACGATCCCGCTGCCCGCGACGCCGAGCCGCTACCCGGTCGCGATGGACCGGGCGCAGACGGCCCTGACCGCCATCGGCCGCCACGAGAGCCGGGTGACGCCGCTGATGGTCGCCATGATGTCGGCCGCGGTGGCCAACAACGGGGTGCTGATGCGGCCGTACCTGGTGCAGGAGGTCCGGCTGCCGGACGGATCGGTCATCAACCGGGCCAACCCGACGCCGTACCGGACGGCGGTGCCTCCGACACTGGCGAAGTACCTGGCGCTGATGATGACGACGGTGAAGCGCGGCGGGGGCACGCAGGTCGCCGTCCCCGGCGTGCGGGTCGCCGCGCGGACCGCCGTCACGCGGGAGTCGCCGGGGACGGAACGGAACGCGCTGGTCACCGCCTTCGCGCCCGCGGACGCTCCGGAGGTCGCGGTCGGCGTCGTCCTGGAGGACGCCGGCGAGCGCGCCCCCGCGGTCGGGCCCGTCGCCCGCGCGATCATCGAGGCGGCGCTCTCCTGAGGAGAGTTCTTCACGATTGACGTCTGGGCGCGTGGCGTAGTTGATGCCACACTCACAGTGATGCTGCGATCCGCCGAATTCAGCAACCTGCCGGCCGAGCCGAACGCGTTCGTGGGCCGCGAGTCCGACGTCGACGAGCTCGCCCATCTGATGCGCGTCTCGCGCGTGGTGACCCTGTGCGGCGCCGGCGGCATCGGCAAGACCCGGCTGGCCCTGCGCCTGGCCGCCCGCATCGCCCCCGAGCACCCCGGCGGCGTCTGGCTGATCGAGCTGGCCGACGTGGAGCACGGCGAGGTCAGACGGCACGTCGCCGCCGCGCTCGGCATCGCCGGCGAGCTGGCCGAGACGATCGGCGACCGGCGGGTGCTGCTCGTGCTCGACAACTGCGAGCCCGTCGTGGCCGAGTGCGCCGAGCTCTGCCGCGACCTGCTGAGCGCCTGCCCGGCGGTGAGCGTGCTGGCCACCAGCCGCGAGCCGCTGCGGGTGCCGGGCGAGACGGTCTGGCGGGTGCCGCCGCTGTCCGTCGACGGCGCCGGCAGCGAGGCCGTGCGGCTCTTCGTGGCCAGGGCCGTGGCCGCGCGGCCCGGCTTCGAGCTGACCGGCGAGACCGTGCCGCTGGTCGTGGAGCTCTGCCGGGCGCTCGACGGGCTGCCGCTGGCGATCGAGCTGGCCGCCGCAATGGTGCGGTTCCTGTCGGTGGGGCAGCTCGTCGAGCGGTTCGACGACCGTCTCAGGCTGCTGCGGGGCGGCCCCCGTACGGCTCCGCCGCGCCACCGCACGCTCTGGGCCGCCGTCGACTGGAGCTACCGCCTGCTCACCCCGCAGGAACGCCTGCTGCTGCGCCGTACGGCCGCCTTCCGTTCGGCGTGGACGCTCGACCTGGCCGAGGCGGTCTGCTCGGGCCCCGGCATCGCCGAGCCGGAGGTGCTCCCCAGGCTGTGCGACCTCATGGACAAGTCGCTGGTCGTCCTCGACGGTGAGATCGCCGGGCAGGCACGCTACCGGCTGCTGGAGACCGTCCGCGAATACGCGCTGGAGCAGCTCGCCGAGTCCGGCGAGGAGGCCGACGTGCGGCGCCGCCACCTGCTGGCGATGGCCGGGCTGGCCGGCCGGTTCCGGGAGACGCTGGCGCCGGGTGCGCGCACGCCGTGGCCGGTGGTGGAGCGGCACATCAACCTCATCGACGGGCTCAAGGCCGAGATGGGCGCCGCCTGCGACTGGTCGCTCGCCGCCGGGCTGCCGGAGACCGCGCTCGGCCTGCTGGTCGACGTACGGTTCGTGCTGATCGGCAGCGGGCGCAAGCTCGACATGGTCGAGCGGCTCGACCGGCTGCTCGCCCTCGACTCGCCGCGGGTGCCGCGGGCGCTGCACGGGCAGGCGCTGATCCTGCGCGGCGAGCTGGCGCTGGCGGCCGGCGACCTGGAGCCCGCGCTGCGGAACGTACGCGCCGGGCTCGACCTGTGCGCCGCCGCCGGAGAAGCGTACGGCGAGGCCGCCGGCACGGTCGTGCTGGCCCGGCTCACCGGCGAGCAGCAGGTGGTGGAGCGCGCGCTGGAGGCGGCCAGGCAGTGCGGCGACCTCATCCTGGAGTCGCTCGCCCAGGGCGCGAGGGCACGCGCCGCCCTGCACCAGGGCCGGCTGCACGAGGCGCGGCGGGCGTTCGAGGAGGCCCTGTCGATCGACGAGGAGCTCGACAACCACTACGGGCAGGCCTCCTGCCGCATCGGCCTGGCGCAGGTGGCCCGGCGCTGCGGCGACCCGGGCACCGCCCGGCGCCACTACGAGGCGGCGCTGCGCCTGCTGCGGCGCGTCGACGCCCGCCAGCACACCGTGAGCTGCCTGGCCGGGCTCGGCCGGGTGGCGCTCGACGAGGGCGACCTCGCGCAGGCCAGGGCCCGGCTGACCGAGGCGCTGGTGCTCAGCCGCGACGCGGGGCTGCGCGCGAGCATCGCCCGGCGGCTGGAGGCGTGGGCGAGCCTGGTCGCGGCCGAGGGCGACCACCGCAGGGCGGTCCTGCTGGCGGCGGCCTCGGTGACGCTCGGCGGGCGGCAGCCGGACGCCCGCACCGAGGAGGTGCTGCGCCCGGCCAGGGCGGCGCTGGGCGAGGCCGTGACGGGCCTGCTGTGGGCCGAGGGCAGCGCGCTCACCGTGGACCAGGCGGTGGCCTGCGCCCTCGACGGCGACCTGCCCGAGCCGCCGCCCGAGCCCGTCGTGCCGGTCGGCCAGCAGAGCAGGCTCACGGCCAGGGAACGTGAGATCGCCGAGCTGGTCGCCCGCGGCCTGAGCAACCGGGCCATCGCCGACGAACTCGTCATCAGCCCCGCGACCGCGGCCCGCCACGTGGCCAACATCCTGGCCAAGCTCGGCTTCTCCACACGTACACAGATCGCCGCATGGGTCATCGGCGGACGGTGACCTCTCTACACATGGCGGGGGATGGCCGCGTACATCGTCGAATGGCCATGTCAGCGCATGCGGGGGAGGGCCGTGCACGTCTAGCGTTTCTTGCGGCGATCGGCCGCGCCGCACGGGGCGGATGATCCACCGGGGACGTCACGCGTCCCTGTGGGGCTGGGCCTCCTCGGAGGGGTGGGGGTCCGGCTCCGGGCGCGTGACAGCGGGCTCGAGTCGCGCAGGGCTCGGGCCCGCCCAGAGCCGGGGCGAATGCACAACCTCCTACATACATCGGTGGATGCTGGGGCCGCCCGTGCGGTCGTACGTTGGCGGGCATGAAACCCACCGCCTCGTCCACCGGCACCGTGATCCATGAGGTGTTCCGCCGGGCCTACGAGCGCGGCGACCGTCCGGCCCTCATCGACCTGCGCGGTGGCCACGTCTACGGCTACCGGCGGCTGGTCACCGAGGTGACGAGGGCCGCCTCCGGGCTCGTCCGCAGGGGCGCCCGGCGCGACCAGGTGGTGGGGGTGCACGTCTCCACCGTGGGCGCGCAGACGCTGGCGGTCCACACGGTGGTGGCGGCCGGCGGGGTGGCCGCGCCGATCGATCCGGGGCTCGGCAGCGACGAGATCGCCGGGCTGCTGCGCGCGTGCGACGCCCGCACCCTGATCACCACCCCCGACCTCGCCCGCACGGCGGTGCTGGCCGCCGAGGAGTCCCGGGTGCGCCAGGTCGTCTCGCTCGGACCGGCCCTCGACACGATCGACTTCCGCGGCCTGCTGACGCTGGAGCCGACCGCGCTGCCCACGCTCGACGCCCGCCGCCAGGACGCCCTGCTGCTCGCCGAGGGCCGCCGCCTGTCCCACGCCGACCTGGTCGGCCGGATGGCGGAGATCGACGTCCCCGTACGCCTGGCCGAGTCCGACGTGGTGCTGACCACGTGGTTGCCCGACGCCGGCTTCGACCTCATCGCCCTGGTCGGCCTCGGCGTCTCCAAGGGGGCGCTGGTGGTCGCGGCCCACGACGCCGACCTGCCCGGCACCGCGTACGACTTCAGCGTCACCGTGGTGACCGGCCCCGGCGGGGCGCTGGAGCGGGTCGGTTAGGAGGGGTTCGCCAGGTGGGCGAGGGGCTCGCCGCGCACGTAGCGGGCCACGTCCGCGGCCACGATCGAGGCCGCCTTCATCGCCGTCTCCTTGCTGGCGCCGGCCAGGTGCGGCGTCATCACCAGGTTCGGCGCCGTGAGCAGGCGCGAGCCCGGCGGGATCGGCTCCTCGGGGAAGACGTCCATCGCGGCGCCGAACAGGTGGCCCGACTCCAGCGCGTCGCACAGGGCGTCGTAGTCGAGCAGCGCGCCGCGGGCGCAGTTGACCAGCACCGAGCCGCGCGGCATGGCGGCGATCTGCTCGGCGCCGATCATGCCGGCGGTCTCCGGGGTGGCGCGGGCGTGCAGGGAGACGAAGCGGGAGCGTTCGAGCAGCTCGGGCAGGTCCACCCGGTTCGGCACGTCGACGTACGGGTCGTGGACGAGGACCTCCGCGCCGAACCCCGCCAGCATGCGGCCCACGCGGCGGCCGATGGCGCCGTACCCGATCAGGCCGGCGGTGCTGCCCTCCAGCTCGGGGCCGACGTTGTCGTAGGTGTAGTAGTCGCCGCGCCACACGCCCCCGGCCAGGTCGCCGTGCGTCTGCGGGACCCGGCGGGTGGCGGCCAGCAACATGGCGACGGTGTGCTCGGCGGTGGCCACGGCGTTGCGGCCCGGCGCGAACGTCACCGCCACCCCGGCCCGGGTCGCGGCCTCCAGGTTGGCGTTGACCGGCCCGCCCCGGCTCACGCAGAACAGCCGCAGCGACGGGCTGGCCTCCAGCACCCGCCTGGTCAGCGGCGCCATCTGCGTCACGCAGACCTCGACGCCGTCCAGCGCCTCGATCAGCTCGTCCTCCACGTCGGAGGCCTCGTCCACCTCGCCCACCTTGCCGAACGGCGTCAGCGGCCACGGGAGCGTCAGCTCGCGGATGTCCAGCTCGCCGGGGACCTCGCGCCTGAGCGCCTCGGCGAACAGCCTGTTCTGGACGAAGTGGTCGCCTGCGGCCAAGACTCGGATGGTCAACGAACGGCTCCAATCGGGGAGTTGTACTGCAGCATCGCGACCCGCCCGACGCTCACGCGCAGCTCGGTCAGGGCGCAGTTGTCCAGACGCGGGAACAGCCGCCGGTACTCGCCGAGCGGCACGCCGATCAGCCGGCACAGGGTGAGCCTGATGGCGCTCGTGTGCGCGACCACCAGCACGCGGTCCGTGGGATGCGCGGCGGCGATGTCGCCCAGCGCGGCGGCGAACCGGTCGGCGGCGGCGTGCGGGTCCTCGCCGCCCGGCAGCGGGTTGGCGGCGGGGTCGGCCTCGAAGGCGGCCCTGGCCTCGGGGAAGCGGGCCTTCATCTCCGCGGAGGTGAGGCCCTCGCCCTGGCCGAAGTCGAGCTCGCGCAGCCGGGCGTCCACCCGCAGCTCCACGCCGGCCTTGGCGGCGCTCGCCGCGGCGGTGATCGTGGCCCGGCTGAGCGTGGACGCCCACACGGCCGCCAGGCCCGCCCCCGCCGCCCAGCAGGCCAGCTGGTCGGCCTGCTCGTGGCCGCGCGGGGTCAGCTCGACCTCGCTGCTGCCTGCGTAGCGGTTCTCGGCGTGCCACACCGTCTCGCCGTGGCGGACGAGCACGAGGTCGGTCATCGGGTGGTCCTCTCACGGGCGTGCGCGGCGGCTCTGGCGTCCAGCCAGCCGCGCTCTTCCAGTTCGGCGACGAAACGTAGGTACGGCTCCCGCAGGTCGGCGCCCGACGGGTCGACCACGGCGCGTGTCCTGATCATGCGGGCCGGGTCGCCGCCCGCCAGGACGGCCATGCCCAGCGCGGGCTCGGCGTTCTCCCGCAGCGTGACCGGCCGCCGCAGGACGTCGGCCCGCAGCCGCGTCCAGAACGGGCTCCTGGTGGCGCCGCCGGTCAGGGTGATCTCCCCGTCCACGGGGGCGCCCAGCAGGTCGAGGTAGTCGAAGCAGAGGCGTTCGACGAAGGCCGCGCCGAGCAGGACGGCGGCGTAACGCTCGACGTCGTCGGCCGGCTCGCCCAGCGTGAAACCCTCCGCGTCCGGGGCCGCGAACGGGAAGCGCTCGCCCCGCGAGACCAGCGGGTAGGTGACGGCGCGCGGCAGCGGGCCTGCCGCGCGCCGGGGCGGCACGGGCGCGGGCAGCCCTCCGGCCAGGGAGCGGCCGCCGCCGTAGCGGGCCTCGGCCTGGGTGCTGAGCAGGTCGAGGTCGCGGCCGGGCAGGTCGCGGGTCAGGACGCCGGCGCCCGTGCTGGACGCGCCGCCGGGGAGCCAGGAGCCGTCGGGGGCGCGGTGGGAGTAGACCACGCCGAGCGGGTCGTGGATCAGCTGCTTCGTGACGCCCTTGAGCACCAGCGTGGTGCCGAGCACCGAGTTCCAGTTGCCGGGCAGCAGGGCGCCCGCGCCGAGCTGGGCCGCGCAGCCGTCCGTGGTGCCGGCGACGACCGGGGTGCCCGCCGGGATGCCGGTCTCCTCGGCCGCCGCCGCGCACACCTCGCCGAGGCGGGCGCCGGGCCGCACCACGTCGGGCAACATCCCCGCGGGCACGCCCAGCGCGTCGAACACCTCGGCCGGCCAGCGTTCCTCGATCAGGTCCACGCCGGTCTTGAGCGCGTTGGACAGGTCGGTGGCCACCTCGTGCCCGGTCAGGCGCCGGTTGACGAAGTCGTTCTGGTGGGCCAGCCGCGCGCCCGCCGGGGCGTGCGGCAGCAGCCACAGCAGCTTCGGCAGCGCCCAGTTCGGCTGCATGCGCCGGTAGCCGAGCCGCTCCCACACGTGGGCGCCCGCCTCGTTGACGCGGGTCGCGTCGGCGCGCCGGTCGTCGTACATCAGGGCCGGGGTGAGCGGGTCGCCCCTGGCGTCGGTGAGCAGGATCGTTCCAGAGGTCGCGTCCACCGCCACGCCCTCGACCCGGCCGGCCGGCACGTCACGCAGGGCCTCGCGGGTGGCGGCCGCCAGCGCGCTCCACCACTGCTCCGGGTCCTGCTCGTGGCGGGGGCCGTCGCGGTGGCTGGTCAGCGGGCGGCTGCCGGCGCCGAGCACCCGCCCCTCGCCGGTGACGGCCAGCGCGCGCACGCTCTGCGTGCCCAGGTCGATGCCGATCCACACACTCATGTACGGCCTCTCGTACGCATCTCCGCGAGCAGCGGCCACGAGCCCGCGGCGCCGTCGCGCAGGGTCAGGAAGTCGGCGAACAACCGGTCGTAGCGTTCGCGGCGGGCGGGGTCGGGCTCGACCGCGTCGCGCAGGCGTACGTGCCGTCCGGCCGCCGCCGCGACGGACGGGGCCGCCCCGGTGGCGGCCAGGCCGACGAGGTAGGCCCCCCTCGCGCCCACCTCGTCGTCGGCCGAGCGGCGCACCGGCAGGCCGGTCACGTCGGCGATCAGCCGCAGCCAGAAGGCGCTGGCCGCGCCGCCGCCGCACGCCCGCAGCTCCGTGGGCGCGGCCCCGGTGGCCGTCAGGCAGTCGCGGATGACCATGGTCAGCCCCTCGAACACCGCCCTGGCGACGTCCTCGCGGCGATGCTCGAACGACATGCCCAGCAGCGACCCCCTCGCCGCCGGGTCGGAGAACGGCGCCCGCTCACCGGCCGGCGACAGGTACGGCAGAAACGCCAGGCCGCCCGCGCCCGGCTCGCTCCGCTCGGCCAGCTCGCCCAGCTCGGCCGGGCTCTCCAGCGCCAGCAGGCGGCACGTCCACTGCACGACCTCCGTGCCCGCGAACGTGGGGAAGGCCCGCAGATAGCCGCCGGGCAGCGCGATCGTGATGCCGGTCGGCTCGCCGTCCAGGCCGGGGGAGTCCACGATGACCTCGGTGCTCAGCGTGGTGCCGAGGATGGCGCACGCCTGCCCCGGCTCCACCGCGCCCGCGCCGAGCGCCGTCGAGGCGATGTCGTACGGCGCCATGACCACCGGCGTCCCGGCGGCCAGGCCCAGCGCGGCGGCGGCGGTCGCGGTCAGCCCGGCGACCGGGCACGGCCGCACCGGCGGCAGCAGCCGCTCGGCCCACTCCAGCCCGAACAGCGCCAGCAACTCCGGCGAGTACGCCCGCGCCCGCAGGTCCATGAACGGCGCCGAGGCGTCGGACTCGTCGGCCGCCAGCTCCCCGGTCAGCCGGGAGAAGATCCAGCCGCCGCACGTCAGGTTGGCGTGGGACCGGGCGAGCCGCTCGGGGTCGTGCTCCTTCAGCCACGTCAGGACGGCGTGCGGCAGCCCGGAGGCGGCCGAGGAGCCGTTGCGGCGGAAGGCCGCCGCCGCGATCCCCTCGCGGGTCCAGGCGTCGACCGTGTCGGCCGCGCGGCCGTCGTTCCAGAGGATCGCGGGGCCGGTCGGTTCGCCGCCGGCGTCCACCAGCCAGCAGCCGTCGCCCTGGGCGGTGACGGCCACCACGTCCGCGCCGCCCACCCGGGCCGCGACCTCGCGCACCGTGGCGGCGACCGCGTCCCAGACGGCGGCCATGTCCTGCTCGCAGTGGCCGGGCGCGGGCCTCGACACGACGGTCTCGCGCCGGGCGACCGCCGCCTCCGCGCCGGAGTCGTCGTAGCCGACCGCCTTGATGACCGTGGTCCCGGCGTCCACGCAGATGACGGCCATCACGCCCTGCCGTGCGAGGTCCGCGAGCGCCGTGACACGGAGTCGACGACGACGGCGAGCAGCAGCACGACGCCGGTGACCACGAACCGGATGGAGGAGTCGAGGTTGAGCAGGGTCAGGCCGCTGGAGATGGACTGGATCACGATGATGCCGAGCAGTGCGCCGAAGGCGGTGCCGCGCCCGCCGAACAGGCTGGTCCCGCCGATCACGGCCGCGGCGATGGCGTTGAGGTTGACGTCGCCGCCGCCGCTGCTCTGGTTGGCCGCGGCGAGCCGGGCGGCGGCCAGGATGCCCCCGACCGCGGCGAACGTCGAGCAGAGCACGAACACGGAGGTGTAGATCGCCTTGACGTTGATGCCCGCCCGGCGGGCGGCCTCCACGTTGCCGCCCACGGCGTAGACGGCGCGGCCCCACTTCGTCCGCGAGAGCAGGTAGTGCATGATCAGCACCAGCGCGACGAAGAAGACGAACATCCAGCCGACGCCGCGCGTCTGCCCCAGGTACCAGACCACGAAGGCCAGCACGACCAGCAGCGCGACGCTCCGCGCCGCGAGCACCGACGTGCCGCGCGCCGACAGCCCGGCCCGCCGCCGCTCGCGCGCGTGCAGGTGGCCGCTGACGAACAACCAGACCGCCGCGACCACCGCCAGCGTGTACGACAACCAGGCCGGCACGAACGCCAGCTGCGCGAAGTTCACCAGCCCCGAGTCGAACGGCAGGTTGATCGAGCCCTTGGTGCCGAGCACGTACAGCTGCAGGCCGAGGAAGGCGAGCAGGCCGGCCAGCGTGATCACGAAGCTGGGCACGCCGAACCGGTTGAACAGCTGGCCGTACACCCATCCGATGACCGCGCCCATGACGACCGCGGCCGCGATGGCCAGCCAGACCGGCAGCCCCTCGCTCACGAACAGCACCGCGAGCACCGCGCCCGCGAGGCCGCTGACCGAGCCGACGGACAGGTCGATCTGGCCGACCAGCAGCACGCAGACGATGCCGAGCGCGATGACGCCGACGGCGGCGGACTCCAGGGTGAGGTTCACCAGGTTGGCGCTGGACAGGAAGATCGGGTTGAGGATCTGCAGGACCGTCCAGATCACCACGAGGCCGACCACGACCGGGATGACGCCGAGGTCGCCGCCGCGGGCCCGCTCCACGATGTCGGTGACGACCCCGCGCACGCCGTCCCGGCTGCGCAGTCGCTCGTCCTGGAGGTCGGTGCTCGTGGTCTCACTTCGTTCGGCGGCTCGGTCGCCTCGATGCCTCGCGTTCTCTTCGCGGGTGGTCACGACGGCCGTCCTTCCTGCGGCGTGTGCGCCGCCGCGCCCTCGCGGGCCGCCGCGCGGCGGGAGACCACGTTGTCGGTGGCGCCGGTGATGGCGGCGATGATGTCCTCGGTGGAGACGTCGTTCACCTTGAACACTCCGTTGTTGCGGCCGAGCCGCAGCACCGCCACGGTGTCGGCCACGGCCTTCACGTCGGCCATGTTGTGACTGATCATGATCACGCCCAGGCCGTTCTCGCGCAGCCGCTCGACCAGGTTGAGCACCTCGGCGGTCTGGGCGACGCCGAGCGCGGCGGTGGGCTCGTCCAGGATGATGATCTTGGGGTCGCCGAGCAGCGACCGGGCGATGGCGACCGTCTGCCGCTGGCCGCCCGACAGCGCCGCCACCGGCACCCGTACGCTCGGGATCTTCGCCGAGAGCTGGCGGAGCAACTCCCACGACCGCGTCTCCATGGCCACCTCGTTCAGCCGCAGCGGGCGGACCTCGTGGCCGAGGAAGAGGTTCTGGATGACGTTGAGGTTCTCGCAGAGCGCCAGGTCCTGGTAGACGGTGGCGATGCCCAGCTTCTGCGCGGCGGACGGGTTCGTGATCGCCACCTCGCGCCCCTCGAACGTGATGGTGCCCGAGTCCGGCGGGTGCACGCCCGACAGGATCTTGACCAGCGTCGACTTGCCCGCGCCGTTGTCGCCCACGACGGCGACGACCTCGCCCGCGTCGACGTCGAGCTCGATGTCGGTGAGCGCGGCCACCGCGCCGAAGGTCTTGCTGATGCCGCGCAGGGACAGGACGGTCATCTCGCTCCTACTTGATGCCGAGCTCGTCGCAGCCCGTGGCGTACTCGCCGGTGCACACGTCGGCGGCCTTCATGATGCCGCTGTCGAAGAGCACCTCCTTGATGTTCTCCTTGGTCACGACCGTGGGGACGAACAACTCGGACGGCGTGTCGTAGAGCGTGGCCTTGCCGGCGGGCTTCTTGCCCTGCATGAAGTCCCAGGCCACGTTCGCCGCGGCCTCCGCGACGATCTTGATCGGCTTGGAGATCGTGTTGTACTGGTCGCCCGCGATGATGCGCTGCGCGGCGGCCACCTCCGCGTCGTTGCCGGTCACCGGCGGCACGTCCACGCCCGCGGCCTTGAACGCGGCGATCGTGCCGCCGCCCGTGCCGTCGTTGGCGGCGACCACGCCGACGATCCGGTCCTTGAACTGGGTGATCTGGCCGCTGACCCAGGTCTGCGCCTTCTCCGGCTGCCAGTCGGGGGTGTCGTACTCGGCCAGCAGCTCGAAGCCGCTCGGATCCACCGCGCTGTGGATGCCCTTCTTGATCAGCCCGGCCGCGGCGTCCGTGGGGGAGCCGTTGACCTGGAGGATGCCGCCCTCGGCGTTCTCGGCCTTGAGGTGGTCGACCAGGGACTGCGCGATCATCTGGCCGATCTTCTCGTTGTCGAACGAGATGTAGTAGTCGGCGGGCGTGGCCGGGATCGGCCGGTCGTAGGCGATGATCGGCACCTGCTGCGACTGGGCCGTCTTGACGATGGTGGCCGCGGCGGCGGAGTCGACCGGGTCGATGACGATGGCCTTGACGCCCTGGGCGAGCGCGGAGTTGGCCTGCTGCTGCTGTTTGGCGGCGTCGGAGTCGGCGTTCTGGTAGATGACCTGGCAGCTCGGGCAGAGCTGCTTCATCCTGGCCTCGAACAGGGGCCTGTCCTGGAGCTCGTACCGGGTGGAGGCGAGGTCGGGCATGAGGAAGGCGACCTTGGCGTTCTCCAGGTCGCCACCGCCACCGCCGGTGCCGCCGCCCGCGGTCGAGCCGGAGCCGCACGCCGCCAGCGCCGAGCCTGCGAGCACTGCCACTGCGGCCAGCGCGGTGGTCCGCATCTTCGCTCTGTTCACGGGTTCATTCCTCACTCGCTACTGGGGATCATGACGCAGCCCCCGAGACACGGACATACCTCACAAGCAGGCACATCCTGTGGTGCGGCTCACGGTAGCGTGGGGTGAGAAACTTTGTCCAGCAAAAGTGTTCAGATTTGGTGCGCGGCCGCGAGCAGGCCCTCCGCGGTCGGGATGTCGGTGACGAGCTGGTTGAAGTAGCCGCCTCTGGCGCCGGCGACGATCGAGAGCACCTTCTCCGCGCCGACGGCGACCGCGATCGTGTGCGGGATGCGCCGCAGTTCCTCCAGCTCGGTGGCGACCAGCCGCTCGCTCCCCGGGTACGTCACCGGGGCGCCGTCGCGGTCGTAGACCCGCATGCACACGTCGCCCACGGCCCGGCGCAGGCTCTCGGCGTCGCGGGGCATGAGCGAGGGGACCATCTGCCGCATCAGCGGGGCCGAGCCGACGCCGACGATCGCCACCTTGGCCTGTGCCCACAGGTCCATCACCCGGCGTACGGACGGCTCGTGCTGCAGCGAGGCGAACAGCTCGGGGCCGGGCAGCGCCGGGGCGTACAGGTAGGCGGGCACGCCGCCGACGCGTTCGGCCAGGATGCGGGTGGTCTCGTTGGTCTGGAACCAGGGCTGCGGCTCCTCCTGGCCGCCGACGGCGGGCGCGATCGTGACGCCCGGGTACTGGCCGAGGCCCTCGCGGGCGCACTCGTAGACCGTGGTGCCGGAGGAGACGAGGACGACGTCGCCCGAGCGCAGGCCGGTGGTGGCCAGCGCGCGGGCCACGGCCGGGGCCAGCCACGGGCCGAGGGCGGGACCGCTCACCTTGGGGACGATGTGGACCCGGCGCAGACCGAGCGCCTGCGCCACGTCGGCGGCCAGCGGGCCCTCCTCCAGCGAGGCCGGCTTGTGCACCTTGATCTCGACGATGCCCTGCTTGCGGGCCTCGGTGAGCAGGCGGCTGACGGTGGCCCTGCTGACGCCCAGCCGCTTGGCGATGTCGCCCTGCGTGGCGTCTTCCAGGTAGTACTGCTGCGCCGCCGTGTACATCAGCTCGTGGGGGAACCGGGCCTGCGTCTCTGGTGCGACGTCGGCGGCATTCATGGCACTCCTGAACACTTGTGCTGAACCGATGCGCAATCGATGATATGCGGGGTTCGGCGGTCCGACGCGGTTCTCGGTGTCCTCAGGCGGAAGAGTAGCCGTTGACCAAGGCGTCACCCAGAGGGGTCCGGGTGTAGAGGACGCCACGGCCGACGCGGGTTCCGCTGATCAGGCCCGTCCGGCGCAGAGCCGTCAGATGTTCGCTCGTCGTCCCCGGGCTCCGCCCGAGCAGGGCGGCGAGCTGGGTGGTGGTGGCGGGCTCGGCCAGCTCGGCGAGCAGGCGCGCCCGGCTGCGCCCGATCAGCGCCGCGAGCCCGCCCTCCGGCGCGGGCGGCGGCGCCGCGATGCCGCGCGCCGGGTAGATCAACGCGTACGGCCAGGCGTCGTCCAGGTAGGCGGCGATGTCCCCCATGAACGCCGACGGCAGGAAGAGCAGCCCCTTCCCGCCCAGCCGGTGGACCCGTCCGGCCGGGGCCGCCCCGATCTCGATCCGCCCGCCGGCCCGCCAGTGGACACCGGGGCCGAGGTCCTCCAGGGCGGCCTGCCAGCCGTAGGCGGCCAGCCGCCCGGCCCGCTGCGCCACGTCCCGCTGCAGGACCGCCCGGAAACGCGGCCAGTCGTGCACGATGATCTCCGTCCAGACCGCCGCGTACGCCTGCGCGAACAGCTCCACCACGTCCGGCCCCAGCAGCAGGTCCCGCACCCAGCCGGCCGCCGGCGGCCGCTCGGCCAGCACCCGGGTGATCTCCGCGTGCGCCTGCTCCGGCGGCGTCGCCCGCATGGCGGCCAGCTCCGCCTCGAACGGCACGTCCACCGCCGTCGGGGGAGGGGCGATGAAGTCGACGTTGTCCGCCCCCTTGTTGCCGCTGATCGCGGCCGCGGCCCGCAGCACGGGATAGCGCCGCACCAGCCCCCGGTACGTCTCCCGCCACCGCGCCGCCCATTCCCGGTGCGCGCCCGCCCGGTAGCGCCCCGCGAGCACCCACTGGGCGTGCATGGTCTCGATCAACGGGGAGATCGCGAACCTGCTGGCCACCAGATCTTGGGGGACGACCTCGATGGTCACCTGCACCTTTCGGTTATATCCGAATAAATCGCCCCAGGGCAGGGGCCGGCCGGAGCATCGGCTCCATGAAGAGCGCGACGTTCGGCGAGGTGTTCGCCGTCAAGGAGTTCCGCGTGCTGTTCGGCAGCTTCGCGCTGATGATCGGCGGCGACCAGATCAAGATGCTGGCCCTGTCGGTGCTGGTGTACACCCAGACCGGGTCGCCCGGGCTCTCGGCCGCCGTCTACATGGCCGGGTGGCTCCCGTACGTGCTGGGCGGGTTGTTCCTGCTCTCGCTGGCCGACCGGATCCCGGCGCGGGGGCTGATGGCGGCCGGGGAGCTGGTCAGGGCGGTCACGTGCCTGCTGTTCGCCTACGCCGGGCTGCCGGTGTGGGCGATGCTGGCGCTCGTGGTGGCCACGGGGCTGTTCTCGCCGGTGTTCCTCGCCGCGCGCAACGCCATGTTGCCCGAGGTGCTGCCCGGGGACGCATTCGTGCTGGGCCGCTCGGTGCTCACCATGGTGTCGGCCGCGGCGCAGATCGCGGGCATGGCGGCCGGGGGCGCGTTCCTGGCCTTCACCGGGGCGTCCTCGGCGCTGGCCGCCACGGCGGCGACGGCCGTCGCCGCCGCCGTGGTGCTGCGATGGGGGCTCCCCTACCGCCCCGCCCGCGGCACGGCCGGGCCCGGCGCGGTACGCCAGACGCTGCGGGTCAACCGGCGGCTGCTGAGCGACGGGCCGGTGCGCGGGCTGCTGCTGGCCTGCTGGCTGCCGTGCGTGTGCCCTGTCTCTTATACGCATCT
>NZ_POUD01000359.1 GCF_003236395.1 Nonomuraea aridisoli | reverse complement strand
GCCGCGGAGGCCCCGAAGGCCCCGAAGGCCCCGGACGGCCATGCGGTGACGATCCGGCTGGTCGAGTCCACGGGCTTGGGCAGCCGCGCGCAGCTCTCCTCCTCCGTCCTGCCGCTCGACACCCTGATCCACTCCGACCTCCTCGAACGCCCCGGCGCCCCGGCCGCCACCCTCGACCTCAACGGCTTCGAGATCGCCACCTACCTCACCGAGGCTTTCGACCACCTCACCCCGACCGCGACAAAACCCGGCCCAGCACCTGCGCCCGCAGAAACGAGCCCCGCAACCCTCCATACGGCAGCAGAAACCACTTCCCCACCCACCCATACGGGGGCAGAGACCGGCCCCTTGCCCACCCATCCGGGCGCAGAGGTCGGTCGCGCTCCCAAGCCCGCGGAGGCGGAGGACAGCCCCACACCCGCCCATACGGGGGCAGAGGTCGGTCGCGCGCCCGTCCCCGCGGCTGGGCACGACCAACTGGACGCCCGCTCCACAGCGGGGCACAGCCATGTGGAGCTCGGTCCCACTGTCGAGCAGGCGCAGCCCGTCTACAGCCGTTACTGGCTGCACAACAAGGGCCCCGCTCCGCTGGGATACCTGCCGATCTCCATCACCGTCGGCCCCGGTCTGGTCGCTTCGCCGGAGGGGCCGTTCGAGGTCGAGGTGGTGCTGTCGTCCCACCTGACGGACGAAGCCCACGAGGGCGTGGTGGACATCCGCGTGCCCGACGGCTGGTCCGCCACGCCCGCCCGGCGCCCGTACCGGCTCGCTCCCGACGGCCACCTGTGCTTCCCGGTCACCGTCCAGCCCGCGTCGGGAGCCGCGCTCAGGCCAGGGCTGCACTTCGTCGCGGCCCGCACCCACGCCGGCGGTCAACTCGTCGAAGACGTCACCACCGTGGCCATCGGCGACGGCCCGGAGCTCCCCGTGGCAGGCCCGCCACCGGAGTCGGCCATCCACGGCACCACGTCGGCCGAGGCCCGCCCCACCGGCCTGTCGGTCACCCCGGCCACCGACGCGCTGTCCCTGCGTCCCGGCGACCGTACGTCGCTGGGTCTCCGACTCACCAACACGACCGCCGACGAGATCCGCGGCGAGACCCAGCTCGCCTCCCCGTGGGGCACGTGGGCCATGCTCCCGCAGGTCATCCAGGGCTTCACCGTTCCCGCGGGCGAGACGATCGACGTGGCGTTCCCGGTGAACGTCCCGGCTGACGCGCCGGCCGGTCACGCCTGGGCCATGGCCAAGGTCATGTGGTTCGGCCGCTGCCAGTACTCCCCGGCGATCCGCCTGGAGGTGACCCGGTGACACCTCCTTCGACCACCGCCCACCACCAGGCACACCCACCGGAAGCGGCTCCGAAGCCACCCACGACAACCACTACGGCCGACGACCACAGCCATACGCCTGAGAGCGGTTCAGCGGAGGTGATCGGGTGGGTCGATGACCGTCCGATCCCACGGGAGCGCCTCGACCAGCGCATCGCCGGCCTACGCAACGGTCCGCTCAGATCAGCGCTGCCCGTACCGGGGACGTCGGAAGATCGGCAGCTCGCTCGCTGGGTGACCCAGGTCATCCTCACCGAAGCCCTCTGCGAGGCGACCGCCATCCGCCTGGGGCTGCGCTCCGACCCATCCGGCTCGCTCCCGCACCCGGACGCCGGTCCTGAGCAAGAGCCGACCGAACCCAAGCCGGAGCTTGCCGAAGCCGGGCCGGAGAAAACCGAACCTGACCCGGACAGAACCGAACCGGCGCGGGACAGAACCGAACCGGAGCCGGAGGGAACCGGTCCTGAGGAAACCGGCTCCACGATGTCCATACTCGATCGGGTCGCAGCCGTGGAGCTCGGCTCGATCAACGCCGCCGCCTACAACGGCAACCCATGGGTACGGGCCGTGTTCCGCCAGGTCACGGCCAAGGTCACCGTTCCACCGGAGTGGCGGCGGACGCCCTCACCCGAGCACACCACACGCCACCTCGTACGCCACCGCCTGTTCAACGATCCGGTGCACGCGCGGGAGGTGACGGAAGCCGAGCTGGAGCCTCTTGGGGCGGTCGAGCTCGATTCGTTGCCGTCCGCGATCGCAGAAGCGCTCAGAAGCCACCCATACGGAACGCTCGTCGGCCCGGTCAAGGACGCCCTCGGCTGGCACGTCGCCGTAGCCACCCTCGTCGAGTCCACTCCAACACCCGAAGCGCACGACGAGCCCCTCGTCGAGGCGGCGCGACGGAAGGCATTCGCGCGATGGCTCGACGACATGCGATCAAGACGCGTACGACTCGTCCCCGGCCTCGAACACCCCGGCGACCCTCGCCAGCCCGACAACCACCACAAACACTGATGCCTCGCAGCCGTCGTTGATGACATCGGCGAAACCAAGCGGAGCCACGCTGATGCACGAATCCGGCCCCCTGGCGTACTGATAGGCGAGCCCGGTGCGCCGGTACGCAAGCGCGATTCCCACGTGCGCCGAGGCGCGAATCCGGTTGCCGGGTATGTCCGCCACCCGGCCGACGCCACCTACGGACGCGCGTGGCACCCGAGCAGGCTGCCCCGACCGGCCAGCCGGCAAGCCCGACTCGATCAGCGGCGCGCGAATCGCTGACCGGCTCGATCCTGGGGCCTGCTGTGCCGGCTGGCGTGCTCCTGGGGCGCCCGCACGGCCTGGGTGCTGTACGGAGCCGACGCTGTCGCGATGGTCTACAGCGCCGGCCTGGCCGGTGGGCGCATGCGCGCCGCGGGCATCGCCGTCCTGTACTGGGGCGTGCTGTCGGTGTTCGCCTTCCGGAGCCAGACCGGGCTCGGCTGCGTCCTCGACGCCGTGCCTGCCAAGCTCGCCCGGCGGCCGGCGTGCGCTGAGGATTTCCAGGTGGCATCCGTGGCCAAGCCGGGGAACGCATGACGAATGATCACGAAGTCAGGCGCCGAATGTCGTTACGCGACTTCGCCCGCCAGCGCCTCACTCCCGGGCCTGGATGACCGCCGCGCCGCGTGCCGGTTCAGTGCCCGGATCGCCAGCCCCGCGTGGATCAGTGCGCCGTCGGCGAGCACCCGGTCGTCGAACACCGCTCGCGGGCTGTGGTTGATCGGCGCCGTCGCCGGATCGTCGGCGCCGCTCGCGACGAGGTGGAGATAGCAGCCGTGGTCTCGGTACGCAGGCGCGCCTGGTTCGCCGCCGAGAAGGTGCGTACCGTGGCGTCGATCTCGGCCGTGTCGGGGATGACGGTGGATCCGGTGCCGGCGTGGATCGAGCCGACCGTGACGACCACCGGATCGAAGACGTCGAAACGCCGGGTGACCGGGGTCTGCAACGAGGTCACGATCTCCGCCGCCACGGTGACCGGGTCACGGCTCAGGTGCGGCATGGAGGCGTGCCCGCCGGTTCCGTACACGGTCACCTTGAGTCCCGCCGTCGCCGCCATCAACGGGCCGGGTCGGCTGAGGAACAGTCCGGCGCCGCATGCGTGCATCGCGCCGTCCACCTGGCCGACGTGGTCGAGCCTGGTCGTCTCGGTGATCGGCAGGGCGTCCATGTCGGCTCGCAGCAGCACTGCGGGGGCGGGTTCGCCGCCGAGGACCGCCGCGCCCGGGTGTCCGCCGCGCAGCACCGCGGTCACCGAGCTCAACGACCTGCCCACGGTGATCTCGTAGACCTGTATGTTGACGCGCAGCGAGTCCCAGATCTCGCCCAGGCCGGGAGCTGGGCGAGCACGGTCCGGTTGGCCTCCGGATTTGCTCACCGGCATGGCCGGTCGATGTCCACGGGCCGCATAGGTCGCGGCGTACATGGTCACCAACACGCCGCCGAGCGAGTGCCCGACGACGATCGGCGCCGCGAGCCCGGCCTCGGTCACCTCGCGTGAATGGTGAGTACGACCTCGCCGAGGTCGTGGTTGTCCCACCTCGAGCCCCTCGGCCCCGGGCGTGGTCGATGCGCGGCATCTGGCGGCCCGGGTCGAGTGGTCGCCGGCTCGTCCAGCAGCGGTCCCCATCGGCACCGGTCCCAGGTGAGTCCGTGCAGGAGGACCAGCGGAGGCCGGTCTCAGGCGCGCCATAAGGGTCAGCGGCGAGGCCGCCGAAGTTGCTGCTGCAGGACACGCCGCTCTCCAGAGTTCGAAGATCTCGCCCGGAAGGCGTAACTCTCGGGTGAACGATTTGTACGTGAGGCAGACCACACGCTCCAGCGGGGCCGGTCCGCCCGGGGGCAGGCTGGTAACGGAGGAAACGGCCGGTGCGCAGTAACGCCCGCAGGTGGGCTCCCGCCAGCGGCGCCGCAGCTTCCACCCGGCTGAGCTCGGCTTGCAATGCCCTGGTCGCGTGCCGGCGAGCCGACCGTCAAGCATCCGCAGCCGTTGCCGGCAGGCCGTGCGAGCGGCGTCATCCAGACCCGGCGCGACCTCCAGATGGCGCATGCTGTCGTCGGTGAAGCGCCGCCTTCACACCCAGACCAGAAGCCCGACACGCGACCACATAGTCGTCGCAGGTCAGTGGCGCGCCGACGGTGTGCGCACTCGTTGATGAAGACTTGGCAGGGCTACGACCGGAGAACACGCGCTGCACCGCGACCTGCTGAGCCGACTCGCCGGGTTTTGGGTCGCCGATCCCGCGTTGAGCACTAGCCGAGCGCATTGTCGGGAACCGGGGCAAGTGTCCGAACTCGGTCGCTAACCATCGTGTGATCGCCCTATGCTCCCGCTCATGTCTTCTCAACCCATTGCGCCACACGTAAGTCAAGAGCTCACCGACCCGCCGACGCCTGCAGCATCGCAACCGCCGGAAGACGGGCGACATCATGAGGACGACGACAAGGTGGGCGTACTGGACCTGCTCGAAAAGGTCGGGTCGGTCGTCGTCCCGCTTGGTGTGACGTTGTACGCGCTGCTTTACATGGGCTACCAGGGGATGTACGCCATCTTCGGCATCACCCCCGAACAGGCGGGTATCGACCAGTCGGTGCTGCTCGGCAGGCTGCTGGGCACACTTCTGCCCCTGCTGATCCTCGGCGCGATCGCCATCGGGGTCCTCATCAGCCTGGGCTGGCTGCTGAACGTGATCACGCGTGGCTGGGTGGGCCGGGCGGTGCAACAGGCCAGGGAGCAGCCGTGGATCATCGCCGTGATCGCAGCGGCATGGGCGGGCGCGTCCTATCTGGGTTGGTTGTACTTCATGACCGCTCTTGACGCCGCTGATCCCAGCGCAAAAGTAACCGTCGAAGCGAGTGACGTGCTGCTCGCAGCCGGGATCGGCGTGCTGGCCTACGTCGTGCCCTTCCGGTTGCTACGACGCAGGCCGGTCGGCCGGGCGGGGCTGAAGGTGCTGGTCGGGGCGCTCACCGGGATCGGGCTCGGCTACGTCCTCATGATTCAGATGATCTACGGCGCCATCTCGGTGCTCGAGAAAGGGGAGTCCACCGCTCTGCTGGACGCCGTCGGCTTCCAGACGCAGTGGGCGAAACTTCAGGACAGCAGCGGCAAGCCTCTCTACGACAGTCGCTGGATGATGGTGCTCGGCGAGCACGAGGGCGGATACGCCTTCTACGACTGCGACAAGGCACAGACGTTCCGCAAGTTCTCCGAAAGCACGATCCTGACCGAGGTGCAAATGTGGCCTCCCGACCGCGAGAAGAGCTTCGCCTGCGGAAGCCTCGCGGAGTAGGGCTGCCCTTGACGCAAAGGCCGGCGTCTCGGACCGCCGAGATCCCGGTACACGGCGACGGCGTCTTCGACCTTCGCAGCGGTGCGGCGAACTCCCGGCGGGGTCGAACGTAGCCGTCGAGCCGCTGAGGTGCTGTCGAACGGGAGATCGGCAAGCACCTGTCTCTGAATGTTTCGGCTGGGCCCAACAGGCCGTCCACGTCGAGGCGTTGACCGGGTGGGAGCGGCTGGGCGAGGCCTGCCCTTGACGGTCGGGACTGGAGCCGGTCGATCTTGCCGCGGAGCAGAAATGTCCGCGAGCCTCGCCGCGACGCCGGGCGGAGCATCCCACTGCCGCTGCTTGGCGTCGTAGCAGGCCGGGCTCTCTCCCGCTCGGATACGCCATCACTGCCCCAGGCGCTGGGCGTGGACCTGTCCGTCTTCTGATCGTGCTCGACCACCACGACCGCCTGTGCGGCGCTGGATCGCCCGCCCGTCCCCCGCTGAGTGCTCAGGCGCTTCCCCGGATGGGCACAGCGGGCTGTGGGCCGGGCCTTGAACCCCGGCTTCTTCGCGTCCGAGCACGTGTGATGTGCGACCTCACGGCCGGCCGACCCTGCCCGGAGGCAGGCGCCTCGGCCGCCGAGCGGACGTCGGTCGGGGCGCCTCGTCCAGTCCGGTGTAGCCGCTGGCGGAGGTGGTGATGCCACGGAGGACGTGCTGCAGTTGGATGACGGTGGCCTCGTCGATGCCCATGGCCGTACCGATGGCGGCCGGGATGTGGCGGGTCTGTGCCTGCAGCGCACGTCCGTCGTCGGTGAGCGCGATCTCTACGGAGCGTTCGTCGTCCGCGCGGCGCCGGCGGCTCAGCAGACCACGGGTCTCCAGTCGCTTGAGCAGCGGGGAGAGGGTGTTGTAGTCGAGCCGGAGTTCCTCGACCAGCTCGCGAACCGTAGTCCTGTCCTGTTGCCACAGCACGATCATCACGAGGTACTGGGGATAGGTCAGCCCCAGGGGATCCAGCAGAGAGCGGTAGACCGCGGTGACGCTGCGCGAAGCCGCGTACAGGTCGAAGCACAGCAGCGCGGACAGCGGCCCCGGGTTGGTGTCCGGTGGTGGCGCCGCGCTGGTGTCATGCGAGGCAGGAGTCGTCATGTCTTGAGCGTAGCCGGAGAATAGCGCCCTCGATTGACTCGCCTGCGAGGTGCTGCGCGGCTCGGCATGGGTGCGGAAGCCGTGGCTTCCGAAGGGGGATGGTGACCTGCGGGTGCTGATCTGACGGGCTCGTACGGCGGTCGGGCCGCCACAAGCCGCAAGCGTGTCCGACTTCCGCGGATGTCCATGACCGACGACATCCATTTCACGCGCTGGGGCGGAGACGAGAGGATCATCGCCCCGCCCTCCAGGGTCAGCGAGTAAGGAGGCGGCCGGGTCAGCGTGTGCCGGGGGCGCGCTGATGGCACCGTGCCCGTACGGCTGCGCTTCTCCTGCCACGTGGCGTTTCCCGCGTCTCCGCGGGCACACGAGGGCACCCGACCACGGCGCGGTGGTCGGGTGCTCGCCGGGCCGTCGCCGAGGGACGGGCACGCCTTGTCGGGCTGGTCGGCTTCAGGCCGGATGTGCGGGTTGTGACATGGCTTCCGGGGCCATGAAGGTCAGGCGACGGTGGCGTCGACGGTGACCGGGATGGTGCCGCTGACAGCCTTGGAGTACGGGCAGGTCTGGTGGGCGGCGGCGGCGAGTTCGTCGGCGGTCTCCTGGGACACTCCCGCCATCTCGACGTGCAGGGCGGCGCTGAGGCTGAACCCGTCGGCGTTCTGGTGCAGGGTGACCTCGGCGATGACGGCCGAGTCGGTGACGGGGATCTTGCGCTGGGCGGCGATGAACTTCAGGGCCGAATGAAAGCAGGCCGACCAGCCGGCGGCGAAGAGCTGCTCGGGGTTGGTGCCGCCGCCGGGACCGCCGACCGCGGCGGGGACGGCGAGGGTGAGGTCGAGCAGGCCGTCGTCGGAGACGCTGCGGCCTCCCGCGCGGCCGTCCCCGGTCGAGGTGGCGATGCCGGTGTAGGTGCTCTCGGACATGGTGGCGCCTTCTTTCTGTTTGCGTGGTGAGGGTCCGGCCGGTTCGTGCAGTGGGGCCGGTCGGATATGGGTGTTCGGCACTGCCGAAGTCTGGACGGGGTCAGCGGGTGGTGTCGCGGGCGGCACGTTCGATGAGGTTGGCGACGGTGGTGGGCTGGGAGACCAGAACGGCGTGGGAGGCATTCTTCACTTCGACGGTGGCGCGGGCGTGGGCACGGTCGGCCATGAAGTGCTGGGCGGCCGGGGGGATGTTCTTGTCGCCGGTCGGGATGAGCATGTAGG
>NZ_POUD01000358.1 GCF_003236395.1 Nonomuraea aridisoli | reverse complement strand
TCACCTACCAGGCCCTCACCCCCGCCGACGACCCCGACCAGACCCTGTTCGTCTACGACACCGAACCCGGCAGCCCCTCAGAGCACGCCATCCGCCTGCTCGCCCACTGGACCGACCGCGAAGCCCACCGCGACCGGCCAAGCACCCCAGCCACCTCCCATCCCCCCAACGGCATGCCGCGACCGTGAACCGCCCACCGGAACGCGGCCGCGTGCCGGAACCACCCGCCGACGGCGTGGGCCGTCTTGGAGCGGTTGTGGGCGGACACCGTCGCGCGGGCGAGAAGCTTCACCGAACGGCGCTCCACCGAGGCGTCGTTCATCGAGACACCGCGGCACCTCAACTTCGCGAGCGCCGCCTGGCTGGGGCCGTAGCGGGCTTCGGCGGTTGATCCGCCGCCGGGGCCCGGCGGGCGGAGGCGGTCAGTCGAGGATGTTCTGGGTGGCGCGGGCGTAGCGGGCGCGGATCTCCGGCAGCGCCTCGCCCTCGTACGTCTCCGTCTCCTCCGAGCGCCACTCCGGCGTCGTCACCAGTGTGGCGGCCTGGTACGCGGCGCCGTTGGCGACGTACTCGGCCGGGGGCGGCACCATGATCGAGACGCCGAAGATCGTCGGGGCGATGCGCCGCACGGCCTCCGACCGGGCCGCGCCGCCGATCAGCAGCACCCGTTCCGGCGTCAGCTTCAGGGCGTCGAGCCCGTCGGCGAGCCCGCAGAGCATGCCCTCGACGGCCGCCCGCGCGAGGTGGGCCGGGGTCGAGGTGGCCAGCGTGAGCCCGTGGAGCGAGCCCGTCGCGGTCGGCCGGTTGGGCGTGCGCTCGCCCTCGAGGTACGGCACCAGCGTGAGCCCGCCGGCCCCGGGAGGCGCCTGCAGCGCCAGGTCGCTCAGCTCGCCGAGCCCGACCCCGGCGATCCGGGCGGCGGCGTCGAGGACGCGGGCCGCGTTGAGCGTGGCCACCAGCGGCAGGAACCGCCCCGTCGCGTCGGCGAACCCCGCCACCGCGCCCGTCGCGTCGGCGCTTGGCGACGGCGCGACCGCGAACGCCGTGCCGGACGTGCCGAGCGACACCACCACGTCACCGGGGCGCGCGCCCACGCCGAGGGCGGCCGCCATGTTGTCACCCGTGCCCGGCGCGACCAGCACCGCGCCCGATCCCCCTGCCACCGCGGCGAACGCCTCCTCCGCCGGCCCCAGCACCCGGGGCAGCAGCGGCACCGCGCCGAATGCCACCTTGAGCAGGTCCGTACGGTAGGCCCCCGTCGCGGGCGACCAGTAACCGGTGCCCGAGGCGTCACCCCGGTCGGTGACCAGCTGCTCGAGCGGCGGCCGGGGCGCGTCCTGCCACGCCTCGACCCCGAACGGGGCCCCGGAGGCGAGCGCGCCCATCAACCGCCAGGTGAGCCAGTCGTGCGGCAGGCACACCGCCGCCGTACGCCGCGCGTTGTCGGGCTCGTGCTCGGCCAGCCAGCGCAGCTTCGTCACGGTGAACGAGGCCACCGGCACCGAGCCGACCGCGTCGGCCCACACCTGCGGACCGCCCAGCTCCGCGATCAGGTCGTCGGCGGCCTTCGCGGAGCGGGTGTCGTTCCACAGCAGGGCCTCGCGGACGACCTCACCGGACTCGTCGAGGCACACCATGCCGTGCTGCTGACCGGCCACGCTCACGGCGGCCACGCCGTCGAGCCCGCCCGCTTCCTCGAACGCCCGCAGCAGCGCCGTCCACCAGTGGGACGGGTGGACTTCGGTGCCGTCGGGGTGGGGTGCGCGGCCCTGTCGCACCAGCGCGCCCGTCTCCGCGTCGCGGATGACGACCTTGCAACTCTGCGTGGAGGAATCGACCCCAGCGACAAGCGTCACGGACGTACTCCTAACAAGTGGTCCGGCACCAGCCGGATGGAATGCCAGAAATGGTATCCGCGCCCGAAACCTCCCCACAGCCCCGCCGGACGGGGCCGATCGCCAGGGGGAGGTTGAGCATGCCTCGATGCTCCCCTGACGATCAGAGGATCACAAGCCCGAGGGATCCCGCCCCACGCTGATCTCCTCGGCGATCTTGCGGATCTCCGTCACCTGGAGGCCGGGAGCCTTGGGCAGCTGGCGTAGCAACGCCTCCATCACCACGGGCACGGGCTGACCGGCGAACCGGCCCGCGATGCCGTGGACCGCCCTGAACAGAGCCTCATCGGTGTCGTGCATCGGCCTCTCTCCTTGGTCGGGGTACCGGCAGAACGCTACGGCCTGCGGGCGACACTTTCAGCGCTTCGGCTCCCGCGTGTTCCATGCCACCCGGCCGGCTCTCGGCGAAGTAGTTGAACACTCATATAGTTGAGCTGAGGAATACCGTCGAAAGGGGCGAACCATGCCTGTCCAGCGACTCAACCACGCGGTCCTTTACGTCCGCGACGTGGAGCGCAGCGTCGCCTTTTACCGCGAGGCCCTCGGCTTCGAGGTCGTCATGGGCATGAAGGGCGCGGCTTTCCTGCAGGCCGCCGGCTCGACGAACGACCACGACCTGGGCCTGTTCGAGATCGGCGCGACCGCGGACCCCTCGCCGGCCGGCCGCACCTCCGTCGGCCTCTACCACCTGGCGTGGGAGGTCGACACCCTGGCGGAGCTGGAGCGCGTGGCCGCCAAGCTCACCGAGCTGGGCGCCCTGGTCGGCGCCTCCGACCACAGCACGACCAAGGCGCTCTACGCGCGCGACCCCGACGGGCTGGAGTTCGAGGTGTCGTGGCTGGTGCCCGCCGCGCTGCTGACCGACGAGATCATCGCCGGTCGCAGCCGCATCCGCCCGCTCGACCTCGACGCCGACAAGCAGCGCTACGGCGCCACCACCCGGGGCGGCGTGGGCGTCTCCCTCCCCGCCTGAGGCACCATGCCGGTCTGAAGTACCTTGGAGGTATCGACCCCCTCCGCCCACGGAGGACTCCACGGCTGACTTCGACGGAGAACGGTCATGCCAAGCGATCCAGATCACGTGCTCGACGCCATCGACGGCGTCGTCGACGAGTGGGAGACGCTGAGCGCGGACGCCATGCGCTGGGCGCCTCCGGAGAACAAGAACCCCACCATCCTGACCGAGGTGAGCGAGATCTTCGGTCCACTGGTCAACGCGTTCTCGCAGGCGTTGCGCCCCGTGGGCGACGCCGTGGAACGCGTGATCGAGTCGTTCGAGCGCGACGACGACCGGCGGCTCTAACCGGTGGTGCGCCGGCGCCGGGCCCGGCGCGGGTAGGCCTTCGCCGTCTCGGCCAGACGGGCGGCGTGCTCGGCCTGCTTGCGCCAGTGTCCGTACGCGTCGCCACGCTGGGCCAGCCGGTCGAGCTCGCTCATGGTCGCGAGCGGGATGAACGCGGGCTCGGCGTCGCGCCACGGCGTGCCGGGCAGCGGCATGAACGTGTGGGTGTGGATGCGCGCGCCAAGGTCGGCCAGGTCGCCGGCCAGCTTGAGCGACTGCTCCTGGTCCTCCTCCGACTCGCCGGGCATGCCGAAGATGAAGTCGACGTTGGGCCGGAAGCCGTGCTCGACGGCGATCCTGACCGCGTCGCGTACGGGAGAGGTGTCGTGGCCGCGCCCGGAGGCGGCCAGCACCCGGTCGGACCCCGACTGGGCGCCGATGATCAGGTTGTCGTTGGCGACGTACCGCTTGAGCAGCCGCATCGCCTCGGGCGTGACGTGCTCGGGGCGCACCTCGGAGGGGAAGCTGCCGAAGAAGACGCGGCCGTGCGGCGGCAGCTCCTCCTTGACGCCCGCCAGCAGCTCCTCCACCTTGCCGAGATCGGGGTCGGGCCCGGGGGAGCCGTACGAGAGCGAGGTCGGGGTGATGAAGCGCACGTCGCGCAGGCCCCTTCCCACCATCTCGCGCACGTGCGCCCGGACGCTGGCGACCGACCGGTGGCGGAACTGCCCGCCGAACATGAACGGCGTCTGGCAGAAACGGCACGTGTAGCGGCAGCCGCGGGTGATCTCGATCGGCCCGCTGCGGCCGGCGAACGACGGGAAGGCGTCGAGCGGCAGCTGCGGCGCCGGACGCGTGCGCAGGGCGACGCCGTCGGCGTCCTTGACCGCCAGGCCCGGCACCGTGGTGAGCGGCTCGTCCTGCTGGAGCGCCTTGACGAGGGAGATGATCGTGGACTCCCCCTCGCCGATGCCAGCGAGATCCCAGCCGGCGTCGATGACCTGCTGCGGCTCGGCGGTGGCGTGCACGCCGCCCGCGATGTGCAGGCCGCGCCCGCCGCTCAGCTCCCTGACCGTGGCCAGTTCGGCGGCCATGGCCTCGGCGTCGGGCGAGTAGAACGACCACAGCACCAGCACGCGGTCGGCGCCGGTGGCGACGATGTGGCCGGCGGTCTCCTCGGGGGTGGTGCCGAGGCGCAGCTCGTGCTCGACCCCCGCCGTGTCGAGGGCGGCGAGCAGCGCATGGACGCCGTACGTCACCGCCTTGCGATATCGGACCACCACACAGACCGCCAGTGCCACGTCCGGCAGCGTAGCCGAGGCGGCCGACTAAATTGACCTCATGATCGGACTGGGGACGTTGATGCGCCACGTCCACGAGCTCATGGACGGCGCCGTCGCCGACGTCTACGCCGAGCACGGCCTGCCGGAATACCGCCCCCGCTTCTCACCCGTGGTCCGCACGCTGGTGGCGAACGGCCCGATGTCGATCGGCGACCTCGCCGCGGCCATCGGCGTGACCCACTCGGCGGCCAGCCAGACAGTGATCCAGATGCGGCGCGGCGACTTCGTCACCCTGGAGCGGGGCGCCGACGCCCGTCACCGCATCGTCCACCTCACCGGCAAGGCCAGGGCGGCGCTGCCCCTCATCGAAGCGGAGTGGGCGGCGACAGAGAAGGCCGTGGCCGAGCTGGACGCCGAGTTGCCCGTGCCGTTGGCGGAGTTGATGACGGCGACCCTGGAGGCCCTGGAACGCCGTCCTTTCCGCGCGCGCATGGGGGACATCGAGCTTTAGACTCGTCGGTATGACCTGGCGACATTGATGCACAACCAGGGGCCGGCGCGGGGCGCGCGGGCCTCCGAGGCGACGCGTACTCGGAGTCCCCATTCGTCCCGCCCTGGAAGGCCTCATGCTTGTCGCGTCGCTTTACGCTTATGCGTTCCTCAGTGAGTTCGTCCTGCTCTACCCGGTGTACACCCTGCTGTTCACCGACACCGGGCTCTCGGTCGCGCAGACCTCGTCCCTGTTCGTCATCTGGTCCGTGACCGGCATGGTCCTGGAGGTCCCGTCGGGCGCCTGGGCCGACGCGGTCTCCCGCCGCCTGCTGCTGTTCCTGGGCCCGCTGCTGGCCGGTCTCGGCTTCGCGCTGTGGATCCTGTTCCCGTCCTACTGGGCCTTCGCCCTGGGGTTCGTGTTGTGGGGCGCCGAGGGCGCCCTGGTCTCGGGCGCGTACGAGGCGCTCTCCTACGAGGAGCTCGAACGACGCGGCCAGGCCCACCGGTACGCGGGCGTCATGGGCCGGGCCACCTCCCTCGGCCTCGTCGCGAACGCGGCGGCGATCGGCCTGGCCACCCCCGTCATGGCGGCCGGCGGTTACCCGGTCGTAGGCGTGGCGAGCGTCCTGGCGTGCGTGGCGTGCGCCTGCACGGCGCTGACGCTTCCCGAGCACCGCTCACCCGGCGCCGCCGGCGAGGGCCGCTACCTCGCGGTGCTCAAGGAGGGCGTCACGCTGGCCCGCGCCGACCGCCGGGTGCTGCACGCGGTGCTGCTGGTGGCGTTCGTGACGGCGATCTGGGGGGCGCTGGAGGAGTACGTGCCCTACCTGGCGGTCGAGGCGGGCGTGGCCAAGACCGCCGTCCCGCTGGTGATCCTGCTGGTCTGGCTCGGCGCCACGGCGGGCGGCCTGCTCGGGGACGCCGCCCGGCGCATGCCGCCGCGCGCGTACGGCCTGATGCTCGCGCTCGCGGCGGCGGCCATGACGGCGGGGGCGCTCAGCGGGCATCCGGCCGGTTTCGTGCTGATCGCCGTGGCATTCGGGGCGTTCCAGCTCGCCGGGGTCCTCGCCGACGCGCGACTCCAGGAGCGGATCACCGGCTCGGCGCGGGCCACCGTGACCTCACTGGCCGGGATCGGCGGCAACGTGGTGACGCTCGGCGTGTATGCGACCTACGGGGCGGCCTCGCCGTACGCCTCGCACGGGGTGACGTTCGCGCTGCTGACCCTGCCGTACGTGCTGGTCGCGCTCTTTTCGATGAGTTCCGGACGGCGGCGTGGTCTGCACATCGAACGAGAGAAAGGAATATCGCCATGACCCGACCCGTCCTCGGCGGCCTGCTGCTGTCCAGCGCCGACCCCGAGCGGCTGCGCGCCTGGTACGTCACCGCCCTCGACCCGGAGCGGAACACCGACGTCGGCGGTTACGGCGTGCTGAAATTCGGGGAGGTCTACCTGTTCATCGACACGCGCGCCGACATCGGGGACAAGAACCCCGAACCCGGCAGGATGATCATGAACTTCAACGTGGACGACGCCCGGGCCGTCGCCGCGCGCATGGAACGCGCGGGCGCCTCGTGGCTGGCCGAGCTGGAAGACCGCGACGGCAGCCTGTTCGCCACCGCGATCGACCCGGACGGCAACTACGTGCAGATCATCCAGCTCAGCGAGGAACACCTGAAGGAGATGTAGACGATGTTCGCGACGACGAAAGCGTTCAGCGGGTTCTCGGTCGACGACGTCGCGGCGGCGACCGCCTTCTACGGCAAGACGCTCGGCCTGCGCGTCTCGGAGGAGCACGGGATGCTCACGCTCCACCTCGGCGGCGGCGGTGACGTCCTCATCTACCCGAAGGGCGACGCCCACGTGCCGGCCACGTTCACGGTGCTCAACTTCCCCGTCGACGACATCGACGGGGCCGTGGACGAGCTGACGGCGCGCGGGGTGCGCTTCGAGCGTTACGAGGGCTTCACCCAGGACGAGAAGGGCATCGCCCGCGGCGACGGCCCACCGATCGCGTGGTTCACCGACCCGGCGGGGAACGTCCTGTCGGTCCTGCAGGAGTGACCCTCTACGGACGTGCGGCGGCCGGCGATCGAGCAGGTCGCCCGCCGCCGGACGGCCGTTCGGATGATCCAGCCCGGCGAGCGGCCGAACCCGGGCAGCAGCGGCATACCGCCGGCGGACGTACAGCGAGGAGTGCACGGTCGTACACTGGCCGACCATGAGCGCCGCGCACGAGGAGCTGCACCGCCTGGTCGATCGGCTGTCGCCCGCCCAGGCCCGCCGCCTCCTGCGGTGGGCCGAGACCGAGCTGGCCGGCCTCCCCCACGACGGGCCCGTACGCCGCCGCCTGTCCATTTCGGGCATCGGGGCGTCCGGTGACGGCCATCTTTCGGAACGGGTCGAAGATCTGCTGGCGGAGCGGTTCAATCGGTCGGTGTGACTGCTGTTCTTCTTGATACAGGACCGTTGATCGCGGTGGTCGACCGCGACGACGAGCATCACGTGTCGTGCGTCCGGCTGCTGCGAACTCTCGACGGGCCGCTGCTGCTCCCGTCCACGGTCCTGATCGAGGCCGGTTGGATCATCAACCGGCAGCTGGGCGCGTCGGTCCACGCCGAGTTCCTCGACCAGGTGACGGACGAGTTCGAGCTGGTCAACCTGATCCCCCAGGACGTCCACCGGATGGCCGAGCTCGTGCAGCTCCACAAGGGCCTCGACGCGGCCGACGCGTCCGTCGTCGCCATCGCCGAACGGCTGTCGATCACCCACATCGCCACTCTCGACCATCGCGACTTCTCCCAGATCCGCCCCCGCCACGTCCCGTCCTTCACCCTCCTACCGGACGTCCTCCCACCGGACTGAGCGGCCTTTTCCGGACCCGCGAGGAGCCCCGGCCGCCCAGCCGCTCCCGCGTCAACGCACTCATCTCCACCGCGAAGATCGGCCGAAGACAAGCCGGGCCTCCTCGATCGCGTCATGACACCTTCTACCGACCTGTGCATAATTGGCGGACCCAACCCGCGATCGACGACTCCGCCCCGCTCATCCCCGATCGGTGAACCCCTTGCGC
>NZ_POUD01000357.1 GCF_003236395.1 Nonomuraea aridisoli | reverse complement strand
CGGCATGGACGTGCTGGCCTGGAGCCAGAACCTGACGCGCGAGCGGGCCGGGGAGTGCGGGGCGCGGCTCGCCCCGAGCAAGGACGCCCTGCTGGCCGGCTCCGACGTCGTCTCCGTCCACGTGGTGCTCGGCGACCGGACGCGGGGGCTCGTCGGCGCGCGGGAGCTGGCGCTGATGAAGCCCACCGCGTACCTGGTCAACACCTCGCGGGCGGCGATCGTCGACCAGGGCGCGCTGGTGTCGGCGCTGCGCGAGGGGCGGATCGCGGGGGCGGGGCTCGACGTGTTCGAGGAGGAGCCGCTGCCCGCCGGTCATGCGTTCCGCACGTTGCCGAACGTGCTGGCCACGCCGCATCTCGGTTACGTCAGCGAGCTGAACTACGCGACGTACTTCCGGGAAGCCGTGCAGGACATCGGCGCGTTCCTCGACGGGGCGCCGATCCGGGTGTTGTGAGTCAGTCTCCTTTGGCCCTGGCCCGGAAGGCCGCGGTCTTGACGCGGTTCTGGCAGGCGGTCGAGCAGAACCGGCGGGTGCCGTTGCGGGAGACGTCCACGTAGACGCGGTCGCAGTGGGCGGCCGTGCAGACGCCGAGGCGGTCGTGGAACTCGCTGCCCAGCACGATCGCCAGGCCGGTGGCGCAGCTCGCGGCCCAGCTTCCGGCGGTGGTGTCGTCGCTGCCGTGGAAGTGCAGGTGCCAGGGCTCGTCGTCGTGCCGTTCCAGCAAGGGCCTGGCCTGGGTCTCCCGCAGCAGGGTGTTCACCTGCGTGGCCGCGCTGTCGACGTCGCCGTCCGCGACCGCGGTGAAGACCGCGCGCAGCCGGGCGGCGACCGCGGCCAGCTGCGCGCCCTCCTCGGCGTCGAGCTCGCGGTAGGCCGGGTACGACATGCGCAGGGCCGCGGTGGCCGCGGCGCCGCCGTCCTCGGGCAGGGAGAAGGGGCGCCCGCGCCGCTCGCCCGGGGTCAGCTCGTTGACCAGCGTCACCGCGACGCGGACCACGGTGTCCATGTGACTGTTGAAGTCCAATTGACCAGTTACACCTTTGTGTTCTATGTTCGTGACTGTCCAAAGCTTAGATGACAGTTACAAGGAGATGTGCCGTGCTCACTCACGATGCCGCAACGAAGTGGATGGAGCGCTGGGACCGCCAGCAGGAGGGCTACCTGCCCGACCGCGAGGAGCGGTTCACCGTGCTGATCGACGCGGTGGAGGCGCTGGGACGGCCCGACCCCGTGGTGATCGACCTGGGGTGCGGGCCCGGCTCGTTGTCGGCCCGGCTGCTGGAGCGGCTGCCCGAGGCCACCGTGATCGGCGTGGACGCCGACCCGCTGCTGCTCGGGCTGGGACGGGCGGCGTACCCGCACGTGAGGTTCGTCTCGGCGGACCTGCGCACGAGCGGGTGGACGCGCGGGCTGGGGCTGGAGCGTCCCGTTGACGCGGCCGTCAGCACGACCGCGCTGCACTGGGTCTCCGAGCAGGACCTCAAGAGCATGTACGCCGAGTTGGCGGGCGTGCTGCGGCCCGGCGGCCTGCTGCTCAACGGCGACCACCTGGAGACCGACGACGCCACCCCGGTCCTGGCGCGGCTGGAGCGCGCCGTGCACGACCGCCAGAGCGAGCGGGTCTTCGGCGCGAACCCGCCCGAGGACTGGCGGGCCTGGTGGGACGCGGTCAAGGCCGACCCGGACTTCGCCGAGCTCGACCAGGAGCGGACGACGGCGGGCGCCGACCACCGCGGCTCGGAGTCCAGCCTGCTCTCCCAGCACGTCGGCGCCCTGCGCGAGGCCGGCTTCACGGAGGTCGGCACCTTGTGGCAGCGCGGCCACAACCGCCTGCTCTGCGCCGTGCGCGGCTGAGCGGCGGAGCGGTCGATCCGGTCGATCACGCCGTACCGGGTCAGGGCGGAGCCCAGCAGGAACAACCCCGGCACGAGCGGGACGCCGTTCGAGCCCAGGAGGAGGGGCGCCACGATCAGCACACCCGCGAGCACCGCCACGGCCCGGCGCGGCAACCACGTGGACGGCAGCAGCACCGCCAGGCCGACGACGGCGTAGATCGCCAGGATGTCGCCCCGCCACAGCAGCACCATGTGGGCCGGCCCCAGGGCGAGCAGCACGAGCAGGCGGCGCAGCAGCACGACCCTCGGCCGCTCGGTGCGCCGCGCGGCCGACTCCAGCAACAACGAGAAGCCCACGCCGAACAGGAACGAGAAGATCGGGAAGAACCGCTGGTCGACGAGGAGGCCCAGCCAGGCCAGGGGGTCGCCGCCGCCGGGGTCGGCGACCACCACGCCGTCGTCGGCGTTCGCGATCGGACGGACGTTCGCCACCAGGATTCCGCAGAGCGCGAACCCGCGGATGACGTCGAGCGCGGCGATGCGCCCGCGGCCATGTACATCGGACATGCGCCTCATCCTGTGAGCCGCGCGTCCTGACCACCTGAGTCGAAAGCAGGACAGGGGGCAGTACTTTCGGTCGGTCTTCCGGTTTTTGGCGGCTTTTCCGGCGCTAAAAGATGACAGGCGTTGTCGGGTTTTCCGCCTAGGGTCGGGCCCGTGGACAAACCGTTGAAAGACAAGATCGCGCTGGTGGCCGGCGGCACGCGGGGCGCAGGGCGTGGCATCGCCGTGGAGCTGGGTGCGGCCGGCGCCACGGTGTACGTGACCGGCCGCACCACGCGCGAGAACCGATCCGAGTACGGCCGCCCGGAGACCATCGAGGAGACCGCCGAGCTCGTCACCGAGGCGGGTGGCGAGGGCATCGCCGTCCAGGTCGACCACCTGGAGCCCGAGCAGGTGCGGGCCCTCGTCGAGCGCGTCGAGCGCGACCACGGGCGCCTCGACGTCCTGGTCAACGACATCTGGGGCGGCGAGCTGCTCGCACAGTGGGAGACCCCGCTGTGGGAGCACGACCTCGCCGCCGGTCTGCGGCTGCTCCGGCTGGCCATCGACACGCACGTCATCACCAGCCACTTCGCGCTCCCGCTGCTCCTCAAGCGGCCGGGCGGCCTGGTGGTGGAGATGACCGACGGCACCAAGGAGTACAACGACCGCAACTACCGCGTCTCGTTCTTCTACGACCACGCCAAGAGCGCCGTGATCCGGCTCGCGTTCGCGCAGGCGCACGAGCTGCGCCCGTACGGGTGCGCGGCGGTGGCGCTGACCCCCGGCTGGCTCAGGTCGGAGATGATGCTGGAGCTGTTCGGGGTGCGCGAGGACAACTGGCGGGACGCCACCGCCCGCGAGCCCCACTTCGTGATCTCGGAGAGCCCGCGTTACGTCGGCCGCGCCGTCGCCGCCCTGGCCGCCGACCCCGAGGTGATGCGCTGGAGCGGCCAGTCGCTCGACAGCGGCCGGCTGGCCCGTGAGTACGGCTTCACCGACCTCGACGGCTCCCAGCCGGACTGCTGGCGTTACCTGGTCGAGGTGCAGGACCCGGGTAAGCCGGCGGACGCCACCGGTTACCGCTGAGCCGGGGTCACGCCTCCCACACGGGCCGGATCTCGATGCCCGCGCCGATGGGACAGCGCCGGGCGATCTCCTCGGCCTCGTCCAGACCGGCGCATTCGATGAGGTAGAAGCCGGCCAGATCCTCCCGCAGCGCCACGAACGGCTCGTCGGCGGCCACCGCCCCGTCGCCGGAGGGCCGCAACGACCGGGCCTCCGCCGCCGGCTTCAGCGCCTCACCGGAGAACGGGATGCCGCGTTCGCGCAGGTATGCGGCGAACGCGGCATGTTCGGCCACCGCCGCGCCCATCTCCTCCTCCGAGACCGAGTCCCAGTAGCCCTCGGGATCGAACAACAGCAGGGCGAATTTCATCGTCGACCTCCCTTCACGAGCATGCCGGAAAAAGACGGCCGAGGGCCGCTGGTCGGGAGATAGTCTCTTGCGTTGCGGATTGTGCGGGAGAGGCGAGGGAGACTGCGTGCTCGACCAGCGGAACCATCAGGGCAAGTTCGCTGAGGACTATGTCCGGGCGCTCGCCTCGGCTGCGGGGCTCCTCGTCTACAAGGACGATCTCGATCATGACGGGATCGACCTCGGCTTCCGCCATCCGGGCAGATCCGGATATATCGCCTCACCGGCCATCGAGGCGCAGATCAAGTCCTGGTCCGCGCCCGCCGTCCAGGGCCCCGACCTGATCTTCCGCGGGCTGAACGAAGTCCAGTACAACAAGCTCGCGGCGGGCCCGTTCCTCGTCCCCCGTTACCTGTTCCTCGTCGTGGTGCCGGCGGAGAGCGAGCACTACGCGCGGGTCGAGACGGACGGGCTGACGCTCAGCAGGCTCTGCTACTACCGCGGCTTCGAGGACGACGAGCCGATCCCCGACCCCAGCCCCAAGCGGTACGCCACCGTCCGGGTGCCCCTGGGCCACGTCCTCACCGTTCGCGCGTTACGCGAGCTGGTCGGCGCCCCCACCGGGTCGCCGGCGTGACCGGGGTCCTGTCGGTCGCCGACGTCACGAGCTACCTGGCCGCCACCGGCTGGGTCCGCCAGCCGGAGGGCTGGCGGGGCGCGGCCGTCTGGGTGCACGACGGCGATCACGAGATCCTGGTGCCCGGCTCGGATGACCTGGCCGACACGCCCCGGCGTCTCAGGGAGATCCTCGCCGTGCTGGCGAGGGTCGAGGAACGTTCCCAGGAGGACATCGCCTCCGACATCGGCGCCCCCATGGCCGACGTGCAGTGGTATCGCGCCCCCATCGTCCCGCGGGACGGGCAGTTCGGGCTCGTCGACGCGGTCACCGCCTTCAGCAGCGCCCAGGCCGCCCTCAGCGCGGCCGCCCGCGCCGCCCTGACCGGTCCTCGGTCGGTGTTCGACGGCGCGGCGCCCAAGCCGGTGCGCGACCTGCTCGCCCGGGTGCGCATCGGGCCGATCGTGCCCTCCGGCGACCTGCTGACCGTACGCGTGCCGTTGGACCGTGCCGACCAGGGCGAACCTCCGCTCGCGCGCCGCACGCTGATCGTGCTCCAGCGGGCGACCACGCTCCTGCGCGAGGCCGGTGACGAGGCGCGCAGGACCGGTGACATCGGCGTCTTCGACCGCGTCGTCGGTGACGGCGTGTCCGCCGACCTGTGCGCGGCGCTCGCCCGGTTCGCCGGCGCCGACCCCGGAGCCCGGTTCGAGGTCGGCTTCCGCTGGGCGCGGGGGCTGCCCTCCGCCGTACCGGCGCGGACGGTCGTCTTCGAGGCCGAGACCGGACGACTGCTCCGCCGCGTCGCCCACCGGCTGCGGCGGCTGCACCGCGAGCACGCCTCGGTCACCGGTCTCATCGGCACGTTGTTCGACAACGGCGGCGAGGACCGGTTCCGCGTCCACGTCCGCGGCGAGGTGTCCATCGCCGGCGGCGAACCCCGTAGCTCCCTGTGGGTGCGGCTGCCCGGCGAGGCGGCCTACGACGTGGCCGTCGAGGCCCACCGCACCAGGACGCCCGTACGCGCCCACGGCACGCTCATGGAAGTGCACGGCCGTCTCGAACTGATGGCCGACCGTTTCGACCGAGTCGTCGACGATCGATCCGAGGAGACCTGACCATGGAGAACACGGCCTTCGGGACCCGAGAACGGGCTCTGCTTCTCGGCCTGATGACGCTCGGCGGCTCGGCGTCCAACCCCGATCTCAAAGCCCACCTCGGGTACGCGCTCGACGGCCCGGCCAGGACCCGCATGAACAGGCTGGGCCTCGTCACGAGCGAGAAGCCCGGCAGGGCCTACCACCACACCCTCACCGAGGACGGCTGGGCCTGGTGCGTCGAAGAGCTGTCCGGCAGCGCCCCCGCGAAGGCGGGATCGCTCGGCCGCACCCTGTACCAGGTCCTCGACCTGCTCAGGAGCTACCTCGACGCGGCCGACCTGAGCCTGGCCGAGTTCGTGGTCAAGGCCCGCGGCGGCGAGACCTTCCCGGGCGATCTGACCCAGGAGATCAGGGACGCCTACTGGCGGCTGGCCCGCGAACCGCAGGACTGGGTGCTGCTCACCCGGCTGCGCCCGTACCTCGGGGACGCTCCCCGCGAGGAGGTCGACGAGGCGCTGCGCCGGATGGAGCGGCTGCCCGACGTGCACCTGGCGCCGGAGGCCGACCAGAAGACCCTGACCGACGCGGACAGGGAGGCGGCCGTGCTGGTGAGCGGCACCCGCAAGCACCTGCTGGCGATCGAGGCGCGATGAACGAGAGCGAGGAGCGCGCACTGCGCGCCGTCTCCAGGGTCCTCAACTGGGCGACGACGGCCGAACACGCCTGGAACCCGCCGCCGTTCCACGTCGACCGCATGCACCCCCGGGCCGAGCGACTGATCCTCGACGGCATCGACGAGGCGTCCGCCGCCACGCGGACCAGCCCGCTCGGCGTCGTCGTCCAGGGCGAGGGCGGCGCCGGCAAGACCCACCTCCTCGGCTGGGTCAGGGGCGAGATCGCCCGTGCGGGCGGCTACTTCTTCCTGGTCGACTTCAGCGCGGGCGACGACTTCTGGCGGCGGACGACGAGCGCGATGGTCGAGGACCTCGGCCGTTCCGTGGCCCCGGACGAGCCGATCCAGGCGATGGTGGCGCTGCGCCGCCTGGCCGCCCTCGCCGGCGTGGACGACCGGATCGAGGCCGCGGTCGACGGCGGCAAGGGCCTCGACCGCGACGACCTCGACGCCCTGGTCAACGGCCTGATCGCGAAGGACCGCCGGCTCCTGCGGTGCCGCGACACCATCCGCGCGCTCGCCCTCTACGCCGCGGCCTCGGGCCCCGCCCTCGACGTCGCCCACGACCACCTGATGTCGACCGAGGAGGCCGAGGAGGGCGATCGGCAGGCGTGCGGCATGAGCAAGGGCGTCAAGGAGCCGCACGAGATCGCGGTCGACCTGTCGATGATCCTCGCGATGACCGGGCCCAGCGTCATCGCCGTGGACCAGATCGACGCCATCCTCGAACACTCCCGCCCGGCCGCGCCGACCGACACCGGCGGGGAGCAGCGCAAGGACGTGATCGACGAGCTCGCCGGCGGGCTCATGGCGCTGGTCCACGCGACCCAGCGGTCGTTGTGCCTGGTGGCCTGCCTGCCCTCGTCGTGGAGCCTGCTGCGGGACCGCGCCATCGGGACGGTGCGCGACCGGTTCCGGCCCGCGCTGATCCTCGGCACGATCGCGACGGCGGACATCGCCCGTACGCTGGTCGAGCGGCGCTTCGCCGTGGCGTACGCGAAGGCGGGGTTCACGCCGCCCGGCCCCGTGTGGCCGATCGCGCCCGCGGCGTTCGAGACGGCGCCGGGCAACACGCCCCGGACCCTGCTCCGGGTCATCAGCGCGCACGTCGAGGCGTGCCTCGCGGACGGCCGGGTGCGGCTGCTGGAACGTTTCGACGACGGCTCCGGCCGCTCGACCCGTGGCGTCACCGAGCCGGCCCCCGCCGAGGACGACTTCGTACGGCTCGACGCCCGCTTCGCCGAGCTGCTGGCGCAGGCGGACACGTCGGGCGCGTTCGATCCCGAGCACGAGGACGAGCTCGTCCCTCCCCTGCTGGCCGCCGGCCTGCGGGCCTGGATCACGGAGCAGGGCGAGGAGGGTCGTGCCTTCTCCGTCGACCCGCCTCCCGGCCGGCGGCCGAGCCTGCACGCGAGGCTCCGCCAGGCGCTGAGCCCGGACTCCGAGGACCAGCGGCACTGGACGTTCCGGATGATCGGCGCGCGGCATCACATCGCCGCGCTCAAACGGCTGACCGACGGGATGCAGGCGTCGGGGGTGGGGCCGCAGACCGCTGATCGGCGCTTCATCGTGCTGCGCAACCACGCGTGGTCGGAGGGGCCGGCGACCCGGGCCCGGGTGGCGGAGCTCAAGGAGTACGGCGGGCTGGCGCTGACCGTGCGCGACGACGACCTGCGCGTCTTCGAGGCGCTGCGCCGGATGGCCGCCGACCAGGACCCGGCCTTCGAGGCGTGGCTGCGCGCCCGCCGCCCCGCGAGCACCACCGAACTCCTCACCACCGTCTTCGCCTCACCGGCAGCCCACCGACAACCGCCATCCGCCACCCGTTCGACCCACGCGGAGCCGTCGGCTCCAGAC
>NZ_POUD01000356.1 GCF_003236395.1 Nonomuraea aridisoli | reverse complement strand
CCGCACGACCACCCCGACCCCCCAGAACCGCTGCAGGCGCACGACCGAGCACCCCGCCCCGAACGGGAACGCCACGACGGGTCTCAAGGGCCGCTGCAGGTTCGCCCTGGACGTGTGCACGCCGAGCGTGAGCGTCCTGACGCGTGCCCGGGGGCGCTGCAGGTGCATGAGGCCGCGGACGGGCCGCTCGCGCGAATCCGCGTGCCCGGTGGCGCGGTGTCGGCCGCGCAGCTCCGCGAGCTGGCGGCGTGCGCGGAGGAGCTCGGCTCGGGCGTGATCGAGCTGACCTCGCGGGCGAACGTCCAGGTGCGCGGCCTGCGCTCCCCCGAGGGCTTCGCCGAGCGGATGGCCGCGGCGGGCCTGCTGCCCTCGCCCGCCCACGAGCGCGTCCGCAACATCGTCGCCTCACCCTTGGGCGGACGCGGCCCCGGCGGCCTGCTCGACCCGCAACCGCTGGTGGAGGCCCTGGACCGCGCACTGTGCTCGCGCCCCCGCCTGGCCGGCCTCCCCGGCCGCTTCCTGTTCGCCGTGGACGACGGCACGGGCGACGTCATCGGCCTCGACGCCGACGTCACGTACGTTCCGGGCCGCGGCCTGCTCCTGGCCGGCGCCGACACGCCGTTCCCCGCCGACGCCCGCACCGCCGCCGACCTCATGCTCGCCGCCGCCGAAGCCTTCCTCGACGAACGCGCCGACCAGCCCCTCCCGAACCGGACCACCACAGGCGGCAACCCCCACCAGGCCGGCCAAGCCACCTCAGGCCCCAATCCCGGACGGGAGAGTGGGGATGTGCGGGCGATCGCTCCACACGAGGACACCCGGCAGGCCGCTGGTGACGGGGATGCCGGACAGGTGGCCACGGACCCGGTCCTTGGCCGTGCCGCTTCGGACGGGGGTTCCGTTCAGCGTGAACATGGCGCGTGGCGGCTCGCCGAACTCCCGGACGGGGCCGCGCGGATCGCCGCCCGCCTCGGCCTGACCGCGACGCAACCCCCGGCCCGCACCACCGCACGCGAGCACTCCAGCGCAGTGCAGTCCTCCGGTGCGGCCCAGGCCACGGAAGTGCTCTCGGCCGCGCCCGCGTCTCCCGGCGGGCTGCGGTTCTCGGGTAAGACGCGGGCCGGGGTCGTGCGGCAGCGGGACGGGCGGGTGGCGCTCGAGGTGGTCGTGCCGCTCGGGCGGCTCAGCAGCGCGCAGGCGGAGGCGATCGCCGCGCAGGGCGCGCCCGTACGGTTGACGCCGTGGCGCAGCGTGGTCCTGCTGGACCTGGCCCCCGAGGCGGCCGACCGCGCGGCCGAGGCGCTCGGCGCGGCCGGGCTGGTCACCGACGCGGCCTCCCCCTGGGTCGGCGTGAGCGCCTGCACCGGACGTCCGGGCTGCGCCAAGTCGCGGGCCGACGTCCAGGAGGACGCGCGCCGCTGGGTGGCCACCCTGGACGCTCCCCCGCCGACGCCCGTGCACTGGGCGGGCTGCGAACGCCGCTGCGGACTCCCCCGCGGCCAGGTCGTGCAGATGGTCGCCACCGGCGACGGATACGAGGAAAGGCACCCTTGACCGACTACATCCGCGACGGCGCCGAGATCTACCGGCGTTCGTTCGCGACGATCCGCGCCGAGGCCGACCTCGACGGGATGCCGCCCGAGGTGGCGCAGGTGGCGGTACGCATGATCCACGCCTGCGGCATGACCGACCTCGTGACCGACCTGGACTGGTCGCCGGACGTGGTCGTCCGCGCGAGGGAGGCGCTGCGCGCGGGCGCACCCGTGTTGTGCGACGCGAACATGGTCGCCGCCGGCGTCACCCGGCGCCGCCTGCCCGCCGCCAACGAGGTGATCTGCACGCTGAACGATCCGAGCGTGCCCGGCCTGGCCGCGAAGATCGGCACCACCCGCAGCGCCGCCGCGCTCGAACTGTGGCGCGACCGCCTCGACGGCGCGGTCGTCGCGGTCGGCAACGCCCCGACGGCCCTGTTCCGGCTGCTGGAGCTGGTCACCGTCAAGACGGCGCGGCTGATCGGCGAGGCCGACGTGATCGCCTACCACTCGGCCCGGCACGGGCGCAGCATCGCCCGCTCGATCGCGGCGCCGTACATGCGGGACGGCCAGATCGAGGAGCTGCTGCTCTACCCGCTGACCACGGAGACCACCGACCATCCGGGCGGCTACCAGGGCGCGCTGGACGACTTCTACGCCGACTGCGCCGAACGGCTGGCCGCCCATCTGGACGCCGGCCGGACCGTGGTCGTGCTGGCCGAGGGCGACCCGCTGTTCTACGGCTCGTACATGCACATGCACAAGCGGCTCGCCCACCGCTACCCGACCGAGGTGGTGCCCGGTGTGACCTCGGTCAGCGGCGCCTCCGCCGTGCTCGGCCGGCCGCTGGTCGAGCGGGACGAGGTGCTCACCGTGCTGCCCGGCACGCTGCCCGCCGACGTGCTGGCCGAGAAGCTGGCCGGCACCGACTCGGCGGCGGTGCTCAAGCTGGGGCGGACGTTCGGCAAGGTCCGCGACGCCCTGGCGGAGGCCGGCCGGCTGGACGACGCGTGGTACGTCGAGCGCGCCACCATGGACGCCCAGCGGGTCGCGCCGCTGAAGGACGTGGACCCGGACGGCGTGCCGTACTTCTCGATGGCCCTGCTCGCCAGCCCGGCCGAGCGGACGTTCGTGCCCGAGCCCGCGCCCGCCGTCACCGCCGGTGAGGTCGTGGTGGTCGGGCTCGGCCCGGCGGGACGGCCGTGGCTGACGCCGGAGGCGCAGGAGGCGCTGGCCGCGGCCACCGACCTCGTCGGCTACGGCCCGTACGTGGACCGGGTGCCGCCCAACCCGCGGCAGCGGCGGCACCGTACCGACAACCGGGTGGAGGCCGAGCGCGCCCGGCACGCGCTGGAGCTGGCCCGCGCGGGCGCGCGGGTGGCGGTGGTGTCGTCCGGGGACCCGGGCGTGTTCGCCATGGCGAGCGCGGTGCTGGAGGTCGCCGCGGACTTCCCGGACGTGCCGGTGCGGGTGGTCCCCGGGCTGACGGCCGCGCAGGCGGTGGCCAGCCGGGTGGGCGCGCCGCTGGGGCACGACTACTGCGTGTTGTCGCTGTCGGACCTGCTCAAGCCGTGGGAGGTGGTGGCCGACCGGCTGGACGCCGCCGCCCGCGCGGACCTGGTGGTGGCGCTGTACAACCCGGCCTCGCGCAGCCGTACGTGGCAGCTGCCCGCCGCCCGCGACATCCTGCTGCGGCACCGCGCCCCCGCCACCCCGGTGGTGATCGGACGGAACGTCGGCGGCCCGGAGGAGACGGTCACCGTCACCACGCTCGGCGAGCTGGACCCGGCCCAGGTGGACATGCGCTGCCTGCTGATCATCGGCTCCTCGACGACCCGGCTCACCTCCCAGGGCACCGTCTACACCCCCCGCCGCTACCCCTCCTGAGCCGCCCAGGCCGCCGCCGCCTCGACGGTGTCCACCAGGTGGACGCCCTGGGGCAGGGGCGGCCGGTTCACCATGATGACCGGCAGGCCGAGTTCGCGGGCCGCGACGAGCTTGGCCGTGGTCATCCGGCCGCCGCTGTCCTTGGTGACCAGCACGTCCAGGCGGTGCTCGCGGATGAGCGCCCGTTCACCCTCGACGGTGTACGGGCCTCGGTCGAGCAGCACGCGCACGTTGTCCGGCACCGGCGGCTCGGGAGGATCGACCGACCTCGCGAGCAGCCACACGCCGGGGATCGAGGTGAAGACCGGCAGGCTCCGCCGCCCGGTGGTGAGGAACACCCGCGCGCCGGGGCGGCGGGACAGGCGGTCGGCGGCCGCCTCCAGGGACGGGACCCGGTGCCAGCGGTCGCCGGGGCCCTCCTCCCAGCCGGGCCGGCGCAGGACCAGCAGCGGTACACCGGTCGCCTCCGACGCCCGCGCCGCCGAGGCCGTCATCCGGGCCGCGAACGGATGCGTGGCGTCCACCAGCGCGTCGACGCGTTCGCCGGTCAGCCAGCGGGCGAGGCCGTCCGGGCCGCCGAAGCCGCCCTCGCGGACCTCCCCCACCGGGAGCCGTGGGTTGCTCACCCGCCCGGCCAGCGACGACACCACGTGCAGGCCGCGGCCGGCCAGGTCGGCGGCGAGCGCCCGCGCCTCGGCGGTGCCGCCCAGGATCAGGACGCGTCGCACGGCTGCTCCGGCCCGTGTCCGGCGCGGTCCCGTGCCGCGCTGTAGAGGTGGCTGTCGGGGAACTGGGTGGCCGAGAGCACCCGGCCGACGACGATCACCGCGGTCCGGCGGACGCCGGCCTCGTGGACCTGTTCCGCGATGGTGGCCAGCGTCCCCCGCAGGACGACCTCGTCGGCGCGGCTGGCGCGGGCCACCACCGCCACCGGGCAGTCCGCGCCGTACGACGGCAGCAGCTCGGCCACCACCGCGTCGATCCGCTGCACGGCGAGGTGCAGCACCATCGTGGCCCGGCTCGCCCCGAGGGTGCGCAGGTCCTCGCCGGGCGGCATCGGGGTGGCGCGCGCCGACGTGCGGGTCAGGATGACGGTCTGCCCGACGCCGGGCACGGTCAGCTCCCGCCCCAGCGAGGCCGCCGCCGCCGCGAACGCCGGCACCCCGGGCACGATCTCGTACGGCACCCCGAGCGCGTCCAGCCGCCGCATCTGCTCGGCCACCGCGCTGAACACCGACGGGTCGCCCGAGTGCAACCGCGCCACGTCGAGCCCGCCGGCGTGGGCGGCGGCGAGCTCGGCCACGATCTCGTCGAGCGTCAGGTTCGCGGTGTCCACCATCCTTGCCCCGGGCGGGCAGGAGCCGAGCAGCTCCCGGGGCACCAGCGACCCCGCGTACAGGCAGACCGGCGACGACTCCAGCCGCCGCAACCCGCGCACGGTGATCAGGTCGGCGGCGCCGGGGCCCGCGCCGATGAAGTACACGGTCACGGCGAGTCCTTCCTGGTGACCGACCACACGGTCACCGGCATCGCGGCCCGCCAGCCGGTGAACGAGCCGACGGGCGAGGCCCGCTGCACGGCCAGGCGGACGAGGTCGCCGCCGAGCCGGGCGTACCACCCGGCGACGACGGCCTCCGACTCCAGGGTGACGGCGTTCACCACGAGTCTGCCGCCCGGGCGCAGCGCGTCCCAGCAGGTCTCCAGCAGCCCGGGCACGGTCGCGCCGCCGCCGACGAACACCGCGTCCGGCGCCGGCAGGCCCGCCAGCGCGGCGGGCGCCCGGCCTTCGACGACGCGCAGCCCGGGCACGCCGAGGCGGTCGGCGTTGCGGGCGATGGCGGCGGCGCGGTCGGCGTGGCTCTCGATCGCCACGGCCGCGCACGACGGGTGGCTACGCAGCCATTCGACGGCGATGCTGCCCGCCCCGGCGCCCACGTCCCACAGCAGCTCGCCGGGCAGCGGCGCGAGGCGGGAGAGACTGACCGCGCGGACCTCCCGCTTGGTGAGCTGCCCGTCGTGCTCGTACGCAGCGTCGGGCAGGCCGGGCACGCGGGCGAGCGGCTCGGCCTCGGGCCCGGGGACGCATTCGACGGCGATCACGTTCAGCGCCGAGCGGGCCGGGCCCGTCCAGGCGCCGGCGGTCGCCGCCGTGACGGATTCGCACGCCGCGCCCAGGTCGCACAGGACGGTCATCGGGCTGGGGCCGTACCCGAGCCCGGAGACCAGCCCCGCTACCAGGGACGGAGAGTCGACCCCCGACCCCAGCACGACGAGCCGCCGCCCCGGCAGGACGGCCGCGTTCAGCGTGGCGGCGGGCCGGCCGACGAGGCTGACGACGTCCACCTGCTCGACCGGCCAGCCGAGCCGGGCGCACGCCAGCGAGAGCGACGACACGTGCGGCAGCACCCTGACCTCGGACGAGCCGAGGAGCCGGACCAGCGTCGAACCGATGCCGCAAAACATGGGGTCGCCGCTGGCCAGCACGCAGATCTCCCGGCCGGCGTGGCGCCGCAGGAGGTCGGGCAGCGCGGGCAGCAGCGGCGACGGCCAGACCACCCGCTCGGCGGCGGGCGACGGGGGCACGAGGTCGAGCTGCCGCGGCGCGCCCATGAGGACGTCGGCCGCCTCGACCGCGCGCCGGGAGGCCGGTGCGAGCCCGTCCCAGCCGTCCGCGCCGATCCCGACGACGGTGATCAAACGTTGCCCAGCACGCGCGTCACCCGGATCTCCACGACCACCCGCGACGGGTTCGGCCGGGGCGGCTTGTAGCGGGCCGCGTAGCGGCGCTCGGCGTCGGCCACCTGCTCCGGCTCGGTGCGCACCACCGCCCAGCCCTCCAGCGTCGACCAGCGGCGGCCGTCCACCTGGGTGAGCGCGACCGGCGCGCCGGACCCGCCGATGAGCCGCGCCTTGACGGAGCTCCCCGAGGTGATCACCCGGGCGGTCGCGGTAGCCAGGTCCAGCGTCGCGCCGACCGGCACCGCGTGCGGCGGGCCGCCGGGGCGCGCGGTGGAGAGCGTGCACAGGTGCCGCTCCTGCCAGAACGCGGCGAAGGCGTCGCCCTGCTCGGCCAGGTTCACAGTCCTCCTCGGGGAAATACGCGACGCACATCGTATATCTGCCGCTTTAGCGCGATTTATGCGTCCCTACACTCTTACGAGTGAAGCGTCTCCTCATCATCGGCATCGGCGCCGGCGATCCCGACCATCTCACCCTCCAGGCCGTCAAGGCCATCGCGGCCACGGACGTGTTCTTCATCGTGGACAAGGGCGAGGTCAAGCACGATCTGGTGCAGCTGCGGCTGGACCTCATCGCCGAGCACGGCCGGCCGCCGTACCGGATCGCCGAGGCGCGCGATCCGGAACGTGACCGCGCCGCGCCCGCGTACGCCGCCGCCGTGGAGGACTGGCGCGCCCGCCGGGCGCGGGCGTGCGAGGCGCTGATCCGCGACGAGCTCGCCGACGGTCAGACCGGCGCGTTCCTGGTGTGGGGCGACCCCGGCGTGTACGACAGCACGCTCGCCATCGTCGAGGACATCCTCGCCCGCGGGAACGTCGCCTTCGACCACGAGGTCGTCCCCGGCATCAGCAGCGTGGCCGCGCTGACCGCCCGCCACCGCACGAGCCTGACCCAGGTCGGCCGGCCCGTGCACCTCACCACCGGCCGCCGCCTGGCCGAGGACGGCCCGACCGCCGACGACGTGGTGGTCATGCTGGACGCCCACTGCTCGTTCGCCGGCCTCGACGACCACCACATCCACTGGGGCGCCTACCTGGGCACGCCCGACGAGATCCTCATCGCCGGCCCGGTGGCCGAGGTCGGCGAGCGCATCCGCGAGGTGCGCGCCGAGGCCCGCGCCCGCAAGGGCTGGATCATGGACACGTACCTGCTGCGCCGCCTGGAAGGGTGATGCGGCCGGTGGCCAGGTAGAACGGGGCCGGCACGAGCAGGCGCCGCCGGCGCACCACGGTGCGCAGCCGGTCGACGGGGGCGTGCGTGCCGGTGAAGAAGACGTAGAGGGTGTCGCGGTCGGCGTCGGTGTCGCCGTAGTGGAACGACGGGCCGCAGCCGCCCATCGCGAACCACGGCGAAGGTTCGTCGTCGGTGTCGAGCAGGCGTACGGGCTCGGCCGTCCAGTCGCGGCGGTCGCCGGAGGGCCGCGCGGAGCGCAGCCACCACAGGCCCTGGGCCGGGTAGTCCGCGGTGCCGAACAGGTTCGTGCCGCGGGCGACCACCATCTCGTAGTGGTCGCCCACGCGCTGCACGGCGTTGTCGAAGAAGCCGTCCTCCGTGGTGAACAGCACCGTGGGGGTGCTCCAACGGGTCAGGCCGTCCTCGCTCTCGACGTACTCGATGCGGTAGTCGGGCAGCTCGCCCCGGCCGACCTCGCCGACGGCCGACAGGTACCACATCCGCCACAGGCCCTCGTCGTGCCGCACCAGGGGTTCGAGGACGCTGGGGCGCTCGGCGGTGCCGGTGTGCACGGGCGGGCCGTGCCGCCGCCAGCCGACGGGGGTGCGGATCAGGCAGCCGATGGCGTAGCGGCTGGCGCGGCCGGTGACCGCACGGGTGGAGCGGCCGGCGTAGTAGACGCGTTCCTCGGCGCCGGCTCGCACGTACGACGGGGTGTGCATGCCGCGCCCGTCCCACGCCCGGGAGGGC
>NZ_POUD01000355.1 GCF_003236395.1 Nonomuraea aridisoli | reverse complement strand
CCCGGGCCCGGGCGCCCACCTGGCATCCCCAACCGCCGACCCGCCCCCCGCTACGACGTGGGCAAAACCGTCAGACGGGGCCGCACCCTCGCAGTACTACAACAATCCGGAGGATAAAGAACAAGCTAAGACGGTGGTGTTGCGTGTCTGCGTGTAGTCGGGAACCTGGTGTGATCGCACACGCCGCGACGCTTCTGGTAGGTGCCGCATGCGGCAACGCCGAATGCCGACCTGTGACGATTCGGTCAGATGGCCAAGCCTGCGCCCCCGGACACGACGATCTCTTGCCCGGTGATGTACGCAGCATCGTCCGAAGCCAGAAAAGCGACCGTCCCGGCGACGTCTTCTGGCGTCCCGAGGCGGCCGAACGGGTTGTGCTCGGCCATCGCCGTCATGGTCCCTGCGACATCTTCGGTTTGCGTCCGGATCGAGGCCCGCGTCATCGGGGTGTCGGTCATTCCCGGGCTGACCGCGTTGATGCGGATGCGGCGCGGCGCGAGTTCGAGGGCCAGAGTCGGGATCATGGCCAGCATCGCGCCGTGGGACCCGGCAGCGACGCTGCTACCGGTCAGGCTGCGTGTTGCTCCGATCCCCACGGTGACGATGACCGAAGCACCGTCGGACAGCAGCGGCAACGCCTTGACCAGGGTGAAGAACACCCCTTTGGTGTTGACGGCGAACACATCGTCGTACGCGGCTTCGTCCCAAGCCTCCAGCGTCATCGGATGGTTCACGCCGGCGTTCAGGAACAGCGTGGTCAGATTGCCGAATTGCGCTCCGACTTCGGACATGACCCGGTCAGTGTCCGGGAGCGACCGTGCGTCAGCTTGCAAGACCAGGACATCGTCGGGCAGCTCCTCCCGCGCGCGAGCGACGCTCTCCTGACGCTGTCCGGTGACAGCGACACGGTAACCGCGCTCGTGCAGAGTCCGCGCGGCCGCCTTCCCGATTCCGCTGGTGCCGCCCGTGATCAGCGCTGTACGTGCCGACATGACAATCACTCCATCTTCGTTGTTGGCTCGACTGGACAGCCCGACGGCATCGCGTCGGTGCCAGGCGTGCAGGAGAACTTGCCGGCAGTCACTGAGCTCGCAGGCCGGCGAGACAGTTGCCTGCCCGCATCATGTACCAAGATGTCTAGCTGGTCCGTCCAGAGTATAAACCTCTACTGGACTATATCGTCCAAGTTTGCGAGGCTGGTGCCGTGACCATGACTCGCACGGGGAAGCGTGCGACCAAGGAGCAGCATGCAGCTGCTGAGTACTTGGGCTCGCTCGACGACTCACTCGCGCGGTGGGTGCAGTCGACTGGACCGATCGATGCCTACGACGCACATCTGCCCGTCACGGTGGACAGCCCGCTCGAATGGTTCTCCTTCGCCGTCACCTCGCGACAGCTCAGCAGAGCATCCAGCTTGGCGATCTACCATCGACTGGTCGCGCAATTCGGTGGCGCCATCACCGCAGAGCGTGTCGTCTCGACCGACGAGCAGACCCTGCGCGACGTCGGGTTGTCTCACCAGAAAGCCAGGACGATCCGTGCACTCGCCGAACGTGCGGATGACGGTCTGCTCGACATGGACGAACTCGCGACCATGACGGATGCCGAGATCCACGCCGACCTCATGGCTGTACCCGGTATCGGTCCGTCGTCCGCGCAACGGTTCATGCTGCATTACCTGCGCAGACCGGACATCTTCCCGGCCGGCGACCTTACTGTGCGCGAAGCGATCACCGCACTCGATCAACTGGACAGCGTGATCACGCCGAAGGCCGCGGAGCAGCGAGGTGAGCCGTGGCGACCGTATCGGTCGTATGCCACGTCGTACCTGTGGGGCTACGCGTGGGAGCTGCACCCTGTCGTTCCTGGTGGTACGTCGTAGTGCTGCGTCATTTCACCGGCGCCGATGACGACGAGGAAATTCCTGTGCCTCGCTGACCTGGTACGCGTGACCGAGTCGATCTGACGCGAGACGCCCCTCCATGGACTTTATAGTCCATATCTAGAGTCCGGCCAATCATCGGTACCCGGGTGTGTCGCGTGGGTTGACACCAGCGCCAAGAAGGTGGGTGCGTACGGTGCATGCTGAGAACCCCAGCCGCGACCCGACAATCTCCAGTGAGTCACCGGTGGCATACCTACGCTTCGACGTTGGCGTCGTGCGACGGAGACGGACTCCACGGGCGGTGCAGGCCGCGGCAGGTTCAGGATGCGGTGCACGGTCGAGCGGGCAGGTCGAAAATCGGACCATCGCCTCGTGGAGTCCATGCTCGCCGGACCGCGAGCTGACCACAGGTCAGGCGCGGCTCGGCGGCCGGGAAACGCCGTGGTAGTGCGGCAGGTCGAGCGGCGGCACCGGGAAGCCGCCGGCCGCCGGCTCGCTGGACAGTTCCTCGAACTCGGCCTCGACCTGTGCCTTCTGCGCCTCCTTGCGCCGCTGGTCGACGGTGTCGATCCGCAGCCAGACGGCGAGCACGCCGATCACCAGCGCTCCGGCGATGCCGAGCCCGATCATCCGGTCGCCCTCGTTGACGACCAGGTTGCGCACGGCGGCCACGAGCAGGATCCAGGCCAGGTTGACCGGGATCAGCACCTTCCAGCCCAGCGACATCAGCTGGTCGTAGCGGATGCGCGGCAGCGAGGCCCGCACCCACACGATGAAGCAGAAGGTCAGCACGAACTTGATGAGGAACCACAACACCGGCCACCAGCCCGCGTTCGCGCCCTCCCACAACGAGATCGGGAACGGCGCCCGCCAGCCGCCCAGGAACAGGGTGACGGCGATGCCCGAGGCGGTGAAGGTGTGCAGGTACTCACCCATCATGATCAGGGCGAACTTCAGCGACGAGGAGTACTCGGTCTGGAAGCCGCCGACCAGCTCGCCCTCGCCCTCGGGCAGGTCGAACGGGATGCGGGCGGCCTCGCCGAACATGCAGACCACGTAGATCAGGAACGACGGGATGAGCAGCACCACGAACCAGGTGTGCTCCTGCGCCTTGACGATCTCGGAGGTGGACAGCGTGCCGGCGAACAGGAAGACGGCCACGAACGACAGAGCCATCGCGATCTCGTAGGAGACCACCTGCGCCGCCGACCGCATACCGCCGAGCAGCGCGTACGGCGAGCGCGACGACCAGCCGGCCAGCACCACGCCGTAGACGGAGACCGCGCCCATGGCCAGCATGAACAGCACCGCCACCGGCAGGTCCACCAGCTGCAGCGGCGTCCGCACGCCGAACAGGTCGACCATCGGCGCGAACGGCACGATCGAGAACGCCAGGAACGCCGGCACCACCATGATCACCGGCGCCAGGAAATAGAGCACCCGGTCGACCGTGCGCGGGAAGAGATCCTCCTTCAGGCCCATCTTCAGCGCGTCGGCCACGGATTGCAGCAGCCCGAACCGGCCGGCCCGGTTGGGGCCGTAGCGGTGCTGCATCCGCGCGATGAGCTTGCGCTCGAACCAGACGCCGAACATGACTCCCAGCGCCAGAAAGAGGAAGAGCATCACGGCCTTGACGATGGTGATCCACAGCGGGTCCTTGCCGAAATCGGCAAGGGTGGGATCGGCCGCGAGAACGCCTGCCATGACGTGTTGCCCCTTCCTCTCCCCGGCACTCGTTCGGTCCGGAGCGGAAGATCACGTTAGCCGGTGAGCCGATCGGTGTATTGAACGAATGCGAACAGCTGCTTCGGCGTCATCTGCGCCATCGCCCGGATCTCGCGGGTGAGGTGAGGCTGGTCGGCGTAACCGCAGGCGACGGCCTCGCTCAGCCTGGCCGAGGGCCGTCTCCACGTCTCCACGGTCCGCTGGAACCGGGCGATCCTGGCTACCGCCTTGGGCGACAGGCCCACCACCCGGCGGAATCCGAGCTCGAGATAACGACGGCTGACGCCCAGCTCATCGGCGAGTGACCCGATGGTGGGCGGGCCGACCGGCTCCTGCAACCGCCACCAGGCGTGCGTGATCAGGTCGTTGGGGCCGGCGTCGGGGCGCAGCCACGCCGTCAGCCGCTCCTCCAGCAGGCGGAAGCGGTCCGCCCAGCTCGCCGACGCGATCAGCCGGCCGGTCAGCTCCGCGGCGCGGGAGCCGAGAAGGTCTTCCAGATGTACGGTGGTGCCGGTCACCTCGCGTAGGGGTGTCCCCGTCAGCGCCGACATCCCGGCGGGGGTGAGCCCGACCGCCACCCCGTGACGCCAGTATGCGTGTGCCGAGAACGTCGCGGTGGCGCGGGGGCCGGTGACGATCGGGTCCATGCCGGTGAACTCGATGATCAGGGTGGCCGCGTTGAGCGGCAGCATCCGGCTGGGGTGGGCGGGCCCTCCCACCCAGGCGCGGAAGCCGGCCCATCCCAGCACGTACGGGCGCAGGTGCGCCGGTGATCGGCGGATGATCATCTGGTACGGCTCCGCCTGTGGCTGCGTCGGCAGCGAATGAATCGCCATCACCGGCAATCCTGCCCTAACCTCACGGGGAGTTCCGGCTCGGGTGCCAAAGTGATCTACACGGCGGGCTCCGTCCCCAGCCGTGGCCGACTGCGTCTGGACGACCTCAACCGGAACCGCGGCGAATACCGCAGCATGCGGGCGTATGGAGACGTAAAGCTGGCCACCGTGCTGTTCGCCGAGAAACTCGCGCGACGGACGTGGAACACCGGCATCACCACCGTGTCGTCCCGGAACCCCTGGGCCCACCACTCCGGCCAGCGGCCCGGAGCGATTCAGGCTCCGCGCGAGGGCGGCGCAGTGGCAGCGGTCTGTGCCGTGTCGTGGACGGCGGTCGCCACGTCGTGCGCTCATCTCGCCACCTCCAGCCCGGTGGCGGCGCATCCGCGCTGTCTGGTCAGCTGGCTCAACTCGTCCAAGGCGGACAGCTCGCCACACAGGTTCGACCCCGTTCGGTACGCCTCGAGCACTTCGGTGAGCGGTGTGGAGGCGCGCGCCTCCACACCGAGCTGACGTACCGCGCTCGCCAGGTTGCCCCGATTGGCCGGCGCCGAGGTCTCCCGGACGGCCGCATCCTCGCCACCGCATCCGCGGACCGCACCGTCCAACCCTGGAACGCCGCGAACCCCGCCCGCCTGGCGCCGTTGACGACCATTTGTACGCACAGCCTGGACGTGAACTCGGTCGCCTTCAGCCCGGACGGCCGCCTGATCGCGACCGGCTCCACCGACGAGACCGCCCGCGTCTGGGACGTCACGCGCCCCGACCGACCGGTGATGCTCGCCACGGCCTCCGACGACCGGACCGTCCGGCTCTGGACGGTCGCCTCCCGCGACCTCTGGGCCATCCTGCGCGGGCACCGGCAGCCGCTCCGCGACGTGGCCGCCACTGCGGGACGACCGTGGTCACCGCCGCGGCGGACGGTACGGCCCAGTTCTGCGGCACGGATCCGGCAACGGCCGAGCGACGGATCTGCGGAAGACGTGGCGATGCGATCACCGTACGGGAGTGGAGCCAGTACCTTCCCGACATCGGTTACTCCGATCCCTGCGGCGGGTGAGCGCCACATGCGGATGTGCCTGTGGCAGCACTTCATCACGTGAACGCGCGTGACCTGGCGTGCGGCGTCCTTGACCACCGGATCACGGTTCGGGGCGCCCCATGCCGATGACGTCGAGAACAGGATCGCGTCAGGGTCCGCGGGGGGCCGGGGGCGCGCAGGCCGATCCGGTCGGCGGCCCGGGCGCTCGGGAGTACGCCGGGGCGGTCGGTCCTGAGACGGCGAATCCTTTCGCGGCGCCGGGGTCTCTTATAAGGGTGACGGTCACGCGGGGAAGGAGATCCGAATGAGTGACGTCGTGCCGCCGGCTGTGCGGCGGGCGCTGTTCACCACCTCGTTTCGGCGGCAAGGGCGCGGACGTGGCTGACCGCGGCTGGGCGAGCACGCAGCTCATCGAGGCCGCACAGGCCGGTGATCGAGAGTCGATCACCGCGGTCGTCCATGGCGCCCACTCTCATGTGCGGCGCTTCGCGGAGCATCTTTGCGCGTCCCAGCAGGATGCCGAGGACGCCGCGCAGGAAGCACTGATCATCCTCTACCGGAAGATCGGCTCACTGCGCGCCACCGGGGCGCTGGCATCGTGGATGTTCCGCATCGTTCGCAACGAGTGCCTCCGCCGGGCTCGGCTGCTGTTCGACCGCTACGACGAGGTCGACGACGGTCTGGTGACGTCGGCGGGGGAGTCGGCCGAGGACGAGGTCATCCGGCGTCTGGAAGGCGAGCTCGTCGCGCAGGCGATCAGGGAGCTGCCGGACGTTCAGCGCAGAGTGTTGATCATGCGGGATGTCCTGGGATACCCGGGGCGGAGAGTCGCCGAGACGCTCGGCCTGAGCAACGCCGCAATGAAGTCCCAGCTGCACCGGGCACGTAACACGATCAGGCTCAGCCTCGGCCGGACGACCGAAACCACCGGCGGTCCGAGCGACCCCGGAGCCACCTGCACCTGACCTGAGCAGACCGTAATTCCACCACCCGTGTCAGAAGGGAAGTTCTGCCATGCCGGAAACCGGATCGCCCGCGCCCGACATCGTGCTGGAAGACACCGACGGCCACGTCGTCCGCCTGTCCGACTACCAGGGCCATAGTGCCATGCTCATCTATTTCATGCGGTCGACGTCGTGCCCGATCTGCAACAGGCACGTCCAAGACCTCATCGGGCGCCGCGACGAGCTGGCCGCCGACAATGTCCAGGTGCTTGTCGCGGTTCCTGAGGACCGCCCGGCAGCGGCCGGGTGGAAGGCCAGACGCCAGATCCCTTTCCCCGTCCTCGTCGGCCGCCACAGCACCCCGCACGAGACGATCCGTCTGAGCAGAAAGGTCTTCGGCTCGCTGCAGCAGTCAGGCAGCATCCTCATCGACTCCCAGGGCATCGTCCGCCACATCCACCGCGCCACCATGCCCACCAACGGCTACGACAGCAAAGGCATCACCGCCGCCGTCCAGGCTCTCCGCACGCGGGGGTGACCTGCTCCGACCGGCCGTTCGTGAACGACTGCGGCCCTGGCACCGGGGTGCCCCCGCCCCGGACGGCCACAGCCGCGCCCTGGCTCCGGCGGCCTGGTCACCTGGGCACGAGTGTCCAGACATAGACGGGCGGGCCGCCGTCGACGCCCCCGCCCGCTGCCAGGTTCGCGGGGGTTCGCCCGACCCCGACGCCTCAGCGATCGGCGGCTCTAACGTCCTGGAGACGACCTCGCGGGAGCGGGCCGGGGAGTCGATGGGCGTCAGCTCGCCCGAGCCGTTCATCGTGACGGCGGTGAACCCGGCCTCGATCTGCTGCGCGGCCACCTCGGCGGGGCGGTCGCCGCCGATTCGGGCGTCCATCCGCACCCGGCTCGCGCACCGGCCCGCCGCGTGCACCGGCAGCCGGCCGTCTTGCCGGCGATGTCCCACAGCGCCTGGTCGATGCGGGTGACCGCGCTGGACAGCACCGGGCCGCCCCGGTAGAAGCCGCCCTCGGTAAGGACCTGCCAGTGGTCCTCGATGCGCAGCCGGTCCTCGCCGATCAGGTGGTCGCTGAGCTCCGTGACGGCGGCCCGGACGGTCGCGGCCGGCCCTCGACGACCGGCTCGCCCCGGCCGGTGACGCCCTCGTCGGCGCGCACCCGCAGGAACGGCCGGCACGGCGGAGCGCTCAGGAACGGACGAGTCGGGCGATCGCCTCCGAAGCCTCCTTCACCTTCGCGTCGGCCTCGGGACCGCCCTTGCGCGCCGCCTCGGCGACGCAGTGAGCCAGGTGCTCCTCCAGCAGCGACAACGAGAACGCCTTCAGCGCGCTCGTCGCCGCCGACACCTGGGTCAGCACGTCGATGCAGTACGCGTCGTCCTCGACCATCCGCTGCAGGCCGCGGACCTGCCCCTCGATGCGGCGCAGCCGCGCCGTGTGGGCCTGCTTGCCGCCGCTGTATCCGGCCATACCGATCTCCCTCCGCCGTCGACGTGAGGCAACGCCATACCCCCGCCCCGTATTCCGGGAGGTTCGGGTCGCCCCGGATGTGTGAATTCGGCCCTGCCGCGGGCAGGCGGCGTGCTAGAAAAACTGTCAGCACCGCCCGCCGACACGAGGAAAGCCGCAGCCATCCGTCCCACCCC
>NZ_POUD01000354.1 GCF_003236395.1 Nonomuraea aridisoli | reverse complement strand
GTGGGAGGGCGGGTGTCAGGCCCGGTGGAAGGCCAGGAGACGGAAGACCGGGTCCGGCCCCGCGCCGCCCTGGCCGTGCCCGGTGAACGTGGCTTCGCCGCTCTCCCGCAGCCCGTGCCGCGCCGCCTCCGCGACGACGGCCTCGGCCCGGTCGGCCGGGTCAGGCCGTCCCCCAGGCCCGTGGGCGGCTCGTTTGTCCACGGTCGTCACGAACACTCCCCCGCGCCGCAGCACCCGCGCCGCCTCGGCGATCACGGGCCGGGCGTCGTCGAGCAGGTGCAGCAGCCAGATCGTGGTGACCGCCTCGACCGCGCCGTCGCGTACGGGGAGCCGCCGGGCGTCGCCCAGCACCACGCCGACGCGACCGGCTGCGACGCGCGCCATCCCGGCCGAGGCGTCCACGCCGAGCACCCGCAGCCCCCGCGCGGCCAGCTGCGCGCTGACCAGCCCGGTGCCGCAGGCGACGTCGAGCAGCGTGCCGCCGTCCGCGAGCCCGCCGACCAGGCCGTGCACGGCCTCGGCGGCGGCACTGGCGCGCGGGAGCCCGCCCCGGGTCTCGTCGTAGTGCGCGGCCTCCAGGTCGTAGTCGAGCATGTCGCCACCTCCGCGATCGCACCGTACGCGGGCGGCGGCTGGCGGGTAAAGGGGATGCGCGTCGTTCCTGGTGTTGCATTGGGAAAACGCCGGAAAGAAAGGACGCATGACGCACAAGCCCCATTTCGGACAATGAGTCTCCTCGGCCGTGACCTGGCGGTGGACCTGGGGGCGGCGCGTACCCGGATCTACGCCAAAGGCAGAGGCATCGTGCTCGACGAGCCCTCGGCCGTGCTGCTCGACGGCCGCACGGGCAAGGTCATCGCGTACGGCGCCGAGGCCGTCGGCGACGCCCGCGGCCAGACGCACTGGCCCGTCAGCGGCGGCCGACCGGCCGACACGGAGCTGGCCCTGCGCCTGGTCCGGCACTTCCTGCGCAAGGTGCACCGGCTCCGGTTCGCCCGCCCGCGCCTGGTCATGGCGTTGCCCGGCGACTCCACGCCGATCGACCGGGCGGCGCTGCACGACATGGCGTACGAGGCCGAGGCCAGGAACGTCGTGCTGGTGCCGCACGCGCTCGCGGCGGCGCTCGGCGCGGGCCTGCCGGCCGGCGAGCCCGCCGGGCAGATGGTGATCGACATCGGCCGCGACGCGACCCGCGTCGCGGTCGTCTCCGGCGACGCGGTGGTGGCGCACGGCTCCGTCCCGTACGGGGGGCAGGCCATGGACCGGGCCATCGCCCGCCTGGTCGAACGCGAGCACGGGCTGGCGCTCGGCGAGGCGGAGGCCGAGGCCGCCAAGGTGCGGGCGAGCGCCGAGCGCGAGCCGCTGGACGGCCAGATCGTCCCCGTGCGGGCCCGCGACCGCGACACCGGCGGCGAGCACGTGGTGCCGCTGCCCGTGCGGCGGCTCTGCGAGGCGGCGGCGCAGCCGGTCGAGCCCATCGCCCGCGTGGCGGTGCAGACCGTCGAGAGCTGCCCCGCCGAGCTGGCCGCCGACCTCGGGGAACGCGGGGTCGTCCTGGTCGGCGGCGGTGCGCTGCTGCCGGGGCTCGGCCGGCGGCTGCGCGAGCACCTGCGCATGCCGGTGCGCACGGCGGAGCGCCCGATGGACTCCGTGGCCCTGGGCCTGGGCCGCTGCCTGGACCGCCTGGGCCTGATCGGCAGGCTCCGTGGCGGGCGCGTATGACCTGCCCCCCGGCGAGAACTGGAGGCAGTGCATGACGGTACGCGGCATCGACCACATCGGGGTGACCGTGCCCGGCCTGGACGCGGCGACGGAGTTCTTCACCCGGGCCTTCGGCGCGGAGGTGCTCTACGACACCCTGCCGCGCGAACGGGGCCCGAAGGGCGGCTGGGCGACCGAGCGGCGGCTCGGCGTCCCGCAGGGGACGGAGGAGATCGCCGTGCGGATGCTGCGCCTGCCGAACGGCCCCGGGATCGAGCTGTTCGAGTTCTCCGGGCCGCGCCAGGCCGATCCCGTCGTGCCGTGCGACCTCGGCTGGCAGCACGTCGCCCTGTACGTCGACGACGTGGACGAGGCGCTGCGCCGGGTGACCGGGGCGGGCGGGACGGCGCTGTCGGAGCCGGTTCCGCTGCCGGGGCCGGAGGCGGGCGAGCACAACCGGTTCGTCTACTGCCGCACGCCGTGGGGGACGACCGTGGAGCTGGTGTCGTACCCGGATCCGCAGGCGTACGAGAAGGAGACGGACCTGCGGCGCTGGCGGCCGTGACCGGGTGTGCTCCGGTGATCCGGCCGTGACGGGCGGCGATCCCGGATAGGGTCGCGTCGTGCTCGTCCGCCGTCATGCCGTGTCCGCCGCGCTGGTGTGCGCGGTGACGGCGTGCGCGGCTTCCGGGACGCCCACGCTCCAGGAGGCCGCCCAGCGCCTCGACGCCGACGCCGAGACGCTGATCAGCCAGTGGCACCTGTCGGCCGTGGAGCGAGCCGAGGACCACTCGTGCCTGCCGGGGCAGGTCAGGCGGTTCGTCCGGGCCGAGAGCGACCTGACCGGCGACTTCCCCGCGCTGCTCGACCGGCTGCAGGCCATGGGTTACGCCAAGGTCGCCGATGACCAGGACCTGCGCGACGGCGACGAGGACGTCTCCGTGCTGCGCGACCCGCGCACGCGGGTGACGTTCGAGCTGACGCTGCTGTCCGGCGACCACCCGGGCGTGCAGGTGGTGGGCAAGACGATCTGCTACGCGATCGACTGAGCACGCCCGGGCGCGCCCCTCAGGGAGTGGACAGCGCCTCTGTCGGGGACAGCCGGGAGGCCCGGATCGCCGGGTAGAGACCGGCCACGGCGCCGATCGCCAGCGTGGCCGCGAAGCCGCCGGCCGTCGCCCAGACCGGCACCACGGACGGCCAGCCGCTGTAGAGCGCGTACCCCATCGTGACCCCCGTCCCGAGCAGGACGCCGCCGGCTCCGCCGAGCGCGGACAGCAGCAGCGACTCCGCGAGGAACTGGGTGCGGATCTGCCCGCGGGTCGCCCCCAGCGAACGGCGCAGGCCGATCTCCGCCCGCCGTTCCAGCACCGAGATCACCATGGTGTTCGCCACCCCGACGCCGCCGACGAGCAGCGCCACCCCGCCCACGCCGAGCAGCAGGTTCGCGAACGCCTGGCTGGTCGCCTGCTTGGCGGCCAAGGCGTCCGACGGGCGGGAGACGTCCATCTCGTTCGGGGCCTGCGGGTTGGCCGTGCCGCCCAGCACCGCGCGGACGTCCTCCAGCCGGGACTCCTCCGAGCGGGTGTAGAGGGTGGTCGGGTGCCCGTCGAAGCCGAGCCGCTGCTCGGCCACCGGCCAGCCGACGAGCACCCCGCTGTCCAGGTCCGCGGCCAGCGCCACCGGCTCCAGCACGCCGACCACCGTGAACCGCACGCCGCCGACGACGACCTGCGCGTCCGGCCCGGCGGCGCCGATGCCGAGCCGCCCGGCCGCGTCCGCGCCGAGCACGGCCGCCGGGTAACGCTCGGTGGCCGCGTTCAGCCAGGTGCCGCTGCGCAGCGTCGCGCCGATCGTGGCCGGCAGGTCGAGGCGGGCGGCGTACGTGCTGATGCCGCCGGTCTGGGCCTCCGGGATGCGCTCGGAGCGGTAGACCTTGGCCTCGCCGACCTCGCCGATCGCCGACACCTGCCGCACCGGGCCGATCCGCTCGATCATCGCCTCGGCGTCCACCGGCATCTGGGCCGGCTCGCCGGCCAGCGTCGTGCCGGACGAGACCGTGAGCAGGTTGGTGCCCAGCGCGGAGAGCTGGCGGTCGAGCTCGGCCCCCGACGAGGACGAGATCCCGACCACGGCCACCATGGCCGCGATGCCGATCGCGATGCCCAGCCCCGACAGGAACGCCCGCAGCGGGCGCGTTCGCAGGCCCACCGCGCCGACCCGCATCACGTCGCCCGGCCGCATCCGCGCCGGGGACGGCTTCGGCCGCGTCCCTTCGACGACCGCCATCAGCCCACCCCCGAGTGCTCGGGCAGCGGCCGGCGTTCGGCGGCGGAGTCGGAGACCAGCTCGCCGTCGCGCATCCGCACCTGCCGGGGCAGGCTCGCGGCGATCTCCCGGTCGTGCGTGATGATCACGATGGTGGTGCCGCCGGCGTTCAGCTCGTGCAGCAGCTCCATCACCCCCGCGCCCGAGACCGAGTCCAGGGCGCCCGTCGGCTCGTCGGCCAGCAGCAGCGGCGGGTCGCCCGCCACGGCCCTGGCGATGGCCACGCGCTGGCGCTCGCCGCCCGACAGCTCGTGCGGCTCGTGGTCGAGGCGGTGGCCGAGGCCCACCCGTTCCAGCGCCGCCGCCGCGCGCTCACGCCGCTCGGACCTGGCCAGGCCCGAGTAGACGAGGCCGTCGGCCACGTTGTCCAGCGCCGGCACCTTCGCCGCCAGGTGGAACGACTGGAAGACGAACCCGACCCTGGTCGCCCGCAGCGCCGCGAGCTGGTTGTCGGTGAGCTCCGAGACGTCGTACCCGTCGATGCGGACCGTCCCGGAGGACGGCCGGTCGAGGGTGCCGACGACGTTCAGCATGGTGGACTTCCCCGACCCGGACGGGCCCACGATCGCGACGAGCTCGCCGTGGCCGATCCGCAGCGACACCGACCTCAGCGCCGCCACCCCGCCCGGGTACGTCCTGGACACGTCCGTCAGCTCGATCATCGGGTGCGTCATCGCGGCATCCCCACGGTCATGCCCTCGGTCAGCCCGTCGCCGGTGACCTCGACCCGGCCGCCGGCGAACAGCCCCGTCTCGACCCCGACGTAGCGGGAGCGGCCGTTCTCCACGACCTCCAGACCGAAGCCGCCCTCCTGCAGCGCCACCAGCGCCGCGACCGGCACGGTCAGCACGTCCTCGCGCCGCGAGGCGACGAACGTCACATCCACCGCGGCCTTGTCGAGCCCGCGGGTGGCCTTGGCGTCGGCGATCGTGACGAGCGCCTCCACCCGGGTCTCCGGCTCGGCCTCCTGCCCCTCGCCGGGCACGATGACCGTGGCCACCTCGGTGACCTTGCCGTCGACCGCCTTGCCGTCCGGCAGCGTGACGTCGACCTTCGCGCCCTTCTTGGCCATCCGCTGGTCCTCGGCGTCCAGCTGCACGGTGACGACCTTGGACGTGCCCGTGTACGTCAGCACCTTCTGGCCCGGCGCGGCCGGCTGGCCCCTCTCGGTGTCGAGGCTCTCCACGCGCACCTTGCCGGGGGCGAAGACGACCCGGCCCAGCTCGACCACGCCGGTCTCGTCGAGGCCGCGGTCCTCCTGCCACTCCATGACGGCCTCGGCGGTGTCCCAGGTGTACTCGTCGTCCACGGTGAAACCGTCGTAGCCGAGCTTGCTCAGGTTGCGCTCCAGGTTCTCGACGTCCCTGCCCTCCACCCCGACCTTGAGGTCGCGGTAGGCGGGGGTGTCGCCGTACAGGAGCATGACGGGCTGCGCGTCCAGGCGGTAGAGGGGCCGGCCGCGGGTGACCGTGGCGCCGCTGTCGGGCAGCCAGGTGATCGTGCCGGGTTTTCTCGCCGTGGCCGTGGTGACCGGGCCGTAGCCGAGCTCGCCGTCGGCGTCCGTGGTCTCGTTCAGCGTCTCCCGGGCGACGGTGGCGGTGGCCGGAGGCAGGGCTGCGGCCGAGCTGGTCGGGCCGGCGCTCCCGTCCAGCAGGCCGGCGCTGTTCACCGCCACGAGCGCGGCTCCGGCTGCGGCCACCACCACGACGAGCGCCGCGGCCAGCCCGCCCCGGCCGCGGCGACGGCGCGGCCGGGGCGGCATCGCCTCCGTCCCCTCGTGGTCGGCGCCCATCACATGCCTCCCATGCCCGCCTCGGCGGACTCCTTCTGGCACTTCTCCCGCGCCGACTCGAAGTCGGAGTCGCCGGTGACCTCGCCCGTGATGCGCATCATGCCGCCGTCGGGGTCGGGGTAGTTCTCGACGCCGTTGTCGCGCATGCACTGGGCGAGCTTGCGCATCGCCTCGGCGCGCGGGCCGTCGCCGCCGCCCGCCCGCTGCCCGCTCGGGGCGTACTGCTTGCACGCCTCCTGAGCGGCCTCGACCTTCTCGCGGGGCACGCTGCGGTCGAACCGCATCATGATCCCCTTGCCCGGCTCGGGGTCGGGGACGTCCACGCCGTTCTCGCGCATGCACTGGGCGAACTTGAGCGCCTTGGCATGCGGGTCCTCGCTGGGCTGGGCGCTCGCGGCGGTCTGGTTGCCGCCGCCGGTCAGCGTCGCCACGTCGGCCCCTCCCCCGTCGTCCGCCCCGCAGCCGGTCACGGCGAGGGTGAGCGCGGCCAGGGCGCTGAGGACTCGTCCTCTCATGGAGCTCTCCTCTGTTGGATGAACCTCGTTCGAGGGGAGATGCAATAGGCCGCGCCGTTTCCTCAGCGTTTCCGCCGGTCGTTTACTTCGAGCACATGCCGCCTCCGCCACACTCGGCTCCGTAAGCACGACGGACAGGACATAGAGGACGACGTCATGCGGGTGCTGGTGGTGGAGGACGAGCCGTTGCTCGCCGACGCGATCGCCGAGTGGCTGCGTGAGGAGACGCACGCGGTCGACCTGGCGCACGACGGCGAGGCGGCGCTGGAGCGGATCGCGGTCAACGACTACGACGTGGTCGTGCTGGACCGGGACCTGCCGCGCGTCCACGGCGACGACGTGTGCCGGTCGCTGGTCGCGTCCGAGTCCGACGCGCGGGTGCTCATGCTGACGGCCGCCGCCCAGCTCGACGACCGGGTGACCGGACTGTCCATGGGGGCCGACGACTACCTGCCGAAGCCGTTCGCGTTCCCCGAGCTGGCCGCGCGGGTACTGGCGCTGGGCCGGCGATCGCGGCCGGCCGCGCCGCCCGTGCTGCGGCGAGCCGGGATCACGCTCGACCCGGCGCGCCGGGAGGTGTTCAGGAACGGGCGGTACGTGCCGCTGTCGAAGAAGGAGTTCGCCGTGCTGGCCGAGCTGATGCGGGCCGACGGGAACGTCGTCTCCTCCGAGCAGCTCCTGGAGAAGGCGTGGGACGAGCACGCCGACCCGTTCACGGGCGCCGTCCGGCTCACCGTGCTCAAGCTGCGCCGCAAGCTAGCCGACCCACCGGTCGTGGAGACCGTGCCCGGCGTCGGTTACCGGATCTCATGAGCCTTCCGCGGTGGTCGGCGCCGGTGCGGCCCACGCTGCGGCTGCGGCTCACCCTCGTGTACGGCGCCGTCTTCCTCGCCGCCGGGCTGCTGCTGCTCGGCGTCACGTACGTGCTGTTCGACCAGCAGCTCGACCGGTCGTTCAGCGACCGGTACGCCACCGAGCCCGGCCGCGTCAAACAGGTCTTCTTCATCCACGACGGCGTCAGACTGAGCGGCGACGCGGCGATCGAGTGGCTGCGCCGGCAGGAGCTGGAGCTGCGCGGCGCCGCCGTCACCTCGCTGCTCACCCAGGGCGTGATCGCGCTCGTCATGGTCGGCGCCGTCGCCATGGTGCTGGGCTGGGTCGTGGCCGGCCGCGTGCTGGCCCCGCTGCGCCTGGTCACCGAGACCGCCCGCAAGATCGCCGCCGCGCCGATGGCCGAGCGCGGCCTGCACGAGCGCATCGCGCTGGACGGGCCCCCTGACGAGGTCAAGGACCTGGCCGACACCTTCGACACCATGGTCGAGCGGCTCGACCACTCCTTCGACGGGCAGCGCCGCTTCGTGGCCAACGCCTCCCACGAGCTGCGCACGCCGCTGACGCTGAACCGGGCGCTGGTCGAGCTCGCGATGCACCGCCGTACGGCCTCGGCCGACGTCAAGGAGCTGGGCGAGAGCCTGCTGGAGATCAACGCCCGGCACGAGCGCCTCATCGGCGGCCTGCTGCTGCTGGCCAGGTCGGAGCAGGAGGTCGCGGACCGCTCGCCGGTCGACCTGGCCGACGTGGTGACGCACGTCGTCGCCCAGACCGCCGCGGACGCCGCCGCAGCCGGGGTCGCCGTGTACGAGGTCGCCGCGCCCGCCCCCACGACCGGGGACGCGCTGCTGCTCGAACGGCTCGTGCACAACCTGGTGGAGAACGGCCTTCGCTACAACGTGGACGACGGCACCGGGTGGGTGCGGGTGGTGAGCCGTACCGTGG
>NZ_POUD01000353.1 GCF_003236395.1 Nonomuraea aridisoli | reverse complement strand
GGGGCGATGACGGGGTCGCCGTCCCTGATCGGGGCCGCGCCCGCGATGAAGTGGGTCAGCGCCTCCCCGTGCACGCACCGCGCCTGCGTCAGCCCGCCCGCCGCGCGCCGCGTGAGCAGATCGACCGGCAGCGGCGTACGGGAGGCGGCCACGATGAGGTTGCCGAAGCGCCGCCCCCGCATGATCCCCGGCTCGGCCAGCAGCGCCACATGGCCGAACGTGCCGGTCACCGTGGCCAGCAGCCGCCTGGCGAAGGCCAGCCCCTTGCCGTCGGCCAGGTTGATCAGCAGCGTCCCGCCGGGGCGCAGGACGCGCGCCAGGTCGCCCATGTACTCGGCCGTCGCCAGCTCCACCGGCATCGTCGCCCCGGTGAACGCGTCGAGCACCACCAGGTCGGCCGTGGCGTCCCAGACCTTCGCCGTGCCCTCGCGCCCGCCCGCGACGATGACCTTCAGCTTGGGCACCGAACGCAGGTCGAGCTGCTCGCGGACGAGGTTGACCAGCAGCCCGTCGGGCTCGATGACGATGTGGCGCGACCCGGGCCGGGCGGCCGAGACGTAACGGGGGATCGTGCAGGCGCCGCCGCCGACGTGCACACAGCTCAGCGGACCTTCCGGGAGGAGATCGATCACGTCCGCCATGAGCCGTACATACTCAAATTCCAGAAATGTCGGGTCTTGTAGGTCTACATACGACTGAGGTACGCCATCCTTGGACAACATCCAGCCGTCCTGCCTGTCCAGATCCCGGAGAAGCTCGACCTCTCCGAACGTCACCGGATACAGGCCGGGCATCGGTTCCCGCTGTCCACGTACCACGTCAGATCCCTCCCTGGGAGAACCGTATGCGACGACGAAGGCTGATTGTGCTCGTCATCGCGCTTGTCGCGATAGTCGGGGCCGGTGCTTTCGCCGTCGCGTCCGCCAACCGCGTCAAGGGCAGCGCCGAGCAGACGGCCGAGGAGTACTTCGACGCCTGGCGCAGGGGCGACGTGATGGCCATGGTCAGGCTGGTGTTCCAGCCGCCCTCCGACTTCGTCGAACGGCACCGCGCGCTGAGCGAGGACCTGCACGTCGAGTCCTTCCAGGTCACCCCGGGCGGACTGCGTGAGACCGGGGACGAGAGCGCCGAGGTGCCGTTCGCGGGGGTGCGCGAGCTCGCCGAGCTGGGGTCCTGGCCGTTCGACGGCGTCCTGCGGCTGGGCGTGCGCGACCGCGCCTGGAAGGTCCTCTGGACGCCCGAGACGCTGCACCCGCTGCTCAAGGACGGCGGCACGCTGGAGCTGACGGAGATCGACGCCTCGGCGGCCGAGCTCGTCACCAGGGAGGGCGAGAAGATCCCCAACGACAGCTACGCCGAGGCCTACCTCGAACCGCTCAGGCCCGAGTTCGCCGAGGCGAACCACGGCTGGGCGCTGGTGTCGAAGGCGCCGGGGCAGCCCGACCGGCAGCTGCTCACCCGCCGCCCGGAGGCGAACGTCGAGCGCACCACCCTGTCGCGTCCGGTGCAGGCCGCGGCGGCGCGTGCGCTGGACGCCGTGGACGACTCCGCGATCGTCGTCATCCGGCCGAGCACCGGCGAGATCCTCGCGCTCGCCGACCGCCTGCGCGACAACTACAGCGCCGTGCGCGACGTCTTCCCGCCCGGCTCCGTCTTCAAGACGATCACCGCGGCGGCGCTGCTCAAGACCGGCCTCGACCCGGCGGCGCAGGTCGGCTGCCCCGGCGCGTACACGATCCCGTTCCACCGCTCCTTCACCAACGACGGCGAGGTGGACCGCGGGATCGTGACGTTCACCGACGCCTTCGCCCACTCCTGCAACACCACGTTCGTCGAGCAGGCGACGACCCGGCTCACCGGCGAGGAGCTGAGCGGGACGGCCGACGAATGGGGGTTCGGCCGGTCGATCGCGACCGGCATCGGCGGCACCTGCGGCACCGTCCCGGCCGCCGCCGACCTCGACGTGCTCGGTGCCGACGCGATCGGGCAGGGCGAGGTCGTGGCGAGCCCCCTGTGCATGGCCGCGCTGGCCGCCGCCGTCGAGAACGGGGTCTGGCGCTCGCCCCGGTTGTTGTCGGAGGAGCAGGTACGCCGCGTCGACGGCGTGCCAGGGGAGGACGCCCCGATGGACGCCGGGATCGTGGCCGCACTCAGGGACATGATGCGGGCCGTGGTCGACCACGGCACGGCCGCCGACGGCGGGCTCCCTCCCGACGTGTCGGGCAAGACGGGCACGGCCGAGGTCGAGGGGGAGACCTCGCACGCCTGGTTCATCGGCTTCCGCGAGGACCTGGCCTTCTGCGTGTTCCTCCGGCACGGAGGGTCGGGGCGGGCCGCGGCCGTGCCCATCGCCGCCCGCTTCCTGAAGGGCCTGTGATCTCGGTCTCGGCGAAGCGGCGGAAACCGTAACCTACGGTACCGTAGGTTTCTATGACGACCATCACCGTGAAGCCGAGGCTGCGTGGCTGGTTGCATGCCGGAGCGCTGCCCGTGACGCTGGTCGCGGGCTTCGTGCTCGTGGCGCTCGGCCCGACTCTGCAGGCGCGCCTGGCCAGCACCGTCTACGCCATCACGTCGGCCCTGCTGTTCGGCATCTCCGCGACCTACCATCGCGGCACGCTCGGCCCCCGGCTGGCCGAGTTCCTGCGCAGGATCGACCACGCGAACATCTACCTGATCATCGCGGGCACGTACACGCCGTTCGCGCTGCTGGCCCTGGAGGGGGTCGCGCGGGTGGCGGTGCTGTCGGTGATCTGGGGCGGGGCCCTGGCCGGGGTGTTGTTCCGGATGCTCTGGCTGAGCGCGCCGCGCTGGCTCTACACCGTGCTCTACCTGGCGCTGGGCTGGACGGCGATCTTCGTCATGCCGCAGCTGCTCGACGGCGCGGGCGTGGCCGCCGTGGTGCTGGTGGCCGTCGGCGGCGTCCTCTACTCGGCCGGCGCCGTCGTGTACGGCCTGCGCCGCCCCGACCCCTCACCCCGCTGGTTCGGCTTCCACGAGATCTTCCACGCCTTCACCCTCGCCGCCTACCTCGTGCAGTACATCGCGGTGTCGATCGTGGTCTACTCGCACGCGTGAACCTCGGCACCGGGTGGCGCAAGTACGGCCTCGCGGGGCGGCTCGTCATCCTGGGCAGCCTCATCCGCCGGGGGAGCGCCGGCACCGTCGGCATCCGGATCGCTGACATTTGACCCCGTACTGGTCTGTTTTCGGGTGCGTCCCGGAAAGCAGATCAGCATGGCAGATGTCTCTCGGTCGTGGTGGCTGCTGCTGCTCCGCGGCCTCGCGGCCGTCGTCTTCGGCTTCCTCGCGCTGCTCTGGCCCGGGATCACCGTGCTCGCCCTGGTGGTGTTCTTCGGCGCGTACGCCGCGGTCAGCGGCGTCTTCGCGCTGTTCGCCGGCTTCCGTCACGAGACCCGGTCGAGGACCTGGCTCATCGTCACCGGCATCATCGGGATCCTGGCCGGCATCGTGGCGTTCGTCTGGCCGGGCATCACCTCCCTCGCCCTGCTCTACGTCGTGGCCTTCTGGGCGATCTTCAGCGGCGTGGCGGAGATCACGGCCGGCATCCACCTGCGCAAGGTCATCGAGAACGAGTGGGCGTTCATCGTGGCGGGCGCCCTGTCGGTGCTCGTCGGCGTCCTGCTGATCATCTGGCCCGGCGCGGGCCTGGTCAGCCTCGCCTGGCTCATCGGCGCCTTCGCGATCCTCTACGGCATCGCCATGATCGCCTTGGCATTGCGAGTGAAGAACTTCACCAACAGGGTAGGAATGCCGTAAATTTTACGTAGCTGCTCGTATTTCGCCGTAGAAATGCCGTGGAGGCGCTATGGACGTACACACCCGCCTTGCCCGCCACCTCCTCGTCGACGGGTACCACCTCGTCCTGGACCTGGAGCTCAGCCGAGGCTCCTGGCTGGTGGACGCCCGCGACGGCCGCCGCTACCTCGACTTCTACACGTTCTTCGCCTCCGCGCCGCTCGGCGTGAACCCGCCCTTCGACCCCGACTTCGTCCGCCTGCTCGGCCAGGTCGCGCGCAACAAGCCGGCCAACCCCGACATCTACACCGAGCACCTGGCCGACTTCGTCGACACCTTCGTCCGCGTGCTGGGCGACCCCGAACTGCCCCACCTGTTCTTCGTCGAGGGCGGCGCCCTGGCCGTCGAGAACGCGCTCAAGACCGCCTTCGACTGGAAGAGCCGCCGCAACGAGGCCGCCGGCAGGTCACGCGACCTCGGTACCAAGGTCATGCACCTGACCAGGGCCTTCCACGGCCGCAGCGGCTACACCCTCAGCCTGACCAACACCGAGCCGGCCAAGACCGACCGTTTCCCCACGTTCGACTGGCCGCGCATCGACGTGCCCGCCGTCCACCATGGCGACGTCGAGGCCGCCGAGGAACGCGCGCTCGCCCAGGCCAGGGAGGCGTTCGAACGCCACCCGCACGACATCGCCTGCTTCATCGCCGAGCCCATCCAGGGGGAGGGCGGTGACAACCACATGCGGCCCGAGTTCCTGCGCGCCATGCAGGACCTGTGCCACGAGTACGACGCCCTGTTCGTCCTGGACGAGGTGCAGACCGGCGGTGGGACGACCGGGACGCCGTGGGCCTACCAGCAGCTGGGCCTCGCCCCCGACGTGGTGGCGTTCGCCAAGAAGGTCCAGGTCGGCGGGATCATGGCGGGCCGCCGGGTGGACGAGGTGCCGGGCAACGTGTTCCAGCAGAGCGGCCGCATCAACTCGACGTGGGGCGGCGGCCTGGTCGACATGGTGCGCAGCCGCGGCATCCTCGAGATCGTCGAACGCGACGCCCTGATCGAGCGGGCCGGCACGGTCGGCGCCATGTTGCTCGAAGGCCTCACCAAACTGGAGGCGGGCCACCCCGAGACCCTGTCGAACGTCCGCGGCCGCGGCCTGATGTGCGCGTTCGACCTGCCCGACGAGGCCGCCCGCGACGCGCTGGTGACCCGGCTCAGGGAGCAGCACGGCGTGCTGATGCTGCCCTGCGGGCCCCGCTCCGTACGGCTGCGCCCGGCGCTGAACATCGCGGAGGCCGACATCGAGCAGGGCCTCGCGGCCCTGGACGCCGCCCTTTCTACTGAGTGACGCTCGTGGCGGTGCGGCGCGGGCCGGCGTAGCGCCACAGGAAGTTCAGCAGGACGCTGACGCGGTTGCGCCCGCCGAGCAGGTAGGCGACGTGGATGAAGATCCACGCCAGCCAGGCGGGCAGCCCGCGCATCGTCATCCCGTTGGGCAACTGCAGCACGGCCTCCGCCTTGCCCACCGTCGCCATGATCCCCGGGTCCCGGTACGAGAACGGCCGCACCGGCTGTCCCTTGGCGGCGGCGATGATCTGCTTGCCCACGTGCTTGCCCATCTGGATCGCCGGCTGGGCCAGCTGGGGCAGCGGGCTGGGCTGCCCGGACAGGTCGCCGGCCACGAAGATCTCGGGATGCTCGGGCACGTTCAGCGCCTCCGTGAGCGTCACCCTGCCGCCCTTGCCCTGCGGCAGCCCCCAGGAGCCCACCTCGGGGGGTGCGGTGACGCCCAGCGCCCACACGGTCACGTCGCTCGGCAGCCGCGTGCCGTCCGCCAGCACCACCGCGTCCGGCTCGACGGAGGCCACGGTGGAGCCCAACCGCAAATTCACCCCCCGCTTGCGCAGCGCCTTGGCCGCCGCGTCCCGCAACCGCGCCTTGTAGGGCGCGAGCACGAAGTCGAACCGCTCCACCAGCGTCACGCTGGTCTGCTCGGGACGCACCTCGGGATGGGTGAGCGGCAGCGTGCGCCGGCGCAGCTCCGCCAGCGTGCCGGCCATCTCGACGCCGGTCGCCCCGGCGCCCACCACGACGATGTGCATGCTCTTGCGCCGGCCCGTCGCGGTGTCCTCCAGGTAGTGCTGCAGCCGCCGCCGCAGCCCCGCGGCGTCGCCGAGCGAGTAGATCGGCAGCGCGTTCTCCCGCGAGCCCGGCACGTTGAGCCAGTTGGTGGTGACGCCCGTGGCCAGCACGAGGTAGTCGTAGTCGAGGCCGGTGCCGTCCTCGAACTCCACCCGCCGTTCCTCCGGCAGCACCTTGCTCAGCGAGGCCCGGCGTGCCCGCACGTTCGGCCACTTGGCGGCGTACGTCCTGATGGGGTATGAGACGTCGCTCGTGCCCAGACCGGCCGTGGCGACCTGGTAGAGCAGCGGCTGGAAGGTCGCGTACGGATTGCGGTCGACCAGCGTCACGAGGGCGCCGCCCCTGGCCAGCTCGCGTGTGGCGGCCAGCCCGGCGAAGCCCGCGCCCACGACGACGACCCGCGGTCTTTGCATCATGCCAAGTCACTCCCCTTGAACGACGTCAAGGATGCATCTGGCACTCTCAGCATCTCTTAAACCCGAATGCGCGAACCGCCTGGAAACTGCCGGCTTCACGCGGACGGTCGGGAGCCTGCTGGACGATCACTCCTGGCGGGAGCGCCACAGGCCGATGGCGCGCACGCGCGAGTCGACCCCCAGCTTGGCGTAGATGCGGTTGACGTGGTTCTTCACGGTCTTCTCGCTGAGGAAGAGCCGTTGTGCGATCTCGCCGTTGGACTGTCCGGTGGCGATCAGGTCCATGACCTCTGCTTCACGCTTGCTCAAGGACGTGATCACGCTGTCGAACGCTGCGTCGTCGACTCTCATCCGGCCTCCGGGTGGCGCGCAGACGGTCAGATCGCCGATGCCCCCGTGCTTCCGGCGTTAGCGGTAGACAGTGAGCATAACCCGCAATGTCGCGATTTGGGGCGGTTGTCGGGAAAAACGACAACGGCCGGTCCCTGAGGAACCGGCCGTTGCCCGTGGGGTGAGTGAAGGGACTTGAACCCTCGACATCCAGGACCACAACCTGGCGCTCTGCCAACTGAGCTACACCCACCGCGGCCATCACCTGAGTGGTGGCGACAGGAAAAGTGTAGCGGGGTTCGGGAGCTTTTACGCCACACCTTTAGCCCGTGACACGCTCGGCGAGTGCTCTGGCGGTCGCCGAATCGGGCCCGGGCTGGCCCACGAAGATGGCCGCGCGGTAGTAGCGGAGCTCCCTGATCGACTCCGTGATGTCGGCCAAAGCCCTGTGCCCGCCCTGCTTTTCGGGCGCGGCGAAGTAGACCCGGGGGTACCAGCGGCGGACCAGTTCCTTGATCGAGGAGACGTCGATCATCCGGTAGTGCAAATACGCGTCCACTCCGGGCATGTCGCGCGCGATGAACGTGCGGTCGGTGCCGATCGAGTTGCCGCACAGCGGCGCCTTCTTCGGCTCGGGGATGTGGCGGCGGATGTAGTCGAGCACGAGAGACTCGGCCTCCGCCAGCGTCACCCCGCCCGCCAGCTCGGGCAGCAGCCCGGAGGCGGTGTGCATCTCGCGGACGACCTGCGTCATCTGCTCCAGCGACTCGGGCGGCGGCTTGATGACCACGTCGACGCCTTCGTCCAGCTCGTTCAGCTCGCTGTCGGTGATGACGCACGCCACCTCGACGAGTGCGTCGCGACCCAGGTCGAGCCCGGTCATCTCACAGTCGATCCAGACCAGCAAGTCACTCATTCGATCTCCTCGCCCAGCGGCTCGGAGCACTCCAATCCGCCCGTTTGTTATCCACCAGCCTAGTGCCACGCGTCAGGCGGGCTTGAGCGAGCCGAGAACCCGGCTCACCACATCCGTGCCGAGATTGTCGGGAACGGAGACGTACAGCATGGCCGGGCTCTGCCCCTCGCCGCGGTCCATCAACACGATCGCGCCCTCCTCCTTCTTCCACGCGAAGCCGTTCTCCTCGGAGATCTTGCTGAAGTCGAGCTCGAAGCGGAGCACCCACGCGTCCCTGTCGCCGATCTTCATCGCCTTGTCCTCGACGATCCGGCTCTCGTGGGCGAGGCTGTAGTACCGGCTGGAGAAGTCGACGAAGACCGCCTTGGCGGTGTCGCCCAGCCCCGAGACGCCCGAATAGGGGTAGAGCTCGTGGAGCGGGCCGGTGTAGACGTTGCCGATCCAGTCGCCGTCCTGGCCGTCGTAGTTCTGCTGCGCGGTGGCCTGCGCCGCGGCCGTCCACAACTGCTGGGTCGGGTCGCCGCTGTTGACCTTCTCGTACGGGGGCACCGTCCAGCCGTCCGGCGCCTCGAACGACAGGCCGCTGCGCGGGTCGCTGATCCGGTCGCCGGACGGCTGGGGGAACGTCCCGGTGTCCTGGCTGGGCGGCAGGGACGGCGGCAGCTGGGAGGGCGGCAGTTGGGAG
>NZ_POUD01000352.1 GCF_003236395.1 Nonomuraea aridisoli | reverse complement strand
GGGGTGAGTCAGGGGGTCAGTCGGAGGGTGTGGACCGCGGCCTTCCTGACCGCCTGCGGGGTCGAGTACATCGGCAGCAGGTCGCCGCGGGCCCACGCCGCCGCCTGGTCCCAGTAGTTGTCGTGGAAGGCGTGCCCCGAGGCGCCGGTCAGGTTGATCCACTGCGACTTGTCCAGGTCCGACAGGTCGACGATCATGCGCATCGACGGCACCGAGGTGATCGCGTAACCCGTCTGAACGTTCCAGCCCGTGGCGTTCACCGCGTCCTTGCCGCCCGGCACCCGCAGCGGCCCGCGGTTGAACAGCGCCTCCACCGGCGCGATGCCCGAGGTCCCGAGAGAGTCGTTGACCAGCTCCAGGCCGTGCAGGTCGCCCCAGCGCCACGCCTTGACGTCCGCGCCGAGCCGGTCGGCCAGCTCCTGGTAGGCCGAGGCCATCGCCTGACGCAGGATGTCGTCGCGGGTCTCCTTGAGGTCGCGGGTCGTCACGTCGTCCCAGAACGGGTCGTCGGGGACCTCCAGCAGCCGCCTGACGACCTCGTACCAGCGGTCGCCGCCGGTCGGCCGCGCCGCCTCCGGCAGGTCGTCGTCGAACGTCAGCACGAGCACCTGCCGCCAGACCGCGTTGAAGAACGCCGCCGCGGCCGAGTCGAGGTCCTGCCGCCGGTCCCAGGTCTTCAGCAGCTCCCTGGCGGCGACCCCGGGGCCGGCCAGGTCCACCCGCTGCAGCGCCGGGATCAGCGTGTCGGCGAAGCCGTTGTGGGTGTCCTGCTGGATGCGTGACATGACGGCCGCGTCGATCGGCCCCTGCTGGATCGCCTCCGCGATGAGGGTGCGGATGCGCTCGGAGCGGTAGCCGTACGACCAGTCCTTCGTCAGCAGCGGCCGGTACCGGTTGGGGTCGATGACGGCGTTGTTCGCCGTGACGATGAACCCGTCGGCCGGGTTGCGCACCGACGGCAGCTGGTCGTACGGGATGGGCGCGGGCTTCCAGTCGTACTCGCCGGTCCAGCCGGGGACGGGCAGGGTGCCGTCGCCGTTCTCGCGCACGGGGATGCGCCCCGGCGCCTGGTAGCCGATGGTGCCCGAGGTGTCGGCGTAGACGAGGTTCTGGGCCGGCACCTCGAACAGCGAGGCCGCCGCCCGGAAGTCCTCCCAGCCGGTCGCCCGGTTCAGCAGGAAGATCGCGTCAGCCGTCCGGCCGGGGGTCAGCGCCGTCCACTGCAGCGCCACGGCGTTCGCCTCGCCGGTGGGGCGGGCGCCGCCGATCACGTCGTCGATCAGCGGGCCGTGCCGGGTGCTCTCGACGGTGATCGTCACCGGACTGCCCCCGGCCACCTTGATCTGCTCCGTGCGGGTCTCCAGCGGCAGCCGCTGGCCCCTGTACAGGTACGTGCCGCCGTCCACCTGCTCCAGGAAGAGGTCGGACACGTCCGGCCCCAGGTTCGTGAACCCCCACGCGATCTTGTCCGTGTGCCCGATGACCACCCCCGGGAGGCCGGAGAAGGTGAACCCGGTCACGTCGTACGGGCACTCCGCGGTGAGCTCGCGGCAGTGCAGCCCCGCCTGGTACCACACGGACGGCATCTGCGCGGCCAGGTGCGGGTCGTTGGCGAGCAGCGGCTTGCCGCTCGCGGTGTACTCGCCGGAGATCACCCACGAGTTCGACCCGAGGCCGTCGCGGTCGGCCGTGCCCATCGTGCTCGGCACCGCGTCGAGCGTCCCGGCCGCCCGGGTGAGCGCGTCGCCGGCCCGCAGCCGGGGCTCGACCTGCTGGTCGAAGCGGTTGCGGTCGATGGTGCCCTGGTTGACGATCGGCAGGTGCCGGTCGTACGGGTAGCCGGGGTAGAGCTGGTCGACCCGCTCCCTCGGCAGCCTGGTCAGCGCGAGGGCCCGGTCGATCTCGTCCTCCATGTTGGAGCGCAGGTCCCACGCCATGGCCTTGAGCCAGGCCAGCGAGTCGACCGGGGTCCACTTCTCCGGCCGGCTGGAGCCGTTCTGGATCTTCAGGATGGAGTACTCGAGGCTGCGGTCGGAGGCGTTCGGGTGGGCGTCGAGCCAGGCGTTGACGCCCTTGGCGTACGCGGTCAGGTAGTCGCGGGTCGACTGGTCGAGCAGGGGCAGCTCCTGCTCGGCGACCCGGCGCCAGCCCATCGTCCGCAGCGCCTTGTCGTTGTCGAGCGTGGCCGCGCCGAAGAGCTCCGAGAGGCGGCCGGCGGTGGTGTGCCGGCGGAAGTCCATCTCGTAGAAGCGGTCCTGGGCGTGGACGTAGCCCTGGGCCATGAAGAGGTCGGTCGCGGTGTCGGCATAAATATGCGGGATTCCCGATTTATCCCGATAAACCTCGACGTTCTGCCCTAACCCCGGCAGCCGTACGGCCCCATCCACCTGCGGGAACGATCTCCGCACGGTGTACACCCCAACCGCTGCCAGCACGACCGCCAGCGCGAGAAGAACGGTTAACACCCGAGCGAACCACCGCAAAGGCCACGGCATCCACGCATAGGGCCTCACCGACACCTCCTTGTCCCCGAACTGGGATCAAGTCTGACAGCCCGCGATCACTCCTCCGGACGCGCCGCCATGTAGGAGATGTCAGGCCCAGATCTGGCCCTCCGGGGTGTCGGACACCCGGACGCCCATCTCGGCGAGCTCGTCGCGCAGCCGGTCGGACGCCGCCCAGTCGCCGGACTCCCGTGCCCGCTCCCTGGCCGCCAGCAACTCGGCCGCCCCGGGCGGCAGCACCTTCGGCTTGCCGATCTCCGACGACAGGTCGAGCGCCAGCACCTGGTCGAGATGGAGGAACGTCTCGAACTTGGCCCCCGGCGCCACCGTCTCGTCGCGCTCCAGCTCGCGCAGGATGCGCAGCGCCGCCGGCGTGTCCAGGTCGTCGTCGAAGGCGGACTCGACGCGTTCGGCGTACGCGGCGGCCATGGGGGCGCTCGGCGACTCCGACCACTCCGCCACCCGCGCCCGCCACCGGCGCACCGTGCGGTCGGCGGCCCGCAGGGTGTCCCACGTGAGGTTCAGCTGCTGCCGGTAGCGATGCTCCAGGAACGCCAGCCGCACGGCCAGCGGGTCGAGCCCGGCCGCCACGACGTCCGACAGCAGCACCACGTTGCCCGTCGACTTGGCCATCTTGCGCCCGTCGAACAGCAGGTGCTCGCCGTGCACCCAGTGGCGGACGACCTCGTGGCCGGTCGCCGCGTTCGACTGGGCGCGCTCGTCCTCGTGGTGCGGGAAGCGCAGGTCGATGCCCCCGAGGTGGAGGTCGAAACGCGAGCCGAGGAAGCGCAGCGACATGGCCGAGCACTCGACGTGCCAGCCGGGAAAACCACGGCCCCAGGGCGTGTCCCAGGTCAGCTCGCCGTCGCCGGGCTTCCACAGGGCCCAGTCGGCGTGGAAGCGCTTGCGCGGGTCGACGGCCTCGATGCGGTGCGCGGGCCTGAGCGCGTCGAGCCGGTTGCCCGATATCTCGCCGTACGACGGGAAGCTCTGGACGTCGAAGAAGACCGACCCGTCCGGCGCCGTGTACGCGTGACCCCGCTCGACCAGCCGCGCGATCAGCTCGATCATCAGGTCGACGGTCTCGCTCGCCCGCGGCGCGTGCTCCGGCGGCCGCAGGTTGAGCGCGGCGGTGTCGGCGACGAAGGCGTCCTCGTAGTGGCGGGCCAGCTCACGCGGCGAGCGCCCCTCGGCCAGCGCCTGCGCGACGACCTTGTCCTCGTCGGTGCCCTCGCCGTCGCCCGACGGGTCCTCGACGAGGTGCCCGACGTCGGTGATGTTCCGGCAGGCCACGACCCGCACCCGCCGCCGCTCCAGGACCCGCCTGATGAGGTCGGACAGCACGTACGTGCGCAGGTTGCCCACGTGGGCGTGACGGTAGACGGTCGGCCCGCAGGTGTACATGCGTACCGCCCGATCGGCCTCGATCTCCTCGACCTGCCTGGCGCGCGTGTCGTAGATCCGCAACATCCCCCGAGCTTAGTCGGGGACCGCGGCCGGCCCTACGCCCCCAGGTAGGCGAGGATGTCGCGGTCGCCGCGCTCGCGCAGCCTGGCCAGGACCTCCTCGCGGCCGACTGTGTCGGGCAGCCCGATCCGGGCCCCGATCAGCCGCAGGCCCTCCAGCTCCGAGCCGACCGGAGCGGTGTAGCCGAGCAGGTAGAGGGCCCGGTTGATGGGCGGCATCGCCACGGGCGCGGCCGGCAGGTAACGGGTCAGCAGCTCGCCGCCGTCGGAGACGGTCAGGAAGACGTGGTCGCCCTCGCGCGCGTTGTACTCGGCCAGCACGTTCCTGATCGACCCCATGGTGGGCTGGTTGTGCCAGCTGATCACCACGTCGCCGGACGGCGCGGAGGCGGTGAGCTGCCCGCCCGGCGCCATCCCGAGGTAGGCGGCGAACCCGGTGGGCAGCGGCGAGCCCGATCCGCGCAGGTGCTCGGCGTTGACGTCGACCCGGTGCCACCAGCGGCCGTCGCGGGAGCGGAAGCTGCGCCGGGTCTCGGAGACGTCCTTGCGCGGCTGGTACGTCACCTCCCCGCTCGGCGAGGTGCCCGCCACCCGGATCCAGCCCCGCTGCGTCCGCTCGAACCCCGGCCCGCCCGAGTAGGCGCGCACCGAGCTCTCGCTGACGTCGTAGCGGGAGGTCAGGTTCGTCACGATCGTGCTCACCGACGCCTCGCCGCCGGCCCGCTCGATCTCCCTGGCGATCATCTCCCTGATGCCGAGGTACTCGTCGCCGCCCCAGCGCGTCAGGCCGTACTTGTTGCGGTCGACCCGCAGGAAGCGGTCGTCGGCGGTGAGCTGGTTGCGGATGCCGACCAGGCTGTAGTCCTCGCCGATGCGTTCCTGGATCTCCTCCGGCGACAGCGGCGTGCCCGCCACCGCCAGCACCGCCTCGGCCTTCTCGTTGATGCTGCGCGGCCACGGCACCACGTGCCGGCCGAGCACCCGCAGCTGCGGGGTGGCGAGGATCCACCGCTCGGCGACGTCCTCGCGGACCCCGAGCTGGGAGACCATGGTCACGGCCTCGGCGAGCGGGCGCGGCCCGTCGGTGAACAACTGGCGCGTCTTCTCCCGCAGCTCGTCGGCCCCGCCCGCGACGAGCCACCCCTCGGCCTGCTCGTAACCGGTCAGCAGCGTACGGACGAACCGCCAGGCCGGGATGCCGAGGGCGCGCAGCTCGGTGCCGTGCCACGGCACGGCCGCCTGGAGGTCGTCGGCCGGCACCGCCGAGCCGAGCCGGCCGCGCAGCCAGGCGAGGTGAGCCACCAGCGGGGCGACCTCCGGCCTGCCGAGCCACGCCTCGATGTGGTCGCGCAGGTCGCGCTCGATCTGCCTGATGCGCTCGCGCGTCACCGAGAACCGCTGCGCCAGCTCGTCGAGCGTGGCGCGCTGCTCGGCGTACAGGCGGTCGCGCGAGATCGCCCGCTGCCGGTCGTCCAGCGCCCCGAACAGCTCGTCGATCAGCTCGGGCAGCGGCCGATCGGGCCGCGCCGGCGCGGGCACCGCGTCCGCCGCCGGCTCCAGCAGCCGCTCGAACACGCCGGTGAACAACTTCTGCACCACGTCCTTGCCGAGCATCTCCGGCGTCCGCTCGGCCTCGGCCGGGTCGGAGAACCGCAGCAGCGGCAGGATGTCGCCGAGCATGAGATGCCCCCAGCAGGCCACCGCCAGGTCGGCCAGGTGGCCCGCCACGGTCTGCATGCCGACGATGGCGCACGCCCGGTCGAGAGGGATCGCCTGCCACCATGCCTCGGGCAGCTGGGGCTCCTCGACGATCGGCGCGATCTGACCAGGGGAGGTCCAGCGCAGGGGTGGCGAGAGGTCGCTCAGGCTGAGGTTCATTGACGTCCAACCGGCAAAGGAGAGATATCCGCAGTTCAGACTATGTGATCAGAGGGGTAGAAACGGGCTCCCTCTTCCGGAATGGGAGATATAAAGCTTCGAACGGGCGCGGGTGCAGGCGACGAACAGTATGCTCCGTTCGCGCTGCAGCGCACGAGCCCGTAGGTAAGGATCTTGCGGCGGATCCTCCGGCTGCGGCTCGGGCACCACGCCCTCCGCCACCCCGGCCAGCGCCACCCGCTCGAACTCCAGCCCCTTCAGATGCTGGAACGTCGCCGCCCGCACCTCCAGGCCGTCGAGCGCCCGCCGCACCTCGCGCACCAGCCCCGGGGTGCGCGCGCCCACGGCGATCTCGGCCGGCGCCACCCCCTCGGCCAGCCACGACTCGACCGTGGCGCGCAACCCGGCCAGCTCCGCCTCCCAGGTCGCGTACGCCCTGACGTCGGGGCGCTCGCCGTTGCGGACGGCGCTCAGGTCGTACATATCGGTCGCGCCGCGCACCAGGCCGGTCGAGAGGCCGCCGCCGCGCAGCCGTACGGCGAAGGAGAGCAGCTCGTGGGGGAGCCGGTAGGAGACCCCGAGCGTGTGGTGCTCGGCGGGGATGCCCACCGTGGCCAGCGCCACCCGCGTGTCGGTGACCCGCTGGTGCGGGTCGCCGACGATGAACAGGTCGTCGCGCGCGTGGGGCGCCGCGGCGCGCAGCAGCCGCCACTGCGCCGGGCTGATGTCCTGTGCCTCGTCCACCACGATGTGACGGTACGGCTTCTGCCCGGGGTCCACATCGTCGAGCAGATCACCGGTTGCCAGAGAGAGCAACCGCAATGCGTCGTCCGTCAGCTCGGCCAGCGATCTCGCGCCCTGGCCGACCAGCGCCGGGCGGCGGCCCTCCGCGTCGGTCACGATCCGCAGGGCGAGGCGTTCCGGGTTGTCGACCTCGACCCGCTTGCGCACCACCTCGTCCTCGAGGAGCAGGTCCAGCTTGGCCGACAGCTCCTCGGCCAGGCTCTGCGAGAACGTCACCAGCAGCACCGGCCCGGCCCCGTGGACGGCCAGATGGGCGGCCCGGTGCAGGGCGACGACGCTCTTGCCGGTCCCCGCCCCGCCCACGACCAGCACCGGGTGCTCGTACCCCAGGGCCTTGACCAGCCGGTGCTGCGGCGGATGCAGGAACGTGCACCAGTCCGGCGCCCGCAGCACCCGGTCGAGCGCCACCTTGTCGGGCACGAACACCGCCCGGTCGGGACTGCGCAGCAGCGCGGCGTGCAGGTCCTCGGCGTCGATCGGGCCGAGCGGCTCGGCCGAGGCCCGCCACGCCTCCAGCGCCCGCCACGCCTCCGCCAGCGTGCCGCCCCGGGCCAGCACCGCCAGCGGGACGTGCTGGGTGGGCGGCAGCAGCGGCTCCAGCGCGGCGACATCCGCCTCGGTCGTGATCAGCCGGAACAGCGGCAGCGCGTTCACGTCCAGGCCCAGGCCCAGCAGGTCGCCGTCGCAGATCGGGTCGAACAGCCCCGACCTGCCCGCCGACCTGCGCAGCGCAGGCTCCACCCGTTCCAGGGCCTCGGCGTCCCACTCCTCGACGACCCCGATCACCGGGTTGACGCCGTAGCGGTGGCGGCGGGCGTACGACCAGGCGTCCGGGTCGGGCAGGACCGTCCGCAGCCAGTACACGTCCCGCTGCCGCACCACGACCCCGCGATGGCCCTGCGTCAGGCGCAGGGTCGCGACCCGCGGATCCCTGGCGCCCCTCACCCGCTCGGGGTGCGGGGCGCCCGCGACGTTCAGCAGGAACCGGCGCAGCGCGACCACGGCGTCCCTGCGCACCGCCGGAGCCAGGGCGCTGAGCTCCTTGGGGAATTCTGGGCCGATCGCGAGCCGCGGCACCGGCTCAGTCCAGCAGTTCGAGCAGGTCGCGGTCCCCGCGCTCGCGGAGCCTGGCGAGCAGGTCCGGCAGCGGGACGGGGCCCGTCATGCCGATCCTCGTGGCGATCACCCGCGCCGCCTGCTCCTTGGTGCCGCCCGGCGCCGTGTAGCCCACCAGGCGCAGCGCCTTGGTGATCTTCTCGGCGCCCTGCGCGGCGACCGGCAGATGCCTGGCCCGCAGCACGCCCTCGTCCGACAGGGTCAGGAACAGGTGTCCGCCCTCCTTGGCGCCCACGTCCACGAGCAGCTGCGCGATCGAGACCAGCGCCGGCCGGCCGTGCCACGTCATCGTCAGCTCGCCCGCCGCGCTCCTGACCGTCTTGGTCTCACCCGGCGACAGCCCCAGATAGGCGGCGAACCCGGTCGGCAGCGGGCACTCGCCTCCGGCGAGCTGCTCGGCCGTCACGTCGATGCGCAGCCACCACCGTCCGTCCGGCTGCCGGAAGCAGCGCCGCGTCTGGGAGACGTCCTTCAACGGCTGGTACGGGCGCTCCGGCTCGCCGTTGGCCTCGTTCGCGGGCGGCGTCACCGGCGTGAACGCCTGGAACACCGGCGGCCCCGCGGGCGGCTCCACCGGGAGGCCCGGAGGCGGCCCTGAGGACGGCTCCACCGGAGGGCCCGGGGGCGGGCCCGCGGGCGGTGTCACAGGAGGACCTGGAGG
>NZ_POUD01000351.1 GCF_003236395.1 Nonomuraea aridisoli | reverse complement strand
GAGTTGGGGAGGTTGCGGCGGGTCGCTGAGCGGGAAGAGGTGCTCGCCGGGGAGGTGGCTCGGCTTCAGCGGGAGAGGGCCGAGCAGGAGGAACGCGGGCGGCGGGTGGCGGCGCGGCTGGCGGCGTGCCGTACCCGGCACGAGGAGCTCAGCGGGGACGCCGGGCGGCTCGGCGCGCGGCTGGACGCGGCGCGCGGCGACGATGCCACGCTGACCGCCCGCCTGTCGCGGCTGGGCGACGAGGCCGAGCTGCTGCGGGAGGCGCTGGAGGCCACCAAGGCCGCGGTGACGGCCCGCGGCGAGCTGGAGAAGGCCACGCGGGCGGCCGAGGAGGCGGCGGCCGAGGCCGGGTTCGCGGACGTGCTGGAGGCCGAGGCGGCGTACCGGAGCCCGGCCGAGCGGGAGAGCCGGGCGGAGCTGCTGCGCCGTCTCGACGACCAGCACGCGGCCGTCAGCGGCGTGCTGGCCGATCCTGAGCTGGTCGCTGCGGCGGCCGAGCCCGCGCCCGACCTGCCGGCGCTCGAAGCCGAACGGGACGCGCTGGAGGAGGCGTTCACCCGGTTGTCGAGCGCCCGCGACCGGGCGGCGGCCAGGGCGCGGCGGCTGGAGGAGCTGTACGCCGAGCTGGCCGATCACCTCGAGCGCTGGCGGCCCGCGTTCGAACGGCACCGGCTGGCCGAGCGCATGGCGGCGCTGGCCAGCGGCACGTCCAGTGACAACCAGTGGAGCATGAGCCTGTCGTCGTACGTGCTGGGGGAGCGGCTGCGGCAGGTGGTGGACGCGGCGAACGAGCGCCTCGACCACATGTCCGCCGGCCGCTACCTGCTGCGGCACGACCTGCGCAAGACCGCCGGTTCGCGGGGGCGTGCGGGCGGCGGGCTCGGGCTGCGGGTGGCCGACGGGTGGACCGGCGTCGACCGTGATCCGGCGACGTTGTCCGGCGGCGAGAGCTTCATCACCTCCCTGGCGCTGGCGCTCGGGCTGGCCGACGTCGTGACGGCCGAGGCCGGCGGGGCGGAGCTGGGCACGTTGTTCGTGGACGAGGGCTTCGGCACGCTCGACGAGGACACCCTCGACGGTGTGCTCGACATCCTCGACGGGCTGCGCGACGGAGGACGGGCCGTGGGGATCGTCAGCCACGTCGTGGAGCTGCGGTCGAGGATCACCGCCCAGCTCAAGGTCACCAAGACCCGCACCGGCTCCACGCTGTCGGCCGTGGGGGTCGCCTGACGCGCCGCCTGCCCGGGGAGGCCGTCCCAGGTGCGGTCGTTCGCGGGGGCTGAGGGCGCCGCGGGGCGGGGGTCTCGCGAAGGTTAGATTGTCTGCACGTACGTCCGGTGAGGAGCGGTTCATGCGCGTGGTGGTGACCGGGGCACATGGCAAGGTCGGCAGGGCGGCCGTCAAGGCGCTGGCCGAGGCGGGGCACGAGGTGACGGCGGTGGACGTCACGCGTCCCGTGTTCGAGCGCTCGGAGCCGGGGACGCCGCGCTACCAGCAGGCGGAGCTGACTGACGCGGGCCAGGCGTACGCCGTGACCGTGGGGGCGCAGGCCGTGGTGCACGCGGCGGCGATCCCCGACCCCACCTCCAACCCGCCGCACGTGGTGTTCCAGAACAACCTGATGGCGACGTTCAACATGATCGAGGCGGCGGTACGCCTGGGCGTGTCGCGGTTCGTGAACATCTCCAGCGAGACCGTCCCCGGGTTCTTCTTCCCGGAGCGGCCGTTCCTGCCCGACTACGCGCCGGTGGACGAGGAGCACCCGATCCGGCCGCAGGACCCGTACGCGCTGGCCAAGCACTTCGGCGAGCAGCTCATGGACGCGGCGGTGCGGCGGTCGGACATCAGGTGCATCTCGTTGCGGCCGAGCTGGGTGCAGTGGGAGGGCAACTACGAGCGCAACCTGGGGCCGCAGGTCCGCGACGTCTCCGAGAGCGGGGCGGGGTTGTGGAGCTACATCGACGTGTACGACCTGGCGGACGCGATCGTGCTGGCCACCGAGTCGAGGCTGCCGGGGCACGAGGTGTTCTACATCGCCTCGCCGGACAACGCGGGCGGGCACGACTTCGCCGAGGCGCTGCGGCGCGTCCACGGGGACCGGATCGAGCTGCGCCCGCTGGCGCGTCCCGACGCCTCGGGCATCTCGTGCGCCAAGGCGCACCGGCTGCTCGGCTGGCAGCCGAAGCGTTCGTGGCGCGACTACCTGGACGAGAACGGCCACGCCCGTGAGCGCTGACCGCCCCGGCGGGCGATCGGCCTCCGGCCCCGATCAGCGCGGGCGGGCCGCTCCCGGAGCGGCGCGAACGGGTCCAGGCGATGATGTTGCTCGCCCCGTCGTCTGATCGTCCGCGGGTATTCACGTTCCGGTCGGAACGGGCGAGTGAGATCTCGCCGTGCCATTCCTTCGCTCGTCCCTCGCCCTGGCCGCGGCCGGCGCGGTCGCGGTCTCGCTGGGCATCGTGGCGCCGGCCGCCGCGACCGCCAGCGACCGCCCGCCGGCGAAAGTGTCCGACCCCGTCATATACGTCGATCCACTGATCGGCTCCGCGGGCGGCGGCAACACCTATCCCGGCGCCGTCCGGCCGTTCGGAATGATCTCGTGGAGCCCGACCACGACGGCGGGCGACCAGACGAACGCCGCGGGCGCCAACGGGTACGCCTACAACACCCCCCGGACGCGCGGGTTCGCGCTGACACACGTCAACGGCGCGGGCTGCCACCCGGGAGCCGCGGGAGACGTCCCGATCATGCCGTACGTCGGGGCGGTCACGTCGTCGCCGACGGCCGACACCACCGACGCGATCTACGCCAGTTCCTTCAGCCACGACAACGAGTCCGCGCGGCCCGGCCGGTACACCGTCACCCTCGACTCCGGCGCCAAGGCCGACCTCGCGGTCACCACCAGGGCCGGCGTCGGCGAGTTCGCCTTCCCGAAGGGTTCCACCGCCAACCTGCTGTTCCGCGTGTCCAACTCGCTGAACGGCAGCGAGGACGCGCAGATCACGATCGACCCGGACTCCCGCACGGTGACGGGGTCGGTGCTGACCGGCGCGTTCTGCGGCCGACGCGCCAACGGCGGGGAGAACAACCGCAAGAGCTACTACCGGCTGCACTTCGTCGCGTCGTTCGACCGCGCCTTCTCGGGTACGGGGACGTGGGCCGACGGCGAGCTGCGCCCCGGCGGCACGACGGCGAGCGGCGGCGAGGGGTACGCGACCGGCGCGGCCCGCGCGGGCCGTGGATCGGGCGGATACGTCACCTTCGACACCGCCTCCGACGCCGACGTACGCATGAAGATCGGCATCTCGTACACCAGCTTGGCGGCGGCGAAGCGCAACCTCGCCCGCGAGGTGCGGCAGCGGGACGACGTCGCGTCGGTGGCCGCCGACGCGACCAGGCAGTGGAACGAGCAGCTCCGCTCGATCGAGGTGGCGGGCGGCACCCCCGACCGGCTCACCACCTTCTACACCGCGTTGTACCACTCGTTCCTGCAGCCCAACATCGCCAGCGACGTCGACGGCACCTACCTCGGCAGCGACGGCAAGGTGCACCGGCCGGCGAAGGGCCAGGCCGCGCAGTACGGCAACTTCTCCGGCTGGGACCAGTTCCGCGCGCACACGCAGTTGCTCGCCCTGCTCGAACCGGAGATCGCCGGCGACTTCGCCCAGTCCCTGTACAACCTCGCCCGGCAGAACGGCGGCGTGTGGGACCGCTGGATCCACGTCAACGGCCCCACCCACGTGATGACCGGCGATCCGTCGGCCCCGACCCTGGCCGGCTTCTACGCGCTGGGGGTCCGGAACTTCGACGTGCGCGGCGCCTTCGACTCGCTGGTGGGGCAGGCGACCGTGCCGCACCCGTCGGGCCTGTCCGACAAGGGCTGTCCGGGGCAGTGCGAGGGGCAGCGGCCGAACCTGGGCGAGTACCTGCGGCTCGGCTATGCGCCGCAGGACACCTGCCACTGCTGGGGCGGCGCGGCCGAGACCCTGGAGGACGCCACGGCCGACTTCGCGCTCGCCGACTGGGCCGGGCGGCTCGGCCGAAACGACGTGCGCGACACGATGCTGCCGCGGGCGGGCTGGTGGCGTAACACCTTCAACCCGTCGGCCGGAGCCGAGGGCGGCTACCAGCAGGCGCGCAGGTCGGACGGGACCTGGCAGTGGCCGTTCGCACCGACCTCCGACACGGGGTTCGCGCAGGGCAGCAGCGCGACCTACACCTGGATGGTGCAGCACGACATGTCCGGACTGGCGGCGGCCATGGGCGGCAAGGAGCGGGCGGCCGAGCGGCTGGACGCGTTCTTCCACCGCCCGGACGGCTCGTGGGCGACGGGCGGGGACGCCTTCCGCTACGACCCCACCAACGAGCCGGGCATCCACACCCCGTGGTTGTACAACGCGCTCGGGCAGCCGTGGAAGACCCAGGAGACCGTGCGCGCGATGGCGTCGCTGGTGTACGGGACCGGTCCGAGCGGCCTGCCCGGCAACGACGACCTCGGCACGATGTCCGCGTGGTACGTGTTCGCGGCGCTCGGCATGTACCCGCAGACGCCGAGCCGGGCCGAGATGCTGCTGTCCAGCCCGATGTTCCCCAAGGCGTGGATCAAGCGCGGCGACGGCCCGAGCATCACGGTGATCGCGCCCGAGGCCGGCCCCGACGCCGTCTACGTCCACGGCGTCCAGGTGAACGGGACGCCCAGCAGCCGCTCGTGGCTGCCGGAATCCCTGGTGAACCGGGGCGGCGAGGTCAAGGTCGACCTCGGCACGACCCCGGACAGGAGCTGGGGCACCGCCGCCGCCGACCTCCCCGTCGACCGCGTGCCCACGGCCGCCGCGCCGGTGCCGAACCTGCCGGGGCCGTGCCTGCGCTCCGGGTCGTCCTGCGCCCAGGAGCTGCAGTACGACGTGGACGGCGTGGCCACCGCCGGGGCGAAGTCCGAGGGCGATCTGGACGGCAAGGGCTGGAGCTTCCCGGCCGAGCAGCTGCCGGCTCCCGGACTCCGCACCGTGGCCGGGCACGACTACGCGGTCCCGGCGACCACCGGCAGGGCGGGCAACTTCATGAGCCTGCGCGGCCAGCGGACGTACCTGACGCCGGGCCGCTACCGCAGCCTGGAGCTGCTCGTCACCGCCGTGAACGGCGACCAGCAGACCGGCGTCACCATCGCCTACGCCGACGGGACGACCTCGACGGCGCCGCTGAAGGTGACCGACTGGGCGAGCCCGTCGCCGCACTTCGGCGAGGAGACGGCGGTCACGGCCGACACCCGTTACCACGTCAACGGCACCGCCGACGGCCGCGCCGTCCGCGTCTGGCACGTCACCCTGCCCGTGGATCCGGCTCGGGAGGCGGTGTCGTTCACCACTTCGCCGGTCCCGAACCTCAAGGTGTTCGCGGTCACCGCCGTGACCGGCTGAAAGCGGCCGCCGTACGGGTCACGGCGAGGTGTGATATAGCGTCTTCGTATCGCTTCACGAGACGCTAGTCCGCATTGTGAGACACGTATGACGACATCCCCCCAGACCTCCGCCCCGGCCGAGGCTCCCAGCCGGTCCAGGATCGCGGTCGCCAGCCTGGTCGGCACCGCGATCGAGTTCTACGACTTCTACATCTACGGCACCGCCGCCGCGCTGGTGCTCAACACCGCGTTCTTCCCCGGCATGGACCCGGTGGCCGGCAGCCTGGCGGCGTTCTCGACGTTCGCCGTGGCGTTCGTGTCGCGGCCGCTCGGCTCGGCGGTGTTCGGGCACTGGGGTGACCGGATCGGCCGCAAGTCCATGCTGGTCGTGTCGCTGCTGGTCATGGGGCTGTCCACGGTGCTGATCGGGCTGCTGCCCGGCTACGCGGCGATCGGCGTGGCCGCGCCCGTCCTGCTCGTGCTGCTGCGCTTCACGCAGGGCATCGGGCTCGGCGGTGAGTGGGGCGGCGCGGCGCTGCTCGCCACCGAGCACGCGCCGCCCGGCAAGCGCGGTCTGTACGCGATGTTCCCGCAGCTCGGCCCGTCGGTCGGGTTCATCGGGGCCAACGGCCTCTTCCTCGTCCTCGGGGAGACGCTCAGCGACGCGCAGTTCGACAGCTGGGGCTGGCGGCTGCCGTTCGTGGCGAGCCTGCTGCTCGTGATCGTCGGCCTGTACGTACGGCTGAAGATCTCCGAGACGCCCGTCTTCCAGCAGGCCATGGACCAGCGCCGGATCGCCCGCGTGCCGTTCGCCGGGCTCATGCGGCACCAATGGCGGCGCGTGCTCCTCGGCGCCGGCGCCATGACGATCGCCTACACGCTCTTCTACACCGCCACCACCTACTGCCTGGCGTACGGCACCGACACCCTGGAGATCTCCAGGACGACGATGCTCGCCCTGACCATGATCGGCGTGCTGTTCATGGCGGCGGGCACGGTGGCCTCGTCCATGGTGTCCGACCGCCTGGGCCGCCGCCGCACCCTGATCACCGGCACGGTCGTGGCCATCGCGTGGGGGCTGGTGATGTTCCCGCTGATGGAGACCAGGTCGGTCTTTCTCGTCGGGCTGGCGCTGGCCGGGGCGCTCGGGCTGATGGGGCTGGTCTTCGGGCCGATGGGGGCGTACCTGCCGGAGCTGTTCAGGACCGAGTACCGCTACAGCGGCGCGTCGGTCGCCTACAGCCTCGGCGGCGTGCTCGGCGGCGCGGTGCCGCCGCTGGTGGCGACCAGCATGCAGGCGAGCGGCCTGGGGGTGATGGCGGTCGGCGGGTACGTCTCCGCCATGGCCGTGCTGAGCCTGCTCTGCCTGCTCGCCCTGCCGGAGACCGGGCGGCAGGACCTCGTGCATCAGTAACGCGTGCATCAGTAACCGGGGAACATCAGCGACAACTCGCGCGGGTAGCCCGCGATCAGGCGCAGCTCGTCGTCCGTGAGCGGCCTGCCCGTCATCGCGTTGCAGAGCTGGACCAGCCGGAACGTCAGGTCCTCGTCCTTCACCTCGACGCCGAGGCCGTCCATGACGTGACGGAACCCGGCCTTGCCGCCGTACTCGCCGGTCAGCACCACCCGCCCGTCGCGGGCGTGCCAGTCCTCGGGAAACGGGCCCAGCGTCGCCTCGTCGTACAACTCGTAGTTGCCGTGGTCCTTCAGCGCGCCGTCGGCGTGGATGCCCGACTCGTGCGCGAACGCGTTGCGCCCCACCCCGACCTGGTGGTTCGGCAGCGGCTGCCCCAGCGCGTAACTCGCCCACAGCGCGAACCTGCGCGCCCACGACAGGTCCAGCGCGTCGCCGATCTCGGCGTCGAGGCCGAACCCGTGCCGGAACGCCAGGATCGTGGAGAGCAGGTCGGCGTTGCCGGAGCGTTCGCCGATGCCGTTGACGCAGGTGTTGATCCAGGCGTCCTGGCCGGCGTCGAGGTCGCCGAGCGCGCCCGACACCGAGTTGGCCACGGCCATGCCGAGGTCGTTGTGGCAGTGGGTCTCGACCGGCATCGCGGTGCCGGCGGCCAGCTTGGCGAAGCGCTCGCGGATCCGGTCGGGGGTGTCGCCGCCGATCGTGTCGCAGTAGCGGACGCGGTCGGCGCCCGCCTCCTTCGCCGCCAGCGCGAACTCCAGCAGGAAGGCGGCGTCGGTGCGTGAGCCGTCCTCGGCGTTCACGCCCACGGTCAGCGCGCCCGCGTCCTTGGCGGCGCGGACGGCGGCCGTCATCTCCCTGATGATCGCGTCCCTGTCCAGGCGGCCGCGGAACTTGTTCTGGATCATGTAGTCGGACGTCGAGATGGACAGGTTGTAGTGCTTCAGGCCGAGCGGCGCGGCCTGGTCCACGTCCTGCGGCACGCCCCGGCACCAGCCGGACAGGCGCAGGCCGCCGAACGCCCCCGCCTCCGCCAGCGCCACCTGCGCCTTGACGTAGGGGACCTCGTGGAACAGGAAGGGGAAGCCGATCTCGGACTGCGCCACCCCGAGCCTGGCCAGATAGAAGTTGACCATGGTCTTGCCGAACTTCGACAGGCCGGTGCGCGCGGTCTGCACGCCGTCCCGGTTGGTGACGTCAAGGAAGTGAACTCGTGGCATGTGCTCACGTTGACATGCCAGCTCAACGTGGATCAATATTGATTTTCGTCAACTATGGAAGGGGTCGGGGTGGAGTGGATCGACGCGGCCACGGCGTCCGAGCGGCTCGGCGTGAAGCCCGCGACGCTCTACGCGTACGTGAGCCGAGGCGTGCTGCGACGGCGGCGCGGCGACGACGGGCGGCGCAGCCTGTTCTCGGCCGAGGAGGTGGAACGCCTCGCCCGCCGCGGCCGGCCGCGCAGCCAGCCGCCGGAGCTGGTCATCGAGTCCGCCGTCACGGCGCTCGGCGTCGACCGGCCGTACTACCGGGGGATCGACGCGCTGCGGCTGGCCCGCACGACCCCGTTCGAACAGGTCGCCGACTGGCTCTGGACCGCCGACCCCGCCACCCTCGGGCCCCCCACCGAGGCGGCGAGGGA
>NZ_POUD01000350.1 GCF_003236395.1 Nonomuraea aridisoli | reverse complement strand
ATCCCGCCCCCGCCCGAAGAGGACCCCTCGGTACCGGACCTGTCCCCGCTCGTAGAGGACGCCCGGGGTCTGGTGGGGACCGGTATGTGGGTGGCGAGGAGGCCCAGGCCTATGGCGGAGGCCAGGGCCACGGGGGCGACGAATTGCTGGGCGTCGCGGAACACCGCGAAGCCCGCCCACAGTTCCACAGCCCATCGGAACGCCATCCGCCCGGGCTCGGTCACCCCGATGGAGGCCACACCGAGCCCGATCACGGCCGCGGCGCTCAGCCCCTTCTTGTACGGCACCGTGCCGCGCAGGAAGAACGCGAGACCGGTCAGGGTGATCAGCAGTCTCGCCACCGCGCCCGGCACGGTCTCGTAGCCGGGCGGGACCGCGTACAGGTTCCAGATGCCGCCGAGCGACAGCAGGCTGCCCACCGTTCCGAACGGTGTGTCGGCCCGGGCCGCGAACGCGTCCACACCCACCGGGTCGCCCCGCAACCCCTCCGGCCGCAGCGCCGTCGGCACCAGCCACGGCAGGCTGAAGACGGCCAGCACGACCACCACCCGCACCGGACCGAGCCGGCGCGCCCCGTCCCCGGACCTCCAGCGCGCCACGGCGAGGGGAAGCGCCGTGAGGGCGGTGACCGTCATCGCGGCGAATCCGCCCACCGCCGCGGGCAGCACGGCGAGAGCCGCCCGCCGGCCCGACCAGACGGCACGCACCACCCACGGCAGCCCCGCGTACCCGAGGAGCAGCGCCCATTGACCGATCAGCAGCCGTTCGGCGACGTACGGGTTCCACACGTAGAACACCCCGGCCACCAGCCGCGGCCCCACCGACGAGGACGGGACCAGCAGCGCCGCGCCCGAGCACCCCAGCACGAAGATCGCCAGCAGGATCAGCTTCTGCACCAGCTCGGCGGGCAGCACCTGCGCCAGCGCGGTCACCACGGCGTCGCTCGGCACCACCCGCGCCGCCCCGCCCGCCAGCCCGAACGTGAAGTGCGAGAAGACGGGATCGGGCACGAACACCATGTCCTGGACGAGCGTGAACCCCCACCCCAGAGCGGGCCCCAGCGCCAGACAGCCGAGCACCAGCCCGGTGAGGGCAGCGGAGAGCCCGGCGCGGGCCGTGTGGGACATCCCGATATGACATCACAACCGAGACACGCCCATTCCGCCCGCCACCTCCCGCTGGTTACCCTTCGCCGGGAGGCGAGGCGATGACGGCGGCGGTGGCTGTGGCAGAGCGGGTCCGCCGGAACTCACGCTCCGGCGACACCGTGCTGGCCGTCGCCCTGGTGATGGTCGCGGCCCAGCTCGTGTGGAAGTTCGAGCTGGTCAGGCGGACGTACTTCCGCCAGGACGACTTCATGTTCATCGCCAGGGGCCTGGAGAACGGGCTCACCTGGGACTACCTCATGCGGATCGACTTCGGCCACCTGATGCCGGGGGCGTTCGCGATCCACTGGGCGATGGGCCGGCTCGGCGTGCACAACGACCTTCTCGCGCACGCGCTCACGATGGGCCTGCAGGCGGCGGCCGGGCTGGCGCTGCTGCGGCTGTTGTGGGTGTTGTTCGGGCCGCGCCCGGCGATCCTCGTGCCGCTCGGGTTCGCGCTGGTCACGCCGATGACCATCCCGGGGCTGTCGTGGTGGGCGGTGGTGGTGGAGACGCTGCCGTTCCAGATCGCGCTGCCGATGGCGCTCGCCTCGCACGTGCTGTACGCGCGCACCGGGCGGCTGCGGCACGTGCTGGCCGCGGCCGGCTGGGCGGTGTTCGGGATGGTGTTCTTCGTCAAGGCGCCGTTCATCCTCGTGCTGGCGTTCGTGCTGACGGCGGGCTGGCTCGGCGGGGTGGCGCGGCTGCGCCGGGCGTGGCTGCTCTACCTGGGCGTGCTGGTGCCGTACGCGATCGTCTTCTTCCAGCGGCTGTTCACGTCGGTGCAGCTGACGAACGAGACGTTCGAGCCGCGGCTGCCCAGCCCCGAGGTGGCCGCGCAGTCGATGTGGACGCTGCTGTCCGGCTCACTGGTGCCGACGGCGCTGGGCGGGCCCTGGCGGTGGCAGCCGATCGGCGACGACTACGCCCTGGCCGCCACCCCCGCCCCGCTGATGTGGGCGGCTCTCGCGGTCGCGGCGGTCGCGGTGACGGTGTCGGTGCTCTGGCGGCGGCGGGCGTGGCTGGCGTGGCTGACGCTGCTGGGGTACTTCCTGCTGGCGGACGTGGTCCCGATCATGCTGGGGCGGGTGGAGGTGCTCGGTCCCGATCTGAGCGGGTTCGAGCTGCGGTACGTCTCCTCCACCGCCGTGGTGGTGGCGCTCGTCATCGGGCTGGCGTTCATCCCGGTGCGGGGTGAGGGACGGCCGTGGCGGCGGCCGCCGTCGCGGTGGCGGTGGGCCTGGGTGCCGCTGGCGGCCGTGGTCACGGCGGGCTCGCTCTGGTCGGTCGCCGCCTACGCCGACCGGCCGCTCGGCAGGAACGTCAAGAGCTACGTGCGGACGGCCGAGCAGGCGCTCGCCCAGGTGCCCGCGGGCTCGACGGTGCTGGACACGTACGTGCCGGACAAGGTGGCGTTCCCGCTGTTCCTCTACGACTACGCCCTGCACTCCAGGGTCGTCGGCCCGGCCGCGCCGCATCCGATCGCGTGGACCAGGCGGCTCTCGGGGCCGGTCACGGACCCGCTGGTGTTCGACGCGAGCGGCCGGCTGCGTCCGGCGCGGATCGACGGCGTCACGATCCCCGCCCCCGCCGGCGGCGACTGCACGCCCGTCGGGCCGGACGAGGTGCGCTTCCGCCTGCCCGCCCCGGTCCGTGACGCCGAGCACACCGTACAGATCTCCTATCTGAACGGCGCCCCCACCACCCTGTCGGCCCGGCTCGGCGCGGCGGAGGCGCGGGCGGTGGCCGGCCGGAACCTTGGTGTGACATTCACCACGCTCACCGGCGGCGGTGACGAGCTTGTCCTGCGCACGCTCGACGGCACGACCTGCGTGGGCGAGATCAGGCTCGGCGTCCCGGTCGCCGACGACGAGAAACCGGCCGTTCCCCCGCGGCCCGTTGGGGAATAGCGTCCGGACGCGAGCCGGCTCGCCGGAGGCCGCCACCCTCCCTGTCACCCGTGGCGCGGAAGCCACGGGCTGACGACCCTTGACTTTGCCTTTTCTTCTTGGCCCGAATATTTCGCTTTCTGTACGAAACCGGACATATCCTCAGATCACTCATGGTCCCGCCATCGCGGGACGGCCCAAGCACCGGTGGGTGGCCGGGGGAAGGCACGGATGAAGGACGCGGAACCGAGAACGACCGGCAACCTGCCGCTGGACGTCTTCGATCCCGCTCCGGTGGGCGTGGCGGTGTTCAGCGGCCCCGATCACCGGCTCATCTACATGAACTACGCCTACCAGGAGATCGTCGGCGAACGCCCGCTCGGAGCACCGGCCCGGGAGATCTTCGGCGACATCAGCCAGGAGGGCTACTTCTCGCTCCTCGAACAGGTGCGAGAGACCGGCAAGACGATCAGCCTCAAGGAGCTGCCGTTCGAGTACGGCGATCACCCTTCGCCCGGACGGGAACGATACGCCTCCGCCAGCCTGTCGAAGATCACGCTGGCGAACGGCGAGGACGGCGTGCTCCTCATGGCCGTGGAGGTCACCGCCGGGGTCGAGGCCGCCAAGGTGATCGGCTCCGTCGCCGAGGAACGCCGCAGGTTCCTGCAGCGCTACCAGAGCCTGCTCCAGATCGAGACGCAGGCGACCTGGGTGACCGGCCCCACCGGCGAGGCGAACGAGCTGAGCCTCGGCTGGCAGCGCTACACCGGGCAGTCGTGGGAGGAGTACCGCGGCCACGGCTGGCTGAACGTCGTGCACCCGGACGACCGCAAGCCCACCATCGACAAGTGGTTCGACACCGTGCGCCGGCTGGCCCGCTGGGAGCACGTCTTCCGGCTCAGGACCCCCGACGGCGCCTACCGGCACGTCCGCGTGCGCGGCGTGCCCATCGTCGAGAACGGCGAGCTGGTCGAGTGGGTCGGCGCCGTCACCGACATCGAGCAGGAGTGGGCGGAGCAACGGCACAGACAGCTCCTCGACCAGGCCGCGGCCGCCACCGCGGACCTCGCCGACCTCAACGACGTGCTGACCGCGCTCTCCAAGGTGATCGTGCCGGCCGTCTCCGACGGATGCGGCATCTACCTCCTGCCCGAGATGGAGGACGAGTCGGTCACCTCCCCGTTCATCGCCGAGCGGGTCGCGAACACGGTGCGCGACGGCTTGCTGACACGCCCCCCTCTGCGCACCGAACGGTTCGAGCCCGACAGCGACATCGCCAAGGTGATCAGGACCCGGCAGCCGATCCGCAGCACGTTTCCCCCGGGAGCGCCGCCGCCCGGCGCCCCGCCGACGGGCACGGAGGAGTGGTTCGCCGCGGTCGGAGCCAACAGCACGGCGCTGGTGCCGGTGGTCGTGGACGGCTCGGTCGCGGCGGTGGTGGTGGCCACGGTGTGCGGCGACCGCGAGCCGCTCACCGCCGCCGACGTCGACCTGCTGGCCCGCATGCTGGACCACGCGCACGCCCACCTCAGCAACGCCATGCGCTTCCAGCGCACCCAGCGCGTCGCGCTCGCGTTGCAGAACTACCTGCTGCCCGACCCCCCGCGGGTGCCGGGCCTGGAGATCGCCGCCCGCTACCGCGCCAGCGCCACCGCGGCGGAGATCGGCGGCGACTGGTACGACTCGTTCGTGTCACCCGACGGCTCGACGATCCTGACGATCGGCGACGTGGCCGGGCACGACCTCGCGGCCGCCGTCACCATGAGCCAGCTGCGCAACATGCTCAGAGGCCTGGCGATGGACCGCCGCGAACCTCCCGGCGACATCCTGCGCCGCCTGAACATCGCCACCGAACTCCTCGACGACGAGGACACCGCCACCTGCATCCTGGCCCGCGTGGAGGGTCAGGACGAGGGCGCGCGATGGGTGCGCTACTCGGTGGCCGGCCATCCGCCGCCCCTGCTGGTCACGCCGGAGGGCGAGGCGCGCTACCTCGAAGGCGCCGTCAACCCCATGCTCGGCGTGGCCTACGACATGCCGCGCACCACCGCCGTCGCGTCGCTGCCGCCGGGCAGCACGCTGCTGCTCTACACCGACGGCCTGGTGGAGATGCCGGGCGAACACCTCGACGCCGGCCTGGAACGCCTACGGCTCGCCGCCGCCTCGATGGCCCGCGAGCCGCTCGACGTCTTCTGCGACCTGCTCCTCACCCGCCTGCCCATGGCGCACAAGGACGACATCGCCATGATCGCCGTACGCCTGCCGGGAGCCTGAACGAGGAGACCGGCCATCCCCCGCAACCCCAAGGGGGGATGGCCGGAAGCCGTCACTTGCCCGGCTCGGGGTCCCTCGGCAGGCCGAGCATGCGCTCGCCGATGATGTTGAGCTGGACCTCGGTGGTGCCGCCGTAGATGGTCATGGCCCGGGTGGCGAGGACCGCCCGGTTCCAGAACCCGGCGTCGCCGAGCTTCATGTCCGCGGCGACGACGGCCTGGGCGCCGAGCAGCTCCACCGCGGTCTCCGCCACGTGCTGGGCGTGCGAGGTGGACAGCAGCTTCCGTACGGAGGCGTCCGCGCCCGGCTCGGCGCCGGCCAGCTGCTTGAGCGTGACCCGCAGCCCCAGGGCGGCGATCGAGTGGCTCTCGCAGACCACCTCGGCCACCTTCTGCGCCTCGACCGGCGTCAGCTCCCGCCCCAGCCGTCCGACCAGGCCGAGCACGTCGGACACGCCGGCCGCACCGGCGGACCCGGAGCCCATCGAGACGCGCTCGTTGGACAGCGTGTTGCGGGCGACCTTCCAGCCCTCGCCGACCTCGCCCACGACCAGGTCGTCCGGGACGAAGACGTCGTCGAGGAAGACCTCGTTGAACAGGTTCTCGCCGGTCATCTCGGTCAGCGGCCGGACCGTGACGCCCGGGTCCTTCATGTTGACCAGGAAGTACGTGATGCCCTGGTGCTTGGTGCCCTCGTTGGAGGTGCGGGCGATGCAGATGCCCCACTCGGCGAAGTGGGCGACGGACGTCCAGATCTTCTGGCCGTTGAGCCGCCAGCCGCCCTCGACCTTTTCCGCCTTCATCTGCAGCGAGGCCAGGTCGGAGCCGGCGCCCGGCTCGGAGAACAGCTGGCACCACATCATCTCGCCGCTGAGCGTCTTCGGCAGGAAGCGCTGCTGCTGCTCCTCGGTGCCGTACACGGCGATGGACGGCACCACCCACGCGCCGATGATCAGGGCGGGCAGCCTCACCTTGGCGGCCTTGAGCTCCTGCGCGATCAGCACCTGCTCCAGCGGCTTGGCGCCGCGGCCCCACGGCTTGGGCAGGTGCGGCATGACGAACCCGCGCTCGGCCAGGGCGCGCTTCTGCTCCTTGCCCTCCAGCAGAGCGATCTCCGCGATCTCGGCGCGGATCGACTCGCGCAGGTCCTCGGCGTCCTCGGGCAGCTCGATCTGCAGGTCGCGGGAGACGCCCTGGAGCGAGAGGGAGGTCACCGTGGCCGCCCACTCCGCCGAGGAGCCGAGCAGGGCGCGCAGGGTGAGCGCGCGGCGGTAGTACAGGTGCACGTCGTGCTCGAAGGTGTAGCCGATGCCGCCGAACGTCTGGATGGCGTCCTTGGCGCACAACACGGCCGCGTCGGGGGCCATCACCCCGGCCACGGCGGCGGCGAACTCCAGCTCCTTGCCCTCGGCGCGGGTGGCGTCCCACACGGTGGCGCGGGCCTGCTCCAGCGAGACCAGCATGCGCGACAGCTTGTGCTTGATGCCCTGGAACTGGCCGATCGGGCGGCCGAACTGGACGCGCACCTTCGCGTACTCGGCGGCGGACGTGACGCACCACGACGCCAGGCCGGCGGCCTCGGCGCCGAGGATGATCGCGGCCAGGTTGAGCACGTCGGGGCCCTCGACGCCGTCGAGCACCCGCTCGGCCGGCACGGTCACGTCCGACAGCTCCACCTTCGCGACCGGCCTGGTGAGGTCGAGCGACTTGACCGCGGTGACGGTCGCCGCGGAGGCGTCCAGCGCGATCCACTCCTCGCCCTCGGAGGTCGAGACCGGCAGCACCAGCACGTCGGCCAGCGAGCCGCCGAGCACAGGCTCGACCGTGCCGGAGACGACCAGGGAGCCGTCCTCGTCACGGGTGCCGGTGAGCGCGCCGGTCAGCGCCAGGGCGCCGGTGAGCGTGCCGTCGGCCAGCGGCTCCAGCAACTCGTGACGCTTGGACGCGTGGATGACCGCGCTCGCCAGCACCGTCGGCACATAGGGGCCGGGCGCCATCCGCTCGGCCAGCGCCTCGACGGCCACGGCGGTCTCCAGCAGCCCGTAACCGGATCCGCCGGCCTCCTCGGGCAGGTGCAGACCGAGCAGCCCCTGCTCGGCGAGCCCCGACCAGAACGGCGGACGCCCGTCCGAACCGGCGCGCAGCAACTCCGAGGGGATGTTGCGCTCGGCCCAGCCGCTCACCGACTCGCGGAGCGCCTCGTGCTCCTCGCTCAACCCGATAGCCATTCCTCATCCTCCAGCCAGGTCCGGGTGCATGCCCAGAACCATATTCTAGAGGATGCTTCTGGCCTAGAGGTTTCTAGAGAGGGCGTACTTGCTGCGCGAGGGTGTTCAGGTCGCGCCAGCGGGCCTTGTCGGTCTCGGGGATCGACGCCATGAGCATGGCCGGCTTCGTCTTGCCCACCTCGACGACCGTCACCATCGCCTGGGCCTCCTGCTCCTTGCCGTCGTGGGTGTAGGTGACCTTGTAGCCGAGCGTCCACCCCTTGCCGACCGGGATCTTCTGCGACGCCGTCCAGGAGAGCGTGGCGCCCTTCGGGTACTGCGTGCGCATCGTCCAGCGGACGGCCTGCGTGGCGATCTCGCGGTAGTCGGCGTTCGAGGACGGCTTCTCCTCGGGCGAATCGCCGGGGAGCATCGCCGAGGCGATCACCGTCTGCGGGACGCCCACCTCGCCGATCCGCTGCGCGATCGAGAACGGTGAGAACGACCTGGCCTGCCACGGCTTGGCCAACCTCGGGTAGCTGATCCCGCTGTTCTTGTCGGTGATCGTGTTGACGACGGCGGACGCCTTGCCGGAGAAGGTGGCGTACTTCTTGCTCGCGGGCACGGGCGGCAGCACGATCGGGCTCTCCGTCGGCGTCGGACTGGCCGACGGCGTCGGCGTCGCCGTCACGGACGGCACCGGCGCCACCTGGACGACCTGCTCGGTCTCCTGGTTGGGCACGTCACCGGAGAACACGGTGAACACCAGCACCACGGCGAGCACCGTCGCCACGATGGCCCCGGCCAGGTAGATCACCTTGATCGGGATGTCACCGAGCCCCCGCCGCGGCGGCCTGTCCGGCACCGGCCCCAACGGCTCCACCTGAAACCCCGGCGTCCCGCTACTCCCCGGCCCCCCTACGGGCACGTTCCGCACACCCTGCCGCCCGATCACCCCAGAACCGGGCTGCCCATTGCCCCCAGACCCCGGCTGCCCGAACGCCCCGGAAC
>NZ_POUD01000034.1 GCF_003236395.1 Nonomuraea aridisoli | reverse complement strand
GAGCGCTAGTCTCGTGGGCTCGGAGATGTGTATAAGAGAAAGGCCCGCCATGACGCGCTTGGCCTCCCCCTCGCCGCCGCCGTCCCACGGCCCGACGTAGTCGGCCTGCCAGCCGCGTTGCTTGAACAGCGCGTACAGCCTGGGGTAGTCGACCACGTGCCCCGCGAACCGGTTGGAGTGGACCTCGGTCGCCTCCTCGGCCGGCGTCAGCAGGTAGACCTCGCGGAAGGCCTGCTTGAACGGCTGGCGCAGCTCCTTGCCCTGCACGGCCTCGCGCCAGGCGTTCACCTCCTCCACCGAGGCGCGGGCCGGATGCCACAGCCGCACCGGCCCGTCGGGCACGCCGAGCCCCAGCTCGCTGCGCCACTGCCCGGGCGAGACCTCGAACTCCCAGATCAGCCGCTCGGCCGCCGGCTGGCCGGCGAGCTGGTGGTAGGGCGGCGTGACGTCGCTCGCGTAGCCGGCCTCCAGCGCCCTGACGAGGGTGGCCTGCTGCTGCCTGACCTGCTTGGCCAGCTCGCGCAGCCGCTTGACCTCGTCGCCGTGCTCACGCCTGACCGCCGCCGGGACCGCCTTCAGCCGCTTGTCGCCGTGCCACCACGACAGCTCGACCTCGCCCTCGGTGGAGATCACCGCAGTGTGCTCGCCGAGCTGCCGCCGCACCCGCCCGTCGGGCACCCGGAAGGCCACCTCGAGCCGGTTGGCCAGCGCCGCCTCGACGCGCTTGAGTATGCGGTCGAGCTGCTTGGGCACCCCGCCGTGCCGGGTCGCCGACCGCGCCGCCCGCAGCGCCGCGATGGCCTCGGGCGTCGGGTACGCCTCCACCGCGTGGGCGATCGCGAACAGCACGCCCTGCGACGGCAGCGTCTTCGCCTGGGTCGGCGCCACCACGACCTTGCGCAGCAGCGCGTCGAGCAGCTCGGGCAGCCATGGCTCGTCACGCAGGAGCGCCACCCTGGCGGCCAGGCCGATGGTGGACTTATCGGCGGCCTCGAACGCCTTGTCGGCGCGGTAGGGGATCTCCCCGGCGTGGATCGCGGTCAGGCGCGCCTCGGCGGCCTCCAGGGTCGCCCGGGCGAACTCGGCGTAACCGGGCACGTCGCCGAGCCGTTCCATGGCACCGGGCAGCGACGGGAACCCGTGGAACATCCGCTCCTCGGCGCACTCGGCGAACAGCGCCCGCCGCGTCGCGTCCCAGCCGAGCAGCAGCTCCACCTCGGCGACCGCGATCGGCCCGCGCCCGTCGCGGACCCGCTCGGCCACCTCGGCGTCGAGCCCGGCGAGCCCGGCCGCCGCCAGCAGCGAGAACGGGTGGGACAGCCGCTCCTGGCCGAGCACGAACCGCACCAGCGCGCGGGCCGGATCGGCCAGCCGCTCCGGCGGCGCCCCCTCGGGACAGCGCACCAGCGCCCCGGCCCCCAGGCACAGGTCGGCCCCGCGCCGTTTCTCCAGCCCCTCCGCCAGCGCGTGGAACAGGTCGACGCAGGCGTCGGGTGTGAACAGCGGCTGCCCGAACCTCGCCGAGCTGGTGTTGTCCCGCTCGCGGCCGCGCCGGTAGGCCGCCGGCAGGAGCGTGCCCATGTCGTACACCAGGCGGGTGGCCTCGGAACGCTCCTCGGCGCCGGTCGTCACATCGGGCACGTTCTGCTCCTGGGGGAAGTGGGGGGAGAGCCGACGAGCGAGATCATGCCGGACGCCACCGACAGAACCGCGGGGCCGCTCATCCCCGGATCTGCCGGGTGATCGTCGGGTCGCCGATGGCGGTGTCGGCGGCCAGCAGGAACGCCTTCGACAGGATGACCGAGAGCAGGCCGCCGTCCTCCTCGAAGGGCAGGAACACCTGGTCACGGCCGGGGCCGGGGACGATGCACAGGTAGGCGTCGTCGGGCTCCATGAGGATGTTGCCGGAGCCCAGATGGATCTTGTACGTGCGCAGGTCGCCCCGGACGACGAGGAACCGGTCGCTCAGCTCGCACCGGTCGGCGATGGACAGGCGGAGCAGCAGCCGGGCCACCGCGTCACGCCGCACCCGAGCACTCTCACCGAGATCACCGAAGCCGTACGACTCCCAGTAGGCGCCGTGGCCCGCCGGGTCGAGACCGGTGGAGGTGACGCCGACGGCCAGGTCGGCGTCGCGCAGCGTCTCCGACAGGACGAGCGGCGGCACCTCGCGCAGCGGCACCGGCCGCCCGCCGGCCGGCAGGAAGCGAAGCGCGTCGCTCACGCAGACGGAGGCGGTGGCGCCGTAGCCGTCGCGTTCGAAGGAGTGCTCGTCCAGAAAGAACGACCAGGTCGCGCGGAGCCCGCCGGGAAGCTCCCTGACGGCCTCGGCCTGCGACGACCCGCCGGCGGCGTCCCAGTGGCCCAGCGACAGGCCCGTCCAGCCGCGGCCGGTCAGCAGGGCCTTGGCCTGGCCGTAGCGGAGCAGGTGGTTCGCGAAGCGGAGCGAGTGGTCGTGCGTCTCCTCCTCGGCGGGGGTGAGCAGGTAGACCTCGCGGAAGGCCTGCTTGAACGGCTGGCGCAGGCCCGACGCCATCAGGTGGTCGCGCCAGGCGCGCACCTCCTCGGCGGTGTGCGCGATCGGATGCCACAGCGTGACCGCCGCGTCAGGACCGGGCCGGACGCGCCCGCCGTCGGGCCCGGCGAGCTCCCACGCGTCGCCCGCCCGCACGGGCAGCCCGGCGGGCCCGCCGGCGACCTGCCAGATCAGCGCACGGCCGAACGCCCCGGTGACCGGATGGTCGAGGTAGAACGCGCACACCTCGTGCCACTCCCAGACCCGCCCGGTGGCCAGGGCCCGCTCGACGCGGAACCGCTCGGCGGGCAGCGTCTTCCGCAGCTCCTTCGCCGTCGCCCTCAGCTCGGCGAGCAACTCCTTGTGCGCCTCGCGGACGGCCTTCGGGACGGTCTTGCGCGTGCCGTAGGTGATCGTGCCGTCGAGGGACAGCCGCAGGCCGTGCTCGGTGCGGGCGTCGTCGGGACCGAGCCCGACGTGGGCACCGTACGCTCCAGCAGCTGCTCGGGGGAGAGGCCGGTCCGCTCGGCCACCGCGTCGAGCGTCCGGGAGACCCTGGACAGGATGCTCTTCTTGCGGACCTTCGCCTGGACGCGGGCGAGGTGAGCGACCACCTCCAGGCCGCCGCGCCGGGCCAGCCCGCCGATCGCGGCGTTGGCCACCAGCTCGCTGCGGGAGTCGGCGCCCGACCCGCCGACACCGGTGCCGGCGGCCAGGGCGATGTCGCCCAGCAGCGGCACCACCCAGGGCTCGTCGACCAGGTCGAGGGTCCAGAGCATGCCGCGCAGCAGCACGGCCGTGCGCTCGTCGAGGTAGGTGACGACCCGGCGCTCGTAGCCGCCGTAGCGTTGGAGCACGACCGTCTCGCGGTGCGCCGGGAGCCGGCCGAGCACGTCCTTGATCAGGGCGGCGGCGCCGGGCGTGAGCAGCTCCGCGGCCCGCGCCGTCCACTTGGCGGACGGGTTGCCGGTCGTCGCGGTGACCCAGTGCCGCGCGAGCGGCAGCGACGCCGGGTCGCCGAGACGGCGGCCGTACTCCTCGCGCACCAGTGCGGCGAAGGCGTCGCCCTCGGGGACGAGGGAACGCGCGGCGTCGGCGGGGTCGCCGGTCGGGTGCTCGGTCAGCAGGCCGTCCAGCACCCGCTTGGCCTGCCAGGAGGAGGCGTAAGGCGTGCCGTCGAGCTCCCGCTGGGCCTGCCGCAGCAGCGCCAGCACCGGTTCGCGCTCACCCGGCGGCAGGTGTTGGACCGCGGAGACCGGGATCCGGTAGAGGAAGTCGGTGCGCCGCCGGCTTTCGGGTGCCCCGAGCGTCGTGGCCCACAGCAGGCGCAGCTCCTGCGGCGTCCACCGCAGCCTGCGCCGTGCCACCGCCATCGGCACCGACTGCACCAGCGGACTGCCGTCCGTCGTGCGCAGGCGCAGTTGCGTCCACAACCCCATGGTCCGCCACTCGGCGTCGCGCCACCTTCGCGCCCGCCTCCCCAGCGCGGTGTCGTCGGGGAAGACGTAGGACCCCACGGGGACGTACGTCTCGTCGAGCTCACGGAACGCCTCCAGCGTCGCTGGGTCGAGCTCGTCGAGCCACCCGCGGAGCCCGGCCGGAAGGCCGTCGAGAACGCCCATGTCAGGCCTCCGCCGGGGGAGGTGACGCGACAGATGTCATCGGAACGCCTGTTCTTCGAGGGGTCAGGTGATGGCCGAATCTCTACCAGGGCCGGACGACAAATCGACGGAGCGCTGCTGGCCGGGCCCGGCGGGCGAATGTACGCTCGGCACGTTTCCCCGAGGAGGGCCGCATGACCGTACGTGTCGAGCGCGAAGGACCCGTCACCACCGTCGTGATCAGCCGGCCGGAGGCCCGCAACGCGGTCGACCGCAAGACGGCCGAGGCGCTCGCCGACGCCTTCCGCGCCTTCGAGGCGTCCGACGCCGCCGTGGCGGTGTTGTGGGGCGCGGGCGGCACGTTCTGCGCGGGCGCCGACCTCAAGGCGCTCGACAACCACGTCGGCGAGGAGGGCGACGGCCCGATGGGCCCGACCCGGATGCGCCTCGGCAAGCCGGTCATCGCCGCCGTCGCCGGCCACGCCGTGGCGGGCGGCCTTGAGCTGGCCCTCTGGTGCGACCTGCGGGTGGCCGAGGAGGACGCGGTGTTCGGTGTCTTCTGCCGCAGGTGGGGCGTGCCGCTCATCGACGGCGGCACCGTACGGCTGCCGCGGCTCGTCGGCGCGTCCCGGGCGATGGACATGATCCTCACCGGCCGCGCCGTCGCGGCCCCCGAGGCGTACGCGTGGGGGCTGGCCAACCGGCTCGTCCCGAACGGCACCGCGCGGCGGCACGCCGAGAAGCTGGCGCGCGAGATCGCCCGTTTCCCGCAGCTGTGCCTGCGCGGCGACCGCATGTCGGCGCTGGAGCAGGAGGAGCTGACCGAGGCCGAGGCGATGCGGAACGAACTGCGCCACGGCCTGCTGTCGCTGCCCGACGCCATGGAGGGCGCCGCCCGCTTCGCCCGCGGCGCCGGCCGCCACGGCCGCTTCGACGACGCCTGACCCTTTACGGGGCGGGCCTCACACGGCCGCTTCGATGGCGTCTCACCCTTTACGGGCCCCGCGCCCGACGACGTTCGCCCCTTACGGGGCCGCTCTACGCTGCGACTTCGACGACGTCTGACCTTTACGGCACACGGCCGCTTCGCCCAGGCACGGCGGAGCGGGGATCGGCGTGGCGCGGGGGCCGGGGGTTGTCGGTGGGGCCACGTATCGTGACCGTATGCCTGACATCGAGGTCGCCGGCCGCGAGGTGCGCATCACCAGCCCCGACAAGGTCGTCTTCCCGCAGAGCGGCCACACCAAGCTCGACCTGGTCCGGTTCTACCAGGCCGTCGGCGAGGCGGCGCTGCGCGGCGTCCACGGGCGGCCGATGGTGCTCAAGCGGTTCCCGCACGGCATCGACGACGAGCCGTTCTTCCAGAAGCGGGCCCCGGCCAAGCGGCCCGACTGGATCGAGGTGGCCGAGCTGAAATACCGCTCGGGCCTCAGCGCGCAGGAGGTCGTCTGCACCGACCTGGCCCAGCTGCTGTGGGTGATCAACCTCAACTGCGTCGACCTCAACCCCCACCCGGTGCGCGCCGACGACCTCGCCAGGCCCGACGAACTGCGCATCGACCTCGACCCGGTGCCGGGCGTCCCGTGGGCGGACGTGCTCGCCACCGCCCAGGTCGCCCGCGAGGTGCTCGCCGACCACGGCCTGGTCGCCTGGCCCAAGACGTCCGGCTCGCGCGGCTTCCACGTCTACGCCCGCATCGAGCGGCGCTGGCCGTACGCGAAGGTGCGCAAGGCGGCCGAGACCGTGGCCCGCGAGGTCGAGCGGCGCGCGCCCGACCTGGCCACCAGCCGGTGGTGGAAGGAGGAGCGCCACGGCGTCTTCGTCGACTTCAACCAGAACGCCTACGACCGCACCGTGGCCTCCGCCTACTCCGTGCGCGCCGTGCCCGACGCCCGCGTGTCCACCCCGCTGACCTGGGACGAGGTGCCCGGGTGCCGGCCGGAGGCGTTCACCATCGAGACCGTGCCCAAGCGCCTGGCCGAGACCGGCGACCCGTGGGAGGACATGGATCTCCACCCGGGCGGCCTCGACGGCCTCCTGGAGCTGGCCGAGGAGCTCGGGCCCGCGCCCAAGCCGCCCAAGGGCGCCGGGCGCAGGCAGCAGACCAAGCCGCTCATCGAGATCGCCAGAGCCGAGCACAAGGACGAGGCGATGGCCGGGTTCGAGCGGTGGAAGGCCCGCCATCCCGAGGTCGCCGCCCGCCTGGAGCCCGCCGACGTGCTGGTCGACGGCATGCGCGGGCGCAGCAGCCTGTGGTATCGCATCCGCGTCAACCTCCAGCACGTTCCGGAGGCCGAACGGCCCCCGCAGGAGCCGCTCGAAGTCGACTACGACCCCTGGCGAGGCTGACCCACCGCCCAGGGCCGGCCCCGGCGGACCGGGGCGATGCCGCTCACGGCCGGGTCCGGAGGACGTGGTTCACGGTCGGGGCAGGTGGGCGGCGTTCATCGGCCGGAGATCAGGTCGGCCAGGTGTGCGTAGGCCGAGGTCCTGGTGCCGCGTTCGTTCTCGCGCCGGTCGGCGGCCCGGTAGAGCGCGTAGATCAGCTGCACGCCCGTCCAGCGCAGCGGCTCGGGCTCCCACTGCCGCACCTGCCGCCCGACCCACGGCAGCCCGGTCAGCGGGGTGTCGCGGCGCAGCACGAGGTCGCGCAGCGTGCGCCCGGCCAGGTTCGTCGTGGTGACGCCGCTGCCCACGTAGCCGCCCGCCCAGCCGAGCCCGCTGGCGTGGTCGAGGTGCACGGTCGAGCACCAGTCGCGCGGCACCCCGAGCACCCCGCACCACGCGTGCTGCACCCGCACGTCGGCCGCCGCGGGGAAGAGCTTGACGAGCATGCGCCACAACAACGCCACCGTCTGCCGCTGCGTGGCCCCCCGCCGGTCCGTGCGCGACCCGAACCGGTACGGCACGCCCCGGCCGCCGATCGCGATCCGGTCGTCGGCCGTCCGCTGCGCGTAGACGTACGCGTGCGCGTTGTCCTCCAGCAGCTCGTTGCCCTGCCAGCCGATGTGCTTCCACACCTCGGCGGGCAGCGGCTCGGTGACGATCATCGAGCTGTTCATCGGCAGCCACTGCCGGTGCTGCCCGGCCAGGCCGGCGGTGAAGCCCTCGGTGGCGCGGATGACGTACTCGGCCGAGACGGCGCCGCGCGGGGTGACGGCCGTGGCCTTGGCGCTGCCCGAGCGGGGCAGGATCGCCGTCACGGTCGTGTCCTCGAAGATGTCGACGCCCATCCCGGCCACCGCCCGCGCCAGCCCGACGGCCAGCTTGGCCGGCTGGATGCGGGCGCCGTGCGGCGAGTACGACGCCTCCAGCGCCCCGGCCACCTGCAGCCGCTCCTGCTGCTCGTCCCGGTCGAGCAGCCGCATGTCCTGCTCGCCGTACCCCCAGGCGCGCAGGTCGGCCACGCCCGCGCGCAGGCGCCGCCGCTGGGCGGGGTTCGTCGCGACGTGCAGCAGGCCGCCCTTGTGGATGTCGGCGTCGATGCCCTCCGCCTGGGCCACCGCGATGACCTCGTCCACCGAACGGAACATCGCGTGCTGCAGGTCGATCATCGCCTGCCGGCCGCGCGCCTTGGCGTGCCGCTTACGCGACCCGGCGAACTCGGCGGACAACCAGCCGCCGTTGCGCCCTGACGCGCCGAACCCGGCGAACTCCTTCTCCAGGATCGCGACGCGCAGGCCGGGGTCGGCCTGCTTGAGGTAGTACGCGGTCCACAGGCCGGTGTAGCCGCCGCCGACGATGGCGACGTCGTAGTCACGCGGCCCGGGCAGGGACGGCCGCCGGGCGGGCAGGCCGATCTGCCGGTACCAGAAGGAGACGTCGCCGTTGGCGAAGTCGGAGGTCAGCGGGATGCCTTGGTTCACCGAACACATTGTCTAGTAGCGCCTGGGGCTCCAACAAGTGGACGAAGTGTAACAAAACGGGACACCGGCCTAGCTTCGTGTCGGACGCTCGTACCCTTCGTCGCCGCCGTATACGTGCAGGTCAGGGTCGTTCTCCGGCTGCGTGGCCGGGCTGGTGGGCGAGGCGGTGTGCTCGGAGGCGAAGTCGTCGTCGAGCGCGGGGGCGGGTCGCGGCAGCAGATAGTCGTGCCAGGTGATCCCGCCCTTGGGCATGGCGTCGGTGAGCAGGGCGCCGGCGCGCTGGGCGGCGTGCAGACGGCCGGGGTAGCGGACGGACGGGCAGAGACGGCGCAGGCCCTCCGCTCGCAGCCACGTGCCGACCAGCTCGCCGGTGTCGATCACCTGCGGTCCGCCGAAGTCGACCGCCGTGCCGGTCGGGCCGGCGGCGAGCAACTCGGCCACGCGCGCGGCGACCTCGCCGGTGTGCACCGGCTGCCAGCGCAGCGAGCGGTCCACCGGCAGCACGGGCAGCGACCGGTAGCCGCGCAGCCTGGCGTGCAGCCACTGGTGGAACGGGGTGGCGCGCAGGATCGTCCAGCCGAGGCCGCTCGCGGCGACCACGCCCTCGGCCTCCAGCTTGTGCTTCAGGTAGCCGTGGGGCGCCCGGTCGGCGCCGACGACCGAGGTCAGCAACAGGTGCGGCACCCCGGCCTCGCGGGCCAGGATCGCCAGCGTGCGGGTGCCGGGGATGTCCACGGCGCCGCGTCCCTTGCGGCCGCTCGTGGCCAGGTGGGCGATGGCGTCCACGTCCCGTACGGCCTCCGCGACGCCGTCGCCCGAGATGAGGTCGCCCCACCTCCAGTCGACGTTCCCGCTGCCGTCCCGCCGGGAACGGCTCAGCGCCCGTACCTCATGACCCGCCCGCAGCAGCGCGGGGACCATGGCCGAGCCCAGCGTGCCGGTGGCTCCCGTGACCAAAATGCGCATACGGGCCCCCTACCCGCCAATTTTTGGAAATGTCAACGAATCTGGGCCTAGCGTCTGAGCGCGGCCCTCAGGGGTAGGGCGGCACGCATGGCTCGCATCGCATCGGAATCCCTGATCGAACGGCTTGCGGCGTGGGGGGTCGACACGGTCTTCGGCCTGCCGGGCGACGGCATCAACGGCATCATGGAGGGCCTGCGGCGCCACCGTGACCGGGTGCGTTTCGTCCTCGTCCACCACGAGGAGGCCGCGGCCTTCATGGCCACCGGTTACGCCAAGGCCACCGGCCGCGTCGGCGTCTGCCTGGCCACCTCGGGCCCCGGCGGCATCCACCTGCTCAACGGCCTCTACGACGCCAAGCTCGACCACGTCCCCGTGCTCGCCATCACCGGCATGCAGGAGACGTCCGTGCTGGGCACCGGCTACCAGCAGGAGGTCCACCTGGACAAGCTGTTCGCCGACGTGGCCGAGTACAACATGATGATCAGCAACCCGGGACAGCTGCCCTCCCTGGTGGACCTGGCGATCAGGACGTCGTACGCCCGCCGCGGCGTCTCCCACCTGACGCTGCCGAACGACATCCAGGTGGCCGAGGCCGGGGCCGACCCTTACGAGCACGTGGCCCCGGCCCGGGTGCCGCAGACGTCGCCGGTGTTCCTGCAGCCGTCCGGCATCCCCCGGCAGGAGGACCTGGAGTGGGCGGCCGAGGTGCTCAACAAGGCCGAGCGGCCGGCCATGCTGGTCGGGCAGGGCGCGCTGCACGCCCGCGACGAGGTGCTCGCGGTGGCCGAGGCGCTCGGGGCGCCCGTGGTCAAGACCTTGCCCGGCAAGGCGGTCATCCCGGACGACTCGCCGTACACGACCGGGGGGATCGGGCTGCTCGGCACGCGGCCGAGCGAGGAGCTGATGGACGAGACCGACGTGCTGTTCATGGTGGGCACGAACTTCCCGTACTCGAAGTTCCTCCCCGACCCGGGCCGGACACGGGTGGTGCAGTTCGAGGCGGACCCGACGCGGGCCGGGGCCCGCGTGCCGACCGACGTGCCGGTGGTGTGCGACGCCAAGGAGGGGCTGCGGGCGCTGCTGCCGCTGCTGAAGCGGCAGAACGGAAACGCCCATCTGACGAAATATCAGAAAATGATGGCTAAGTGGCGGTCCGACATGGACTCCCTGGAGAACCCCGACCGCGACCCCATCGCCCCCCAGTACGCCGCGTCCGTCCTCGACGACCTCGCCGCCGACGACGCCATCCTGACCTGCGACAGCGGCACCATCGCCACCTGGGCCGCACGCCACTGGACGATCCGCGGCGACCGCCGTTTCTACCTGTCCGGCACGCTCGCCTCGATGGCCAACGGCCTGCCGTACGCCATCGCCATCCAGCACGCCTTCCCTGGCCGCCAGGTCATCGCCTACGTCGGGGACGGCGGCTTCTCGATGCTCATGGCCGAGTTCCTCACCGCCGTCCAGCAGCGGTTGCCGGTCAAGGTGGTGATCAACAACAACAACTCGCTCGGCCAGATCCTGTGGGAGCAGATGGTGCTCGGCTACCCCGAGCACGGCGTCCGGTACGCCGCCCCCGAGGCCGACTTCTCGGCCTGGGCCCGCTCGTGCGGCGGGTACGGGGCCAAGGTCACGAAGGCCGGCGAGGTGACGACGGCGATCAGCGAGGCACTGGCCCACGACGGCCCGGCGCTGGTGGACATCGACGTCAACCCGAACGAGCCGCCCATGCCCGGCAAGGTCTCCTACGACCAGGCCAAGAGCTTCGCCCAGGCGTTCCTGAAGGGCCAGCCGCACCGGGCCGCGATCGCGACCACGCTGTTCAGGGACCGGATCCAGAAGCTGGGGGACTGACGTACGCCGCCGCGATGCCCGCGGCGGCGCTGAGCAGCGGCTCCACCAGACGCGGCAGCTCGCGGGCGCGCCGCGAGGAGACCACGATGCCGAGCGCCGCCACCGGCCGCCCGCCGGCCAGGACCGGCGCCGCCGCCGAGCACGACCCGAGCGTCATCTCCTCGTACGTCAGCGCGTACCCCTGAGCCCGCACCGCCGCCAGCTCCCTGGCCAGCCGCCCGGGCTCGGTGATCGTGTGCGGGGTGGGGCGTTCGAGCTTGCGGGCCAGGTACGACCTGACGAACCACTCCGGCTCGAACGCCAGCAGCGCCTTGCCCACGCCCGTCGGGTGCATCGGCAGCCGGGCGCCGGTCCGCGAGACGATCGGCACCGCCCGCCTGCCGTACACCTTGTCGACGTAGAGCACCTCCAGGCCGTCCCGGACCGCGAGGTGCACGTTCTCGCCGGTCGAGGCGAACAGCTCCTGCAGCCACGGATGGCCGAACTCCCGCACCCGGTTGGGCGCGAGCTGTCCCAGCTCCCACAGCCGCAGCCCGATCCGCAGCCGCCCGTCGGGGTCGCGGCCGAGCGCCTGCCACCGCTCCAGCTCGCCGACCAGCCGGTGCGCCGTGCTCAGCGGCACGCCGCTGCGCCGCGCCAGCTCGGTCAGCGTGAGCCGGGGGTGCGCCGCGTCGAACGCCCCCAGCAGCGCCAGCACCTTGGACGTCACCGACCGTCCCGGCTCCTGCGATCCACCTGCCATGAGCCTCATCCTTCCACTCAGTGGAAGCCTCGACTCGGCGGGAGGCCGCTGGAAGCAGGATGCTTCCTTCATGCGAACTCAGGTAGCGATCATCGGAGCGGGTCCCGCCGGCCTGCTCCTGTCCCATCTGCTCCACCTGCGCGGCATCTCCTCCGTGGTGCTGGAGAAGCGCAGCCGCGACTACGTCGAGCGGCGCGTGCGGGCCGGCGTGCTGGAGCAGGGCACGGTGGACACGCTGATCGAGGCCGGCGTCGGCGAGCGGATGTCGCGCGAGGGCCTGCCGCACCACGGCATCGAGCTCCGGTACGGCGGCGCGGGCCACCGCATCCCGTTCGAGAAGCTCGTCCCGGGCAGGTCCATCACCGTGTACGGCCAGCAGGAGGTGGTCAAGGACCTGATCGCCGCCAGGCTCGCGGCGGGCGGCGACATCCGCTTCGAGGTCGAGGACGTCGCGCTGCACGCGCTGGAGTCGGAGCCGTACGTGACGTTCGGCGGCGAGCGGCTCGACTGCGACGTGATCGCCGGCTGCGACGGGTTCCACGGCGTGTCCAGGCCGGCGATTCCCGAGGGCGTGCTGACCGTCTTCGAGAAGGACTATCCGTTCGCCTGGCTCGGCATCCTGGCCAAGGTGGCGCCGTCCTCCGAGGAGCTGATCTACACCAGGACCGAGCGCGGCTTCGCCCTGCACAGCATGCGCTCGCCCTCCGTCAGCCGCTTCTACCTGCAGGTCCCGGCCGACGCCCGGCTGGAGGACTGGCCGGACGAGCGGATCTGGGACGAGCTGAGGACCCGGCTGGAAAGCGTGCCCGGCTTCACCCTGGCCACCGGCGAGATCGTGGAGCGCGGCATCACGCCCATGCGGGCCTTCGTGGCCGAGCCGATGCAGTACGGCCGGCTCTACCTCGCCGGAGACGCCGCCCACATCGTGCCGCCCACTGGCGCCAAGGGGCTCAACCTGGCCGTCGCCGACGTGCGGGTGCTCACCGACGCGCTCGCCGCCTACTTCGAGCACGGCTCGACCGACCTGCTCGACGGCTACTCGCAGGCCTGCCTCAAGCGGGTGTGGCGGGCGCAGCACTTCTCGTGGTGGATGACGACGCTGCTGCACACGTTCGACGACGACGACGCGTACGCCCGCCGGCTCCAGCTGTCGTACCTCGACTACGTCACCTCGTCGGAGGCGGCCGCGACCACCCTCGCCGAGAACTACGTCGGGCTGCCCTGAAAGGGCTGCTGTCCTTGGGAAGTGCTTTAGCATTGTTTGGTGGTCTTTGAGGAGGGATGGGCGACTTCGCCCCTGCGCTGGCTGATGAACGCCCTCGGCGACGCCCAGCTCCAGCGGATGGCCGGCGACCCGGGTCTGGTGGCCGCGGTGGACCAGCACGCGGCCTGGCTCCGTGACGCGATCCCGCTCGACCGCGAGACCCTGGGCGACTACCTGCTGGGCTTCCTGGACGAGCTGCGGCACCTCGGCTGGTCCTTCACCGGCGAGCCCGACGCGCCGTCCCTGCGCCTGACCGCCGTCTGTTACCTGACCCGCGAGCTCGGCCTCCTCGACGAGGGCCGCACCGCCTGACGGACCCGCCGCACACGGCGGCGCCCCGGCCGGTCCCGCCTGGTGGTGCGGGCCGTGGGCCGGGGCGCCGGTCCTTCCTGTCGTGAGCCGCCGGGTCAGCCCGGAGGCATGTCCGAACGAGTGGAGCCGCCGCCGGTCGTGGGACCGGACGTTCCGGTGGCAGGCCCGGACGTGCCGGTCGGGGGAGTCGTCCGGATGGGAGTCGTCTCCTCCGCCGCCATCGCGCGGGCGTCCTCACGCCCTCGCTGGTACGCCTCCGCGTGCGCCCTGGCCTGCGGGGCCTCCTGCTCCATCCGCCCCAGCCAGCGCTCCCAGCGCTGCTGCATCGGCCGGATGAGGCCGCCCCCGACGCCGATCGCCGCGATCGCGCCGACCGTGGCGAGCACCGTGACGAGCACCGGCGTCGTGACCGTCGTGGCCACGCCGATCTGGTTCAGCGCGGCGATGATGCCGAGCGCCCAGATGAACACCGAAGCCGCGGCCGCCAGCCAACGCCCGTACGACAGGCCGCCGAGCATTCCGCTCACGATGTCGTGCACGCCCTTGGCCACGGCACCGGCCACCACGATGATCACGATGGCGACGATGGCCCTGGGCAGCCAGGCCACCACGCCGGTCAGCAGCGCCGAGATCGGGTTGGGCCCGAAGACGCTGAACGCAATCTGCAGGGTGACCAGCAGGATGGCGTAGTAAACGATCTTGGCGAGCAGGTCGCTGGCGTCGTACTTGCTGCGCTCCAGCATGCGCCGCACGCCACTGCGCTCGACGGCCCGGTCGAAACCGACCCGTTCGAGCACTTTGTTGACGATCTTGGCCAGCAGTTTGGCCACGATCCACCCGATGACGAGAATCACCAGGAACGCGACCAGCTTCGGAACGAACGTCGCTATTTGCCGGAGTACGTCCGTAAGTGCTTGGCCGATGTTGATGTCCACGGTTTCCTCCTCCGAGGAGCCAATGCCACGGCGCTACCCGTACCGAAACCGTGTATGCACACAGAGCCACCAAAACTTCTCACAAGGCGACAATTCGCCGGGAGTCATCATTAGGTAGGTAGCCAGCGGAAAGTTGCCCGGTTAGGGTGATCGTCGTGCATCGCAGCCGCCTGTACGCCCTCCTCATCGACACCCCGTCAGCCGAGGCCGACGCGGCGGCGGCCTTCTGGTCGGCGGCGCTCGGCGCGACCGCCCGTCCGCTGCCCGGCTACGAGCAGTTCGTCTCCCTGCACGGCGCCTTCCCCGGCCTCGCGGTCGCCGTGCAGGCGGTCGGCGACGACGCCCCCCGCTTCCACGTGGACATCGAGACCGACGACGTCGGGGCCGAGACCCGCCGCCTGGTCGCGCTGGGCGCGCGCGAGGTGACGCGCTGGCAGGAGTGCCGCATCCTGCGCGCACCGGGAGGCCACCTGATGGGCGTTCTCCCTGTCGAGAGCGACCCCGGGCTCTTCGAGTCCGAGGCCACCACCTGGCCCTGACGCCGTCAGCCGCGCCGCAGCCGTGCCTCCAGCCGCGACCGGCATTCCGGCCACTCCCGCGCGATGATCGAGAACATCGCGGAATCACGCAGCCGGCCCTCCTCGCCGGGAGCCCACGACTGCGACCAGTTCCGCAGCACGCCCTCGAACCGCGCTCCCGTCTTCGCGATCGCCGCGCGGGAACGCTCGTTGCGCGCGTCCGTCTTCAGATCCACCCGCGCCACCCCCCAGGTGTCGAACGCATGGCGAGGGGAGAGTGGACGCCACAACGGGCAAGGGAATTACGCGCACGGGGGAGGGAGGGGACCTTTCACATGGCGCGAGCCGTCTCGACGGGGAACGATTTCCCGGAGCCGTCGTCCGCCCCTGATCGAAGCCCTCACCGGATCACCGGTGAGGGCTGCTGGTGTTTTCGGGTGGGGAGTTTCGCAAATCGGTCATATTCGCTCGATTGCCATCGCTTTCGCCATGTTCGAGGGTCAAGCCCTCTTGCGCAGGATGGTGAGGATGGAGAGCCCGATGGTGGCGAGGCCGCAGAACGCCACGCCACCCGTCTTGAAGGCCTCCAGAGGATGGGCGCCCATCACGCCGACCGCGAGTCCACAGACCACGCCCGCGATCGCAGCGACGCATAGCGTCACCAGGACGTAGACCACGTCATTCACTGTTGCTCCCTCCCCGCGAAGATCTACGGACTGATAGGGGAGCAATGTAAGCGAACAGAAGTCTCAGGCGCCACGCCAACCGGCCTGACGTCGTTTCATAACTTCCTAAAATCTCTTCTTGGGGTCTGCGTGACCATCGCGGCCCGTCGCCTAAGAAGCCGCAAAGTCCCGGCGGCGCGAAGGATTTTCGGATAGGGACCGCAACGACGACAAAGCCCCAGCCGCTGGTGGACGCCAACGCTGGGGCTTTGTCAGGTGGTGGACGATACTGGGATTGAACCAGTGACCTCTTCCGTGTCAGGGAAGCGCTCTCCCGCTGAGCTAATCGTCCGTATGGAGTTGTTCCTCAGAGCGGAAGACGGGATTCGAACCCGCGACCCTCACCTTGGCAAGGTGATGCTCTACCCCTGAGCCACTTCCGCATGGCGCTGTTCTTACTTTACCGGATCCCGGAGGGTCCGATGGTCGCCGAGGTGGAGACGGGATTTGAACCCGTGTAGACGGCTTTGCAGGCCGCTGCCTCGCCTCTCGGCCACTCCACCAGGAGTCGTGCTCCGAGCGGAAGACGGGATTCGAACCCGCGACCCTCACCTTGGCAAGGTGATGCTCTACCCCTGAGCCACTTCCGCGTGACGCCCCGGACGCTCGTGCGCCGGGCCACGGGAAAACCATATCGTCTCCCGGGAGTGCCCGTGCGCACAGAGCGTCCGGCGGCGGCCGAATTCAGCGGATCAATCGCACGTCCTTCGCCATGACGAACATCACCCGATGGCCCAGCTGGATCTGGTGGTAGCGGGTGGTGCCGGCGGTGGTGACGTGCCTGGCGGGATTGAACGCGTTCGCGGCGTAGTAGGAACCGGTGACGGTGTCGCCCACGGTGTAGCGCTGACCGGGCGCGATCCGGTACTTCAGCGGCGTCAGCCGCTGGTAGGCGGCGCTGGTGTACGCCGACCGCTCCGGATACGCGCGCCCGTACACCTTCACGTCCGCCGACAACGGCGTGATCATCGGGCCCCTGGCGGGGACGGCGGTCGGCTTGCTCGCCGGGTTGTGGAACCACGCCTTCTGGCCGAGATACCAGATGGCCGTCCAGTCGCCCCGCCGCTCGGCGACCGCGAAACGCTGGCCGGTGGAGGCGCGGGCGCTGTGGTCGTACACGCTGTACGTGCTCGGCCTGCCGCCGCGCTTGCCGATGTCGAGCACGAGGGGGGCCCTGTGGCTGGGCGACTTGTGCAGCCACACCGTGGAGGCCCCGTGCGGGGGGCAGCGTTTCGCGGCGTCGCCGCTCACGCAGCCGGTGAAGCGCGGCCGGTGGGAGTTGTACGACGGCCGGATGAGGACGGAGTCGCCGCCCTTGGCCGCCCGGAACGGCTTGCCCATGAGGTCGAAGTAGTGGGCCCAGTCCCAGTAGGGCCCGGGGTCCTCGTGCATGCCGGCGACGGTGTCCGGCGTCGTGCCGGGCACGTTGTCGTGGCCGAGGATGTGGGCCCGGTCGAGCGGGATGTCGTACTTGTCGGCCAGGTATTTCACCAGCCTGGCCGACGACCGGTACATCGCCTCGGTGTACCAGGTCCCGCCCTTGGCCAGGTAGCCCTCGTGCTCGATGCCGATCGACCGGGTGTTGACGTCCCAGTTGCCCGCGTGCCAGGCGATGTCCTTCGTCGGCACGTGCTGGGCGACATGTCCGTCACGGGAGCGGATCGTGTAGTGCCAGCTCACGTACTTCGGGTTGCGCACCATCGACGGGATGCCCTGGTAGGTGCCCTCGGTGTCGTGGACGACGATGTAGTCGATCTCGCGCTCGCGGATCAGCCGGTCGTGGTTGCCGTAGTCACGATCGCCCTTCTTGCCCCACCGCTTGTACGCGGCCGGCATCCACTCGCAGTCGAGCGATGACGGGCACTCGGCCCTGCCGCCCGCGGCCTTCGTGCCCCCGCCCTTCGTCCCCGCGGCCGACCGGGGGCTGCCGGCCTCGGGCGCCCGGCCGTGGTCGGCGGTCTCCCCGGCCCACCAGTCCTCCTCCGCCGGTTCGCCGCCGGGCAGGCCGGGCACGGGGTCGAGCCGGACGAGGTGGCCGTCGTCGGTGCGGCGCTCCACCCCCTCGCGCATCACCGAGTAGACCTCGTCGGCGAACGCCCGGGAGGCGTCGGGGTCGTCGGTGCCCGCGTACTTCGCCACGGCGTCGTACCAGTCGGACGGGTCGGAGCTGGGGCGCCGCTGGTAGGAGGCGAGCAGGGCGGCGCCGGCACGGATGTTCGCGGACGGGTCGTCGCGCAGGCGGGCGGGCGTCACGCCGGTCAGCCGGCTCGCCTCGGGCAGCGTGGTGCGGTGGGAGGGCGCCGCGATGCGCATCGCGGAGGAGGGCGGCGGTCCGCCGGGCGTGATCGTCATCGGACGGGCGTCGTCGCCGCGCGGGTCGCCGTGGGCGTCGCCGATCCCGTCGGTGACCTCGGCGGGGAACGCGTCCACCAGGTGCATCGGGCCGTAGCCGCCGGCCGTGCTGGGCCGCCCGCCGTTGGCGTCCCACCGCGACTCCAGGTACGCGACGCCGAGCAGCACGCTCTCCGGCACCCCGTACTCGCGGGCGGCGGCGGCGAAGTCGGCCTGCCGCCCTTCGGCGCGCGCGGCGCCCGCGGGGGACCGCGCGCCGGAGTCCCGCCGTTCGGCCTCGGCGGGTGCGGTGAGTACGCCGGCCGCCAGGACGGCGGCGAGCCAGAGCTGCATGAACATCTCCCCCAGGAACGTCACAGTATGACTACGCTCCGTAACCGTTCCCCGGAAAAGGATGTGTCAGACGGGGCGGATGTTACGGATGTGACTCGAAGAAGATCGGGTGCTTTGCCCCGGTTTGTGGGGGTATGACCGGAGAATCCCTCGCCATCTCGCCGGACGCCGTTCAGCGTTAATCCTGCCCGATTTCGGGCAGAATGTTGCCGTGTCTCGATCCAGAGCCGTAAGGTCCTCGTCTGTGTCTGCGGCCCGGCATCCGTACGAAGATCTCGTCGCCCACCTCACGAGCACGACGCCGCTCGGCGAGGGGGAGGCGGCTCGTGTGGTGGCCGACGTGCTGGCGTACTTCTCCGAGACCGCCGAAGAGTTCGTCCGTCGCCGTCACGGGGAGTTGAAGCGGCACGGCTTCACCAACGACGAGATCTTCCCGAGGATCGCCGCCGAATTAGGTGCGCGCCGGGTGGCCGCCCCCGAGCTGTCGCTCAGACAACTACGCCGGATCATCTACGGATAGAGGAGACCCGATGTGCGGAATCGTGGCCTATGTCGGCCCCAAGGACGCCGCGCCCATCCTGCTGGAGGGCCTGCAGCGGCTCGAGTACCGGGGCTACGACTCGGCCGGTGTCGTGGTGTCCAACAAGGGCCTGAAGGTACGCAAGGTCAAGGGCAGGGTGGCCGACCTGGCCAAGGTGGTCCCGGCCCGGTTCAAGGGCGGCCTCGGCATCGGCCACACCCGATGGGCCACGCACGGCGTCCCGAGTGACGTCAACGCCCACCCTCACCTGTCCGCCGACGAGCGCATCGCGGTCGTGCACAACGGCATCATCGAGAACGCCGCCGAGCTGCGCGCCAAGCTGGAGGCCGACGGCGTGGTGTTCGCCTCCGAGACCGACACCGAGGTGCTCGCCCACCTGATCGCCCACGCGGCCGACGAGAACGAGACGCTGGAGGAGGCGGTCAGGAAGACCCTCAAGAGCGTCGTCGGCACGTACGGCATCGCCGTCATCGACGCCGAGCGGCCCGGCGAGGTGGTAGTGGCGCGCAACGGCAGCCCGATCGTGCTCGGCATCGGCGAGAAGGAGATGTTCGCCGCCTCCGACGTGGCCGCCCTCGTCCGCTACACCCGCCAGGTCGTGCACCTGGAGGACGGCGAGCTGGCCGTGCTCAAGGCCGACGGCTTCCACACCTTCGCCAGCGACGCCCGCGAGACGGCCAAGGAGCCGCTGACCGTCGACTGGGACGCCGGCCACTACGACACCGGCGGCTACGAGCACTACCTGCTCAAGGAGATCTCCGAGCAGCCCGAGACGGTCACCCGCACCATGAGCGGCCGGCTCGACGAGCGGTTCCACGTCGCCCACCTCGGCGGGCTCAACATGGACGCCCGCGAGACCCGCTCGTTCCGCCGGGTGAAGATCATCGGCTGCGGGTCGGCGTACTACTCGGGGCAGATCGGGGCGCAGCTCATCGAGGAGCTGGCGCGCATCCCGTCCGACGCCGAGCCGGCCAGCGAGTTCCGCTACCGCAACCCGGTCGTCGACCCCGACACGCTCTACGTCGCCATCAGCCAGTCGGGGGAGACCTACGACACGCTCGCCGCCGTGCAGGAGCTCAAGCGCAAGGGCGGCCGGGTCATCGGCATCGTCAACGCGGTCGGCAGCGCCATCGCCCGCGAGGTCGACGGCGGCATCTACCTGCACGCGGGCCCCGAGGTCTCGGTGGCCTCGACCAAGGCGTTCACCTCGACCGCGGTGGCGTTCGCGCTGCTCGCGCTGCACCTCGGACGGGTGCGCGACCTGTCGCCCGCCGACGGGCGGCGCATCGTGGAGGGCCTGCGCCGGCTGCCCGGGCAGATCGGGGAGATCCTCGCCCAGAGCGACAAGATCGCCGAACTCGCCAAGAAGTACGCAGGCCATGCGGGCATGATGTTCGTCGGCCGCGTGCGCGGCTACCCGGTCGCCCGCGAGGGCGCCCAGAAGCTCAAGGAGATCTCGTACGTGCACGCCGAGGCGTATCCGGCGAGCGAGCTCAAGCACGGGCCGCTCGCGCTGATCGGCCCGGACATGCCGACGGTCGCGATCGTCCCCGACGACGAACTGCTCGACAAGAACCTCACCACGCTCGGCGAGATCCGCGCCCGCGGTGGGCAGGTGCTCATGGTCGGTCACCGCGAGCCCTCCGCCAAGCTGGCCGACGACGCGATCGTCATCCCGAAGAACGAGATCGAGCTCGACCCGATCCTGCTGACGATCCCGCTGCAGCTCTTCGCGTACTACGCCGCGGTGGCGCTCGGCCGCGACGTGGACAAGCCGCGCAATCTAGCCAAGAGCGTTACAGTTGAGTAATTAACTCTATTTCAGCAACAATCATCCCAGGGTAGTGTTATTCCGCTGCTGACGACATAAATTCGATATGTGCGGCAGTTCGATCAGCAGCGGCCTCATCCCGCCCGCATGTACGACTACATGCTCGGCGGGAAGGACAACTACGCGGTCGATCGCCAGGCCATCGATCAGCTCGCCGAGCTGATCCCGGAGGCGGTCCCGCTGGCCCGCGCGAACCGGGCCTTCCTGCAGCGTGCCGTACGCTACGTGGCCCGCGCCGGAGTCCGGCAGTTCCTCGACCTCGGCAGCGGGCTGCCGACCCAGGGCAGCGCGCACGAGGTCGCGCCCGAGGCCCGGGTCGTCTACGTCGACAACGATCCGGTGGTCGCCGAGCACGCGCAGGGCCTGCTCCGGCGCCCCGGGCCGGGCCGGACGGAGTCGGCCAGGTTCGTCCTGGCCGACCTGCTCGATCCGGAGGACGTGCTGGCCAGGGCCGGGGAGTTCCTCGACCTGGACGAGCCGGTCGGCGTGCTGCTGGTGTCGATCCTGCACTTCCTGCCCGACTCCGCCGACCCGCTGGGGGCGGTCGCGGTGCTGCGGGAGCGCATGGCGCCGGGCGGGTTCCTGGTGATCTCCCACGTGACGACGCGGACCACGACGCGGACCACGACGCGTACCACGACGGTGGCGCGCGCCCAGGAACGCGAACGCCCCGAGCGCCCCCGCCGGGCCTCCGGCGGGGGCGGGGCCGACCGGACGCCGGCCGAGATCCGCGCGTTCTTCGGCGACTTCCCGCTGGAGCCGCCCGGGCTCGTCCAGGCCACCGACTGGCGTCCGGACCGGCCCAAACTGGTCGGCGACTGGTCGCTGCCGTCCTCCCTCATGGCCGGTGTCGGGAAGAAAGCCGAGTAAACCCAAATATCACGAAAAATCGCCAAGAATAGCGATTCTGAGTGTTGACCAGGGCCCGGGTGTACAGCCATGCGTAATGGGTTAATAACCATGGGTAATGGACGGTTCGCGACACACGCGCATGCCCCGCAGGCGGTTCATCGCCTGTGGGCTCGGCGCGATAGCGGCCGCGGCCGGATGCGGCACGGAGCGCGCCTCCAACGGCGCGGCGGCCCTGCGTACGGCGTTCTCGGTCAATCCCGGCGGGCAGCAGTGGGCGCACGTCGCCCGGGCGTTCGGCGGCGTGGCCCGCTCGGCCGGGTTCCGGACCGGCGCCGGCACCCCCATCACCGTGGTCGGCCTGCCCGCGCTGTGCGCCGCCGAGCTCAACGACGGCCAGGGCCTGGCCGGCGTCACCACGCCCCTCGCCAGGCTCAGCGGCGAGGTCGAGGTCGTCGTCGTGCCCGCCGCCTCCCACCTGAAGGACTTCCACGACTTCGGCGCCCACCTGCTCGCCCAGCCGGACCAGACGCCGGTGACCGGCGGGCCGCAGGGCGAGCCCGACCACCTGCTCTTCGGCCTGATCGCCAAGGGCCTCGGCGCCGACACCCGCCAGGTCACCTACACCGGCTACCCCAGTGGCACCGAGGCCGCCACCGCGCTGCTGGCCGGCAAGGCCGTGGCCGCGGCCGGGCCGCTGTCGCAGTGGCGGTTCAACCTCGGCAGGGGCCGGGTGCGGGCCCTGGCCGTGTCGTCCGCGCAGCGGCTCCCCGGCCTCGACGCGCCGACCCTGCTGGAGTCCGGCGTACGGGTCGATTTCACCAACTGGGTGGCCGCCTTCGGGCCCGACGGCATGGGCGAGGAGAGCCGCGAGCAGGCGCTGCGCATGTGCGACGACGTGCTCTGGACACCCGGCTGGCAGGCGGCCTGCCGGGCGGCCGGCTGGTTGTCGCTGCCGCTCGTCGGCGACGACTTCGAGCGCTGGCTCGGCTCCGAGGTCGCCCGCACACGCGCCGTACTGCGCGATCTTGGACTGATCAACTCCACCCGAGCCACAACATGCTGGGGTAGTTGCGGGAACGGCCACTAGATGTAGGATCCTCGTCGTCGCTGGTTCGCCTCCCCTGGAGGCGGAGCAAAAGGGAACCCGGTGTGATTCCGGGGCTGCCCCGCAGCGGTGAGCGGGAACGACCGCCGTCATGTGCACTGGAGCGGATCCGGGAAGCGACGGCCAGTAGGCGCCATGGAGCACGCCCGCGAGCCCGAAGACCTGCCAGCGGCTCCGGGCCGCGTGCCCGGAGGCAATGTTCAGGGCCTCGAGGGTGGGCTGAGGGCGTGACGCGGCCGGGTGCTCCGGTGTCGCGGTGCTCCGGCATGCCCTCACGGGGATGACTTCGCGAGGAGAAAGAGCACGTGACTCAGATCGTTGGGGTTGACCGCCGCCTGGCCATCGAGGAGGCCGCCGCCCGGGTGATCGCCGACCCGGCCAACTCCCGGGTCGCCGCCCGGCTGCTGGCCGAGGAGATCGCCGAGGAGACCGCGGCGCACGGCGTGCGGTCGTTCTCGGAGTCCATCGCGGCCACCCACGCGGCCGGGCTGATCCAGGACGGGCTCGCGGAGTTCGTGGCCGCGCACGCGGCCGAGCTGGACGCGCTGATCTCGCAGGAGGCGGACGACCGGTTCGAGTACTTCGGGCTGCGCACCGTCTACGACCGCTACCTGCTGCGCCATCCGCAGACCCGGCGGGTGCTGGAGCGGCCGCAGCACTTCTTCCTGCGGGTGGCCTGCGGGCTGTCGGAGACGGTCGCCGAGGCCGCCGAGCTGTACGCGCTGATGTCGACGCTGTCGTACCTGCCGAGCTCGCCGACGCTGTTCAACTCGGGGGCGCGCCGCCCGCAGCTGTCGTCCTGCTTCCTGCTCGACTCGCCGCGCGACGAGCTGGAGGCCATCTACGACCGCTACGGCCAGGTCGCCCGCCTGTCCAAGTACGCCGGCGGCATCGGCGTCTCCTGGACCCGGGTGCGCTCGCGCGGCTCCCTCATCCGGGGCACGAACGGCCTGTCCAACGGCATCGTCCCCTGGCTGCGCACGCTCGACGCCTCCGTGGCGGCCGTCAACCAGGGCGGCCGGCGCAAGGGCGCGGCCTGCGTCTACCTGGAGACCTGGCACGCCGACATCGAGGAGTTCCTGGAACTGCGCGACAACACCGGCGAGGACGCCCGCCGCACCCACAACCTCAACCTGGCCAACTGGGTGCCCGACGAGTTCATGCGCCGCGTCGAGGCCGACGAGACCTGGTCGCTCTTCGACCCGAAGGACGTGCCCGACCTGACCGACCTGTACGGCGAGGCGTTCACCGCCGCCTACCGCGCGTACGAGGCCGAGGGCCGGTTCGTCCGCCAGATCCCCGCGAGGACCCTGTACGGCCGGATGATGCGCACGCTCGCCCAGACCGGCAACGGCTGGATGACCTTCAAGGACGCCGCCAACCGCACCTCCAACCAGACCGCCCGCCCCGAGAACGTCATCCACCTGTCGAACCTCTGCACCGAGATCCTCGAGGTCACCAGCGACGCCGAGACGGCCGTGTGCAACCTCGGCTCGGTCAACCTGGCGGCGCACCTCACCGGACACCTAGACGGCGGTGACCTCGACTGGGAGCGGCTGCGTCGGACCGTGCGCACCGCCGTGCGCTTCCTCGACCGCACCATCGACCTCGGCTTCTACCCGACGCCCGAGGCCGAGGCGGCCAACAAGCGGTGGCGGCCGATGGGGCTCGGCGTGATGGGCCTGGCGGACGTGTTCTTCACGCTGCGGCTGCCGTTCGACTCGCCGCGGGCGCTGGAGCTGTCCACCCGGATCGCCGAGGAGATCGCGCTGGCCGCGTACGACACCTCGGCCGACCTGGCGGCCGAGCGCGGCCGGCACCCGTCGTACGACGAGACCAGGGCGGCCGGGGGAGTGCTGCATCCCGACCACTACGGGGTGGGCTCGCCGCGCTGGGAGGCGCTCCGGGAGAAGATCGCCGTGACCGGGCTGCGGAACTCGCTCATGATCGCCATCGCGCCGACCGCGACGATCGCCTCCATCGCCGGCTGCTACGAGTGCATCGAGCCGCAGGTGTCCAACGTGTTCAAGCGCGAGACGTTGTCGGGCGAGTTCCTCCAGGTCAACCGCTACCTGGTGGCCGACCTGCGGGCGCGCGGGCTGTGGACGCAGGAGATGCGCGACGCGATCAAGCGGGCCGACGGCTCGGTGCAGACGGTGCCCGGCATCCCCGACGACCTCAAGCTGCTCTACCGCACGGCCTGGGAGCTGCCGCAGAAGGCGCTCATCGACCTGGCCGCGGCGCGGCAGCCGTACGTCGACCAGGCGCAGTCGCTCAACCTCTTCATGGCCAGCCCGACCATCGGCAAGCTCTCCTCGATGTACGCCTACGCCTGGAAGAGCGGCCTGAAGACGACGTACTACCTGCGCTCACGCCCGGCGACCCGGATCGCCCAGACGACGGTCGCCCAGCCCGTCGCCGACGTGATCGCCTGCTCCCTCGAGAACCCCGAGACCTGCGAAGCCTGCCAGTGAAGGAAACCTTGTGATGTTGCTCGACCCCGGCATGGACCTGACGCTGCGCCCGATGCGCTACCCCGCCTTCTACGAGCGGTTCCGCGCGGCCATCCGCAACACGTGGACCGTCGAGGAGGTGGACCTGCACACCGACCTCGCCGACCTGGCCAAGATGACGCCGCAGGAGCGGCACCTGATCAACCGCCTGGTGGCGTTCTTCGCGACCGGCGACTCCATCGTGGCCAACAACCTCGTGCTCAACCTCTACCAGCACGTCAACGCCCCCGAGGCGCGCCTGTACCTGAGCAGGCAGCTGTTCGAGGAGGCCGTGCACGTGCAGTTCTACCTGACGTTGCTCGACACGTACCTGCCGGACCCGGACGAGCGGGTCAAGGCGTTCGCCGCGATCGAGCACATCCCGTCGATCCGCGACAAGGCGGAGTTCTGCTTCAGGTGGATCGACTCGATCGACGGCCTGCGACGGCTGGAGACCGCGGCGGAGCGCCGGCAGTTCCTGCTCAACCTCATCTGCTTCGCCGCCTGCATCGAGGGGCTGTTCTTCTACGGTGCCTTCGCCTACGTCTACTGGTTCCGCTCCCGGGGGCTGCTCGGCGGGCTGGCCACCGGGACGAACTGGGTGTTCCGGGATGAGTCCATGCACATGGAGTTCGCGTTCAGCGTCGTGGACACGGTCAGGGCCGAGGAGCCGGAGCTGTTCGACGACGAGCTCGGCAAGCAGGTCACCGAGATGCTGGAGGAGGCGGTCGCCGCCGAGCTGGCCTTCGCCGAGGACCTGTGCGGCGACGGCATGCCGGGCATGGGCGTCGCCGAGATGCGTCAGTACCTGGAGTACGTCGCCGACCAGCGGCTGGCCCGGCTCGGCCTGCCCCGGCGGTACGGCTCGGCGAACCCGTTCGCGTTCATGGAGTTGCAGGACGTGCAGGAACTGGCCAACTTCTTCGAAAGACGGGTTTCGGCTTACCAGGTGGCTGTAGAGGGCAATGTGACCTTTGACGAGACGTTCTAAGACATTGGGGGCATGAACGTGCAGTCTCCAGCGGACTGGCCGATCCTCGTGATCGCGGTGATCGGCTCGATCCTCCTGGTGGAAGTCGTCCGGCGGGTGCTGTGCAGGATGGGGCGCAAGATCGAGTTCGCCCGGCATCTCGTGGAGCACTGCACGTGGCCCGCGTTCACCGTGGCCGTGGTGGTGGCGACCAACGTGGCGTTCCGGCCTGGGATGTTCGGCGACGGCCCGGCCGAACGCGAGGCGGCGGCCACGGTGGACCGCTTTCTCGGACTGGGCACGATCGGCACCGTCACCTGGTTGATCGTCCAGGCCACATATGCGCTGACGGACGTCGTGCTCGACCGGCTGGTGCGGGTCGAGGGCGAGCGCAACCGGCGGGCGCGGCGCATCAGGACGCAGATCGCCCTCGTGCGCCGCATCGCCGCGGCCGTCATCATCGTCGTGGCGCTCGGCGCGATGCTCTTCTCGTTCCCGCAGGTGCGCGCCCTCGGAGCCGGGCTGCTGGCCTCCGCGGGCATCGCGGGCGCGGTCGTCGGCATCGCCGCCCAGCCGACGCTCGGCAACATGCTCGCCGGGCTCCAGCTCGCCTTCAGCGACGCGCTCCGCCTGGACGACGTGGTCGTGGTCGAGGAGGAGTGGGGGCGCATCGAGGAGCTCACCCTCACGTACGTGGTGCTGCGGCTGTGGGACGAGCGCCGGCTCGTCCTGCCGGTGTCGTACTTCACGCAGAACCCGTTCGAGAACTGGACCCGGCACGGCAGCCGGGTGCTGGCCGTGGTGTATCTGCGGGTGGACTGGTCGGTGCCGGTGGGCAAACTGCGCGAGGCCCTGTACACGTTCCTGCAGGGCAACCCGCTGTGGGACCAGAAGGACTGGACGCTCCAGGTCACCGACGTGCTGCCGAACGGCCTGGTGGAACTGCGGGCGCTGATGAGCGCCGCCGACTCGCCGTCGTCATGGGATCTCAAATGCGACGTGCGCGAATTCCTCGTCGACTTCGTCCGCGACAACCATCCGGACGCCCTTCCCCGTTTTCGCGTCGAATCTCCGGAGACCAGGGCCGGCGCGAAATGGGACCTGGATCCGTCCTCATAAATGTGTGGCACACGCCCGGATCATCGGTTTACCGTGGACAACGTCGAACGGCGGCGGAGACAGGGAAGGGAGATCGCGACGTGAACGACCTGCGACCGGCCCTCCCCGGGCTGCGCCGGAGGCTTTCCGGATAATTCTTCACGGAATTCCACAGAAAGCCGCCTCGCCGAAATCCGGGGCGGCTTTCTTTTCACCGAGTGTGGGGCAGTTTGGTCAGCCCGCCTGCCTTGGGAGCAGGAGCACCGCAGGTTCGAATCCTGCCACTCGGACGACGGCCCTGAAAGGAAAGGGCCGTGGGCACGGCCTGGCCGGCGGGAATGGCGACCCCCGGCCGGACCACGCCCTCGCCCCGGGCCGGCCCACGCCAGCCCGAGCCCGGGGCCCATCCGGCCGCTCTGGCCCAACAGGCAGAGGCGCCGTCTTCAGGAGGCGGAGGTTCGGGGTTCGAATCCCCGGAGCGGCACTCAGTGAGCGGTGACGTCGTCCGCGGCGAGCAGCGCGGCCAGGCCCAGGAAGATCACGCCGCTGCCGAGGTCGACCTTGCGCATGGTCGCCGCCGGGATGCCGGTGGCGCCGATGCCGTTGCCGACGGCGATGTAGCCGAGGCCCACGATGAGCTCGACGGCCAGGTACGCCGCCCCGAGCACGGCGATCTGGACGCCGGCGTCCGCCTGCGACCCGCCGGTGAACTGGGGGAGCAGCGCGGCGAAGAGCAGCAGGGCCTTCGGGTTGCTCAGCGCCACCAGGAACTCGTTGAGCAGCAGCGGCCGCAGCCCGTTCTTCGTGGGGGCGGCATGGGCCGCATGGGCCGAGGCGGCGGAGGTCCGCCGCGCCCGGCGCAGGCAGGAGATCCCGATCCAGGCCAGGTAGACGACGCCCACCCACTTGACCGCCGTCAGCCAGGCGGCCGACGTCGCCAGCACCGCGCCGAGCCCCGCCACGACCAGGCCGATGAGGATGACGAAGGCGACCAGCCGCGCGAAGATCCCGGCCAGCGCGTACGTCAGTCCGTGCCGTACGGCGTTGTTCAGGCCGAGGAGCTGGTTGGCCCCCGGGATGAGCGACACGAGGAAGGCGGCGGGGATGAAACCGGCCCAATTGATCATTGCTACACCTTGATCCGATGCCTCGGGGCGGGAGCCGGCACGCCGGTGGCGTTCGTTCCGCCGGACCAACGGAATGCCCACATTAGCGGCACCCCGGCACGAATCAGGCACAGGGCCGCCGGCGCGGACGGACGCGTCGGCGGCCCTCCACATGCCACGGGACCTACAGCGGCCCGCGCCGCCAGGGGCCGCGGATGGCGTACGTGCGGCCGGGCGGGTCCAGCGAGGCCGTCTCGCCGAGCTGGTTGACGAACATGACCGAGCCGTCCGGGCTGAAGCACGCCCCGGCGAACTCGCTGTCGTCGGCGATGTTGACCGCGAACTCGAACGGCTGCCCGCGCCGCGGGTCCAGCCCGATCAGCCGGTTGACGTTGACCAGCCCGGGCGCCAGCGGGTGCGGGTCGGCGTCGGCCGTGCCGGCGTCGTCCTCGCACAACACGATGCCGCCGCGGGGCGTGAACGTCAGGTTGTCGGGCGAGTCGAGCTCCCTGCGGCCGGGCGACTCGTACACGAGCACCAGCGTGCCGCCGCCGCGCCGGCCGGGGACGTACTGCCAGACCTGGCCGAAGCCCTCCCGGAAGCCGTCGGCCTCCGCCGGGTCGCCGTTCTTGGCGTCGCCGCCGCTGGTGGAGTTGAAGAAGATCGCGCCGTCGCCGTACCAGCAGCCCTCCAGGCGGTTGAACTTCGCGCCGCCCTTGGCCAGGCCCTGCTGGGTGCAGGTCGGGGCGCCGTTCTCCAGGTCGGGGTCCGGGTCGTCGATGGTCACCCACTCGACCGGCAGCCGGGCGCCCATGGTCTGGCCCTCGCGGCAGTCGTAGTTGTCGACGCCCCTGATCTTGAGCATCTCCAGCACGCCGCCGGCGGACAGGTCGCCTGGATTGCGCGGGCGGAAGCGGTAGAAGCCGTCGGGCTTGCCCGCGTCGTCCTCGGTCTCGTAGACGTAGCCGGTGCGCGGGTCCACCGCGACGGCCTCGTGGGAGAAGCGGCCCATCGCCGTCAGCGGCCGGGACGGCGACGGGCGGCCGGGCTCGGGCCCGTTCAGCGGCACCTCGAAGATGTAGCCGTGCTTGCGCTGCCAGCCCTGGGCCGGGCCGGCGGTGGTCTCCTCGCAGGTGAGCCAGCCGCGATCGTGCAGCATCCGGCCGCCCGCGCAGTTGACGATCGTGCCGTTGAGGCTGACGAAGTGCCGCAGCACCTCGCCGCTGCGCAGGTCGACCTCCAGGGTGGTGGTGCCGGCCACGCCCAGCTCGTCGTAGCGGCGGGAGCCCTCGACGTGCACGCGGCCGACGGGGGAGCCCGGTGTGGTGCGCACCTCGTGGTTGCGGATCAGGCGGACGGTGTGCCGGCGGGTGCCGGGGAAGGCCGCCATGCCGTCGTGGGCGATCGGCGTCGCGACGCCGTCGGTCATGGGGGTGCCGGTACGGCCCAGCACGACGTATGAGAAGCCGGCGGGCAGGGCGAGCAGTTCCTCGCCGGTGTTGTCGGAGGGGGTGCGGCGCAGCGGCCCGTACCCGGCCTGACGTGGGTCGGCGGCGGGACGGCCCGCGCTCGCCCAGGAGGCGTGGGCGGTGAGGGTCTCGATGGCGATGCCGCTGGCCAGCACACCGCCGGTGGTGGCGAGGCCGCGGCCGAGGAAGGAACGACGATCGAGCTCGGTCATGTGCTGCCCTTCGGGGGAAGGCATTGATGAACGAATGCTTTCGATAGGTTAAACGCCAGATTGCGCGCCGAGAGGGCCCATTTATGCTGTTCGTCCGGCCGTGCTGGGTTCCTCGTTGGCGGTCGCACCGGCCCTGCGCTACGGTGTGGCGCGGTGTGCCGGGAAGTCTGGTCGGCGGCGTCCTCGGCCGTATGACTCACCGGAGGCCCCTGTGACCCGTGACGACGCCGTATGACGCGTCATCGCCCCGCCCTGCCCGGCCGCATCGGGCATCCGGCCGTGGTCATCGCCACCGGGTTCGGCACCGCGGTGCTGATCGGCACGCTCCTGCTCGCCACCCCGCTGGCGACCGCCGAGGGCGAGGCCACCCACTGGCTCACCGCCCTGTTCACCGCCACCTCCGCCGTCTGCGTGACCGGCCTGGTCGTGGTCGACACCGAGACCCACTGGTCGGTCTTCGGCGAAGTCGTCATCGCCCTGCTCATCCAGGCGGGCGGCCTCGGCATCATGACGCTCGCCACGCTGGCCACCGTCATCATCTCCGGTCGCCTGGGGCTGCGCGCCCGCCTGTCCGCGCAGCTGGAGACCAAGTCCGTGGTGGCCGCCGACCTGCGCCAGGTGCTGCGCCGGGTGGTGCTGTTCAGCCTGGTGTGCGAGGCGGCCGTGGCCGCCGTCCTCACCGGCCGCTTCTTCCTCGGGTACGGCGAGCCGTTCGGGCGCGCCGCCTACCTCGGGGCCTTCCACGCCGTGTCGGCGTTCAACAACGCGGGGTTCGCGCTGTGGCCCGACAACCTCATGCGCTTCGTCACCGACCCGTGGATCTGCCTCACCATCGCCCTGGCCGTGGTCGTCGGCGGCCTCGGCTTCCCCGTCGTCTTCGAGCTCCTGCGTACGTGGCGCAGGCCCCGGCGCTGGTCGCTGCTGACCCGGATCACGGTCGGGCTGACCCTCGTGCTGCTCGGCGGCGGCACGCTGGCGTTCCTGATGACCGAGTGGCGCAACCCCGCCACGATGGGTGCGCTCGACGACTCGGGCAAGCTGCTGGCGGCCTTCTTCACCGCCGTCATGCCGCGTTCCGGCGGCTTCAACACCCTCGACATCGGCCAGATGAACCCGTCGTCGTGGCTGGTCACCGACGTGCTGATGTTCATCGGCGGCGGCAGCGCGGGCACCGCGGGCGGCATCAAGGTCACCACGTTCGGGTTCCTGCTGTTCATGGTCTGGTCGGAGTTGCGCGGCGAGAACCACGTCAACATCGGTCACCGCCGGCTGCCCTCCGCCACCCAGCGCCAGGCGCTGTCGATCAGCCTGCTCGGCGTCGCCCTGGTCACGGTCTCGACCTGGATCATGCTGATCGTCACTCCGCACAGCCTCGACCAGGTGATGTTCGAGGTGATCTCGGCCTTCTCCACCAACGGCCTGTCCACGGGCATCACCGCCGACACCACGCTGGCCGGGCACGTGCTGCTCAGCCTGCTGATGTTCATCGGCCGTATCGGGCCGCTCACGCTGGGATCCGCGCTAGCCCTGAAACAGCGCATCCGCCGCTACGAGTTGCCCGAGGAACGCGTCATCGTCGGCTGAGACCCGCCAGCAGGGGGAGCAGGACCGTCCCCATCAGGATGCCGCCGGCCGCGAGGCAGCAGACCACCGCCACGGGTAACGGCGGGAGCACCAGCACACCGGCGGCGCACACCACGCCGAGGGCCACCAGGGCCCGGCCGCCCAGCCGCTGCGCCCGGTCCCAGCCGGGCGCCGGCACGGAGTGCCAGGCCGGCATGAGCGCCCGCTCGCGAAGGCGGGGCAGCGCGAGGCCGACACCGGCGACCAGGCAACCGAACGCGACGCCGACCGCCTGCTCCATGGGGAACGCGTGACCGGCGAGATCCAGCAGCACGCCCGTGTGGACGACGGTGAGCAACGGCGACAGCAGGATGAAGGCCATGTTCAGCCCCCGCCGCCGCGCGGCCGGCGTCGCCACGAACATCGGGTGCAGCCGGGGCCGCAGGCGCTCGCCGACGGCGGCGGCGCCCGCCACGATGGCGCCCATGACCACGAGCGTCATCGGCATCGCCGCCGCCATGACGAGCTTCGGCACGTGGACGGCGGGCCGGTCGGCGGTGGCCCGTCTGGTCTCGATGACGTCCGGCAGCACGTCCCACAACTGCCGGCCGACGGCGGTCATCGCGACGACCGCGAGCGCCGCGACGACGACGCCCGCCCACGGAACGTGTTTCATGGTGTCCTCCCGGGATGCCGCTGCTGCCGCGAACGTAGGTCCGCGCGGCCCGGCCGGGCATCCACCGTGGGGCACATGACCTGCGTCATCGTGGCGGACATGACCATCGGCACCCTGTGCCGCGCGGAAGTTGATCGTTATGCTCCGCATATGGGGCAGGTGGCATCAATCCGTGACATCAGCAGCTGGCTGAGGTTCTCCGGCGACCGTCCGCCCATGGTGTTCACCGTCTTCTGGGGAGCCGCCGCGCTCTGCACCGCGACCCTCGCCCACGGCCTCGCGATGTCCGGTTCCGAGCCTGGCTGGGAGTTGTACCCGGTGCTGCTGGCAGGGGGCGCCGTGGCGCTGCCGGTGGCGGCCGTCCTGTGGCACGTCCTGCCGTGGCGGGCGCCGGCGTCCCTCCCGCGCGGGACGGCGAGCGTGGCCTTCCTCGTGCTGACGCTCCTGCTCCTGCCTGCCGGGGCGGTTCCGGCCCTGCTCCTGGTGACCCTGGCGGTGGGGAACGCGCAGGTGGTCTTCGGGCGGCGCGGCGCTCTCGCCTACGCCGCGATCTCCGGCCTGTACGCCTTCTCGATCGCGATGCTCAACCCCACCAGGCAGCTCCTCACGGCGGTCGCCGACGGGGCGATCATGGTGCTGCTGTGCCTGCTGATCCTCGTGGTCGTCGTCGCGGCGGTCGAGTCGCACGGCCGCGCTGAGGAGACCCGCCGCGTGCTGGCCGAGCTCGAAGAGGCCCACGCCGAGCTGGAACGGTACGCCGCCCGCTCCCGCGAGCTGGCCGTCGCCGAGGAACGCGCCCGGCTGGCCCGTGACATGCACGACTCGGTGGGCCACTACCTCACCGTCATCAACGTGGGCCTGCAGAACGCCCAGCGCTACCGGACGATCCGCCCCGACGACGCCTGGGACGAGGTGCGCCAGGCCCAGGCGCTCACGCTCGAAGCGCTCACCGACACCCGCCGCTGGGTCCGCGCGCTCAAACCCCTGCGCATGGACGGCCGCGCCGGCGTCGCCGGCCTGCGCGCCCTGGCCGAGTCGTTCGGCTCGGCCGACGCCGGCGTGGTCTTCACCGTCACCGGAGCCTGGCCGCAGGTGGACGAGGCCAGGGAGCTGGTCTGCTACCGGGTCGTCCAGGAGGGCCTGACCAACGCCCTGCGCCACGCCCGCGCCCGCCGCATCGAGGTCGCGCTCGACTGCACGCCCGAACGGGTGCGGGTGACGGTCTGCGACGACGGCGAGGGAGCGCCGCCGGGAGCGCTGGGCGGCGGGTCCGGGCTGCGCGGGCTGCGCGAACGCCTCGCGGCCGTGGACGGCGTGCTCGACGTCGTCCCGGCCCCCGGGTTCACCCTGCGGGCGACGGTGCCGGTGTGATCGGCGTGATCCGCGTCCTGCTGGTGGACGACCACATCCTCATGCGCGAGGGCCTGCGCAAACTCCTGGAGATCGAGCCCGGCATCGAGATCGCCGCCACCGCCGCCGGCGGCGAGGACGCCCTCGCCTGGCTCGCCTCGGCCGCCGAGCCGCCCGAGGTCGCCCTCGTGGACGCCCGCATGCCCGGCATGGACGGCGTGGAGCTGGTCAAGCGGCTGCGCGCGATGTTCCCCGGGGTCGCGCCGGTGATCCTGACGACGTTCGACGACGACGACTACATCTTCGGCGGCCTGCGCGCGGGCGCGCGGGGCTACCTGCTGAAGGACACCCCGCCGGACGAGCTGGTGGACGCCATCAGGCGGGCCGCCCGGGGCGAGACCGTGCTGGGCCGCGCGGCCACCGAACGGCTGGTGAGCGCCCTGCGCGACCAGAGCGCCTCCGCGCCGGACCCGGGCCCGCCCTGCGGCCTGTCGGAACGCGAATACGAGATCGCGCTGCTCATCGGCTCGGGCGCGTCCAACCGGGAGATCGCGCGGCGGCTGCACATCACCGAGGGCACCGCGAAGAACCACATCTCCAGCTGCCTGCGCAAACTCGGCCTGCGCGACCGCACCCAGCTCGCGGTCTGGGTCTCCCGGAACTCCTAGCCCTCCGCGGGCCGGCCCTTGACGTCCGCTCACGCCTGGGAGAGGAGCATGTGGTAGGCGGTCGAGTGCTGCCGGCCGGACATGAACGACACGAACTGCCGGACGAAGGCGCTGCGTGAGTAGCCGGCGCCGCTGTCGGCCAGGTCGCGGTGGAAGGCCGTGCGGAACAGGTTCTGGTATTCGATGGCGTCGATCTCCTCGTCGTCGTCGGTGTCGGTGACGTCGAACAGCACGTCGGCGATCTTGATGAGGCCGGAGCTCGGCAGGGCGGCGGCCGAGGCGGCGTACTCCTGGCGGGTGACCCGCCCGTCGCCGTCGCCGTCGAGGGCCGACTGAAGCTCTCGCCACCAGGCGGCGTACGCGGTGTACAGCCGCTCCTCGTCGTGCTCGCCCAGGTCGAGCCGGGTGGCGATCTCCCGTGCCATGGCGGCCAGATCGGGCCAGTCGAGGTGGCCGTTGCCGGTCTGGTCGAGGACTTCGGCGAAGAACCGGTCGGCCGAGCGTGTCGCGTCGTCGTCGTGCTCGTCGTGGTCGTCGTGGTCGTCGTGCCTGTCGGGGGCCGGCGTGATGAGGCGCAGCAGCGCCGCGGCCCGGCCGGCCTGGCGGCGCACGGCCTCCCACGGTGCTGCGCCACCGCCGTGGGCGGGATCGAGCAGGCTCAAGACGGAGCCGGCCTGGAACCAGCCTTCCGGAAGCAGGCGGGCGGCGGCTCCCGCTGCCAGGTACGCGCCGTGCATGAGCACCCCCGCTCCCGGCAGGTCCGGCAGGCCCACCCGGCGGCAGAACGACTCGGGCAGCGACGCGATCGTGACCGCGGCGGCCACGGGGCCCGCCATGGCCCGGCCCGCCGCCCACACCACGGGCTGCCCGCGCAGCACCGGCGGCGCCGGCACGTTGGCGAAGAGCCGGAAGAGGATGACCCGCACCGCCTCGGTGTTCTCCAGCCGGTGCTCGATCATGTCGTCGTAGTACGCCCAGAACTCCGTCAGCGTCGCGGGGAGCCGGTCGGCGTCGCCCTCCAGCAGGGCCAGGAAGGTGCGGCACTCGCCGTAGAGCCGTTCCATCGTGGGGCCGTCGAGCGACTCGCCGCTCAGCCGGCACATCGTCACCGTCGACTCGAAGAGGGTCGCCACCACCCAGGCGCGCGCCTCCGCGTCGGTCGCGTCGTAGCCGCGGCCTCGCGGGTCGGTGCCGGAGATGCGGGCGTGCAGGCGGTTGAGCCGGGCCGCCTCACGGTCGCGTACGCGCGGGTCGGGGTCGAGCATCCGCTGCGTGCTCACCAAGGTGTTGCGCAGGCGCCGCCACGGATGCGTGACGAACGTGGAGTTCTCCATCAACGCCGCGCCGATCTGCGGATGCGCGGCCTCCAGCACCGTGGCGCGGGTGACGGCGAGTCCCCAGCGCGCCTCGTTGACCAGGCGGCGCAGGACCGAGTCGGGCCCGAAGACGTCGACGGCCTCCGCTGCGGTGGTCTGGCTCATCCAAGCCCCTCTCTCACGATGGTGGTGGGTCGGCGGACGTCGCCGAACCGGCGCTGCCGCCTCCGGTAGGCGTCGAGGCACTCCCAGAAGTGGGTCGCGCGGAAATCGGGCCACAGCACCTCGGGGAAGACCCATTCGGCGTAGGCCACCTGCCAGAGCATGAAGTTGGAGATCCGCTGCTCTCCGGACGTGCGGATGACCAGGTCGACGTCGGGTGTGTCGGGGTACGGCAGATGCCGGGCGAACCCGGCCTCCGTGACCTGGTCGGCCGGCACGGCGGAGCGGATCAGCGAACGGGCCGCCTCCACGATGTCGCGGCGGCCACCGTGGTCGAACGCCACGGTGAGCGTCATGCGGCGGTTGCCGCTGGTGAGCGTGACCAGATCGGTGATGTCGCGGACCAGCGGCGGCGGGATCCGCGGATCGGACATGCCGAGGAACCTGCACCGCACGCCCCGCGCGTGCAGCATCGGCGCGTGCTTGCGGATGGCCCGCCGCACGAGCCTCATCAGCACCTCGACCTCGCCCACCGGCCGCCGCCAGTTCTCCGTCGAGAACGCGTACAGGCTCAGCCACTCGACACCGGCCGACCGCGCCGCCTCGATGACGTCGATCACGGCCGATTCGGCGGCCTCGTGCCCCGCCGTACGCGGCAACGCCCGCTGCACGGCCCACCGGCCGTTGCCGTCCATCACGCATGCCACATGCCGCGGCAGCCATTTGGTCGTCTCCATGACTATGTGCGACCGTATCATTACCCAGCGTATCGACGGGAGTGGCTCGCGGTACGGATCTCCAGGGACAGCTAGTTCTCGGCGCGGTTCTCGGCGCGGTTCTCCGGGCCGCGGCGCAGCCGGCGGGCGAGGCCGTACCAGGCCGGCATCTCGCGCTCGTCGTCGAACCAGCGGGCGACCACGATGTCGGTCGAGGAGTGCAGCAGGATCGACAACACGATCGTCACCGCGACGATCTGGAAGACCTGCTGCCCGGCCGCGATGCCGGAGGCCAGCACGATCAGCCCGTACACGACCGAGGCGAACCCCTTCGGGCCGAACCACGCCACCGCCGCCTGCTCGCGTACCGACAGCCCGGAGCCGAGGAAGGACAGCCAGATCGCCAGCGGGCGGGCCAGCACGAGGGCGAGGACCGCGAACGCCCAGCCCTGCCAGCCCACCGAGCCGAGCAGCGACGGCGTGATCAGCGCGCCGAACAGCAGCAGCGCCGCCAGCTTGAACAGCTCGGCGATCAGCTCGCCGAAATGCTCGAACGACTCGCGCTGCCGCGCCCCGAACGTGGCCACCGTGATGCCCGCCGAGAACGCCGCCAGGAACAGGTTGCCGTGCGTGGCCTTGCCCAGCGCCAGCACGAGCAGCCCGATCGCCAGGGCGTTGAGCGGCTCGTACTGGGTGGAGGCGGAGAACAGCCGGGTCTGCTCAAGCTTGATCGCCAGCCACGGCACCGCGACGCCGATCAGCACGCCGAGGCCCAGCTCCAGCCCGAGCGCGCCCAGGTGGAGATCGTCGGAGCCGGCCGCGACGGCCAGGAACACCATCACGAACGGCAACGCCAGGCCGTCGTTGACGCCCGACTCGACGTTCAGCAGCTGCCGCAGCCGCGGCGGCACCTTCTCGTTGCCGACCAGCGCCGAGGCGAAGACCGGGTCGGTCGGCGCCAGGATCGCGCCGACCAGCAGCGACTCCACCCAGCCGAGGCCGAGCAGGAAGTGCGCGCCGGCGGCGGTGACCGCCAGCGTCAGCGGCAGCCCCCAGCCCAGGGCCCGGCCCGGCAGCCGCCACGCGGTGCGCAGGTCCGCCCAGCCGACGCGCATGCCGTCGGTGAACAACACCGCGAACAGCGCCAGCTCGGCCAGCGTGCCCACCAGCTCGTCGCCGGGCCGTACCGACAGCACGCCGAGCGCGCCGTCGCCCAGCACGAACCCGGCCACCAGGAACAGCGCCGCGGTGGACAGGATCGTACGGTTGGCGAGGCTGGAGACGAGCACGGCGAGCAGCAGCACGCTCGCGAAGGCCGTCAGCAGGGTGGCCACAGGGGGAGCCTCCTCCTCGACCCGCCAGGTCGGCGGGTGACGGGATCACAGGTAACGCAGCCAGAGGTACGGCACGCACAACGCGATCGTGACCGCGGCGACGACCAGGCCGTACTTGGTGAACTGCCAGAAGCTGATCGGCGTGCCGTTGCGGGCCGCGATGCCGAGCACGACGACGTTGGCCGCCGCGCCCACGGCCGTGGCGTTGCCGCCCAGGTCGGCGCCGAAGGCCAGCGCCCACCACAACACCTGCGCCGCGTCGTTGCCGCCGTTGGCCTGGACGAGGTCGGCGACGATCGGGCTCATCGTGGCGACGTACGGGATGTTGTCCACGATGGCCGACAGGACGCCGGACGCGCCGAGCAGCAGCATCGTGGTCAGCCCCAGCTGCCCCTGCGTGGCGTTCGCGGCCGCCTGCGAGATCTGCCCGATGACGCCGGTCTCGACCAGGGCGCCGACCATGACGAACAGGCCGCCGAAGAACACCAGCGTCGGCCACTCGACCTCGCGCAGGGCGTCCTGTGTCGTCACCTTCGTGGCCGCGACCAGCACCCCGGCGCCCAGCAGGGCCACCACGGAGGGCTCGTAGTGCAGCACCGGGTGCAGCACGAACGCCGCCATGACGAGCGCCAGCACGGCCAGCGACTGCCACAGCAGCCGCCGGTCGGCGATGGCCTCGCGCTCGTTCAGCGCCATGACCTCCGCGGCCCGCTCGGGGTCGTACCGGAACGACTTGCGGAACAGCCACCGGCACATCCCGATGAACACCACCATCAGGATGATGACCATCGGCGCCATGTGGATGAGGAAGTCGTTGAAGCTCAGCCCGGCGCGGCTGGCGATGATGATGTTCGGCGGGTCGCCGACCAGCGTCGCCGCGCCGCCGATGTTGGAGGCCAGCGCCTCGGCGATGAGGAACGGCGCCGCGGGCAGCGCCAGCCGTTCGCACACCAGGAACGTCACCGGCGCGATGAGCAGCACGGTCGTGACGTTGTCCAGCAGCGCCGAGGCGGACGCCGTGATGACCACCAGCAGCACCATGAGCCGGTAGGGATGCCCCTTGGCGCGTTTGGCGGCCCAGATCGCCAGATACTCGAACACTCCGGTCTGCTTCAGCACGCCGACGATGACCATCATGCCGAGCAGCAGGAAGATGACGTTCCAGTCGATGCCGGAGTGCTCGTTGAAGAACGCCGCGCCCGCGTCGGTGGCGTGGATCAGCAGCATGATCCCCGCTCCGCCGAGGGCCGCCGCGACGCGGTGCACCTTCTCCGTGGCGATCAGGGCGTACGCCGCCAGGAAGACCGCCACCGCGATCCACGCGGTGACCGTCACGGGCTCACCACCCGGCGGGGCGCGGCCAGGAGAGCGGGAACGGGCACAGGGAAGCGAGCACACATGGCGGGGGCCTCTTTCAAGATCGACAACAGGGACCGCCGACCAGACTTCCCGGCACACCTGTCAACAACCTATCAATGATCGTCAAAACGCCCAATGGCCGCATCGATCCCACGGGTCGTATCGTGACCCCATGGCTGACGCGATCTTCGAACATCCTCGCCTCGCGGCCGTCTACGACCCGCTCGACCCCGACCGCGGCGACCTGGAGGTGTACGCGGCCATCGCCGAGGAGCTGGGCGCGCGCAGCGTGCTGGACGTCGGCTGCGGCACGGGCACGTTCGCGCTGATGCTGACCGCGCGTGGCATCGAGGTGACGGGGGTCGACCCGGCGCGGGCCTCGCTCGACGTCGCCCGGGCCAAGCCGGGCGCGGAGCGGGTGCGCTGGATCCACGGCGACGCGCGTGACCTGCCCTCCCTGCGGGTCGATCTCGCCACCATGACCGCGAACGTGGCCCAGGCCATCGTCGAGCCGGACGACTGGCGGGCCACGCTGGGCGGTGTCCGCGACGCGCTGCGGCCCGGCGGGCACCTGGTGTTCGAGACCCGCGTCCCGGCCCGCCGCGCCTGGCTGGAGTGGAACCGGGACAACACCTACCAGGTCACGGACCTGCCCGGCGTCGGCCGGGTGGAGACCTGGACCGATCTGCTCGACGTCCGCCTGCCGCTGGTGACCTTCCGCGGCACGTGGGTGTTCGCCTCCGACGGCCAGGTGCTGACGTCGGAGTCCACGCTGCGCTTCCGGGAGCGGGACGAGGTCGAGGCGGACCTGGCGGCGCACGGCTACGTCCTGCGCGAGGTCCGCGAGGCCCCCGATCGGCCCGGCCGCGAGTTCGTCTTCCTCGCCGCCCGCCCCGAGGAGTAATGCGTACCGGGCCTTTGGGGCGTCTTGGCGGCCGGGGGCTTCCCGCGCGGCGCCGGTCGCTGGTGGAGTGGCCCCATGAGCAGAGGCCACCGTACGGTTCCGCACACCGCCGACATCGCGCTCGAGGCGTGGGCCGACAGCCGCGAGGACTGCCTCGCCGAGGTCGTCAAGGCGCTGGTGGAGAGCTTCGCCGACGCCGGCTCGGCGGCGCCCGGTGAGACCGTCGACTTCACCGCCCCGGAGGAGGACGACGAGGAGCTGCTCGCCGCCCTCCTGGAAGAGGTGATCTACCAGCTGGAGGTGCACGGCCGCCTGGCCGTGGACGTGATCGCCGGCCCTTCGGGGACCGGGCTGCGGCTGGTCACCGTCCCGGCCGAGGCCGCCGAACAGGTCGGCGCCACCCCCAAGGCCGTCACCGCGCACGACGTCCGCTTCGGCCAGGACAACGGCCGCTGGCACGCCCGCGTCGTCGTGGACGTCTGATCAGCCCTTGACCACGCCGATGGGGGCCAGCCGCGCCACCTTGCGGGCCAGACCGGCCTGGTGGCACGCCTCCACCACCGCCCCCACGTCCTTGTACGCCTGCGGCGTCTCCTCCGTCAGCCCCCGTGCCGAGGCGCCACGCACCGCGATCCCGGCCCGCTCCATCTCCTTGCGCAGCGCCGCCGCCGAGGTGGTCTTGACGGCCTGGTGCCGGCTCAGCCGCCGCCCGGCCCCGTGGCAGGCCGACGCGAACGCCGGCGCCCCCGGCACCCCCGCCAGCACGTACGACCCGACGCCCATCGACCCCGGCACCAGCACCGGCTGCCCCACCGGGCGCAGGTCGGGCGGCAGGTCCTCGTGGCCGGGCGGCAGCGCCGGGGTGGCGCCCTTGCGGTGCACGCACAGGCGGCGCTCGCGCCCGTCCACCCGATGGGTCTCGATCTTGGCCAGGTTGTGCGAGACGTCGTACAGCAGGGCCAGGTCTCCGTCGCCCGCGGCCCGCTCGAAGGCGCGGCGGGCCGCCTCGCCGAGCAGCTGCCGGTTGGCCCGCCCGTAGTTCGCCGCGGCGGCCATCGCCCTCAGGTACGCCCGCCCCTCCGGTGAGCCGACGGGCGCGCAGGCCAGCTGCCGATCGGGGACGCTGATGCCGTACCGGCTCATGGCCGCCCGCATGGTCCGCACCGCGTCCGTGCACACCTGGTGGCCCAGCCCCCGGGACCCGGTGTGGATGAGCACGCACACCCGTCCCGGCCACAGCCCGTACGCCCGCGCCGCCTCCTCGTCGTACACCTCGGCGACCGCCTCCACCTCCAGGAAGTGGTTGCCGGAGCCGAGGCTGCCGACCTGGCCGAGGCCGCGTTCCCTGGCCCGCTCGCCGATCACGGCCGGGTCGGCGTCGGCGACGGCGCCACGGTCCTCGCAGCGTTCCAGGTCACGGAGCTCGCCGTGGCCGCGCTCGACCGCGTACCTCGCGCCGCCCGAAAGGATCTGCTCCAGCTCGTCCCGGCCGTGCAGCCGCCACACCGCGCCCTTGCTCATGCCGCGCGGGACGGCCGCGTCGAGGGCGTCCATGAGGCGGTGCAGGCACGGCCGCAGCCGCTCGACGTCCAGCCCGGACATCAGCAGCCGGACGCCGCACGAGATGTCGAACCCCACCCCGCCCGGCGACACCACCCCGTCCTCCTCGACGTCGGTGGCCGCCACCCCGCCGATGGGAAACCCGTAACCCCAGTGCATGTCCGGCATCGCGTACGACGCCTCGACGATCCCCGGCAGCGTGGCCACCGCCGCGACCTGGCCGAGCGCCTGGTCCTCGCCCAGCAGCTCCCGGCTCGCGAACACGACCCCGGGCACCCGCATCGCCCCTTCCGGCTCGATCCGCCACCGGTAGGGACTCTCCTCGACCAGCTTCGTCATCCCCCTCAGCCACCTCTCGCCCTCCGCCTACCCCACCCACCCGCACCGAATCCGGAGCGCGGACGCGCCGGAACGCCGCAGGACGTGCGGTGGGGGGCCGGCGGCGTCTAGGGTCTCGGGAAAGGCCGCTGCTCGCCGGGCGGCCGCAGTCGGGCGGGAGGAGGGTGACGTGCGGGCTCGGTGGTCTGCCGCGTTCCTGCTCGTCCTGTCCTGGTTCCTGCCGGTCGGCGCGCAGGCCCAGGTCGTCCCGCAGGTCGTCCGCCAGGTCTCCACCGCGCAGGCCGGGCCGCAGACCGTCGTGCGGCCGACGCCGCAGACCGCCGGGGCGCCGGACGCCCCCCGGCAGCAGGCGCACTCCGGGGTGCGGCAGGTGCCGCACCAGGCGCCCGACGCCCGCGCCTGGGCCGGCGCGTACGGGCTCGCCGGGCCTGCGGCGGCGGGGGTGCTCGGCGGCGGGGTCGCCGGGTACCGGGCGCCGTGGGCGGTGGTCGTACCGGCGGCGGCCGGTGAGGGGCCGACCGTGCGGGCGCCCTCTGCGGCCGCGGCGCGCGCTCCTCCCTCCACAGGGTTCTGACGACTCTTCTCGCACGTCCCAGCCTGTGGAGGCTTTTCCATGTTCCGTGCGCCCTTTTGGCGTGCGGTGGCGGCGTGTGCCGTCACCGCGATATCGATCATCGCGACCCTTTCCGCCGCTCCCCGGCTCGGTCTTGACCTGCGGGGCGGCACCGAGCTCGTCTTCGAGACGAGAGACTCGCCGACCGTCAAGGCCGACGCGGCCGCCACCGACCGCGCCCTCGGCGTGCTGCGCCAGCGGGCGGACGCCCTCGGCGTGGTCGATCCCACCCTGGCCCGCTCCGGCGAGCGGCGGATCATCGTCCAGCTGCCCGGCGTGCTCGACCCGCGGCAGGCGGCCGAGGTCATCGGCCGTACCGCGCAGCTCGCGTTCCACCCCGTGCTCGGCGCCGCCAGGCAAGGGGAGGAGGGCGCACTGCCCGACGACATGGGCGGGTGGCTGCGGCTCGGCCCGGCGGCCATCACCGGCGACGGCGTCCGCGACGCCGCCGAACGCAGCGACCCGCAGCGCGGTCCCGGCTGGTTCGTCGGGCTCGACTTCCGCGAGGAAGGGCCCTGGCGGAAGCTCACCGCCGAGGCGGCCTGCCACCCGTACGACGACCCGCGCCGCCGCGTCGTCATCGTGCTCGACCAGGAGATCATCTCCTCGCCGCCGGTCGACTCGTCCATCGCCTGCGGCAGCGGGATCCCGGGCGGCAGCTCCGAGATCACCGGCTCCTTCACCCACCAGGAGGCCCGCGACCTGGCGGTGCTGATCAAGGGCGGCGCGCTGCCGGTGCCGCTCGACCTGGTCTCGCAGCGCACGGTCGGCCCGACCCTGGGTGAGGAGGCCATCGAGGCCAGCGCCAAGGCGGCGGTCGCGGGGCTGATCCTGACCGCCGTGTTCATCGTCGCCGTCTACCGCCTGGCCGGGCTGCTGTCGGTGGTCGCGCTCGTCTGCTACGGCCTCATCTCGTACGCGGCCCTGGTGGCCATGGGCGCGACGTTCACGTTGCCGGGACTGGCCGGGTTCGTGCTGGCGATCGGCATGGCGATCGACGCCAACGTCCTGGTCTTCGAACGCACCAGGGAAGAGTACGGAAAGGCGCCCCGGCGCGGCCTGCGGGCGGCGCTCGGCCAGGGGTTCAGGAAGGCGTGGAGCGCCGTCGCGGACTCCAACGTCACCACCCTGATCGCGGCCGGGCTGCTGTTCTGGCTGGCGTCCGGGCCGGTCAAGGGGTTCGGCGTGACGCTGGCCGTCGGTGTGCTGGCCTCGCTCGTGTCGGCCATGCTGATCACCCGGGTGCTCACGCACGCCGTCATGGGCCGGGTGGGGCCGCGCCTGTCCGGCCTCGCCTCGACCGGGACCGTCCGGACGTGGCTCGCGCGCAGGAACCCGCAGCTCATGCGGCGCCGCACGCTGTGGCTGGCGGTCGCCGGCGGGCTGGCCGCGGTCGCCGTGGCCGGCCTGCTCGTCCGCGGGCTGAACTTCGGCGTCGAGTTCACCGGCGGGCGGCTCGTGGAGTTCGGCACCGCACGGCCCGTCGCCGCCGACGTCGCGAGCCAGGCGGTCACGCGGGCCGGAGTGCCGGCGGCGGTCGTGCAGTCCACCGGCGACGTGGTCTCCGTACGCGCCGCCGGCGTCGGGCTGGAGGAGGTGGCCAGGATCGAGCAGGAGCTCGAACGCCAGGCGGGTGAGGTGACGAAGCAGCGTGAGGAGTTCATCGGCCCCACCCTCGGCGAGGAGCTGCGCCGCAACGCGCTCATCGCGCTCGGCGTGGCGGTGGCGATGCAGCTGCTCTACCTGGCCGTGCGCTTCCGGTGGACGTTCGGCGCGGCGGCGGTGCTCGCGCTCGTCGTGGACGCGTCGCTGGTCGTGGGGCTGTTCGCCTGGCTGGGCAAGCCCGTCGACGGGGTGTTCCTGGCCGCGATGCTGACCGTCATCGGTTACTCGGTCAACGACAAGGTGGTGGTCTTCGACCGGGTCAGGGAGCTGTGGGCGGCCCGCCGCCGGGAGCCGTTCGCGGCGGCGGTGAACGGCGCGATCCTGGAGACCATGCCGCGGACCGTCAACACCGGTCTCGGGGCGCTGTTCATCCTGATGGCGCTGACCGTGTTCGGCGGCGACTCGTTGCGCGACTTCGCGATCGCGCTGGTGGCGGGCATCGTGTTCGGGACGTTGTCGTCGGCGTTCGTGGCCGGTCCGCTGGCGATCGTGCTCGCCCGCTTCGACCGCCGCCCGCCGCCCGAGCCCGCCCGGCCCCGTACCGCCCGGGCTCCTCGCGGCACGGGCGCGGTCGTGTGACGTCGCGACCGGTCGTGTGACGTCGCGGCCGGTCGATCGCCGTCCTTGCGGCGATCGGCCGGCCGCGGTACCTCTGCATGGTGATCACCTGGCGCAGGGCCCGCGAGACGGACTTCCCGCTGCTGCGGACGTGGCTGGAGCAACCGCACGTGGCGCGGTGGTGGAACCACGAGACCTCGGCGGAGGCGGTGGCGCGCGACTTCGGGCCGGCCGCCAGGGGCGAGGAACCGTCGGAGGACTTCCTCGCCCTCCTCGACGGTGAGCCGCTCGGCCTGGTGCAGCGACCGCGTCGACCGGCCCCGCTGATTCCCCGGCGCGGGGCCGGGGAACAGGTCCGGCATGGAAGTCCTGAGCAGCCGCGTGCTGCTGCGTCCCCGTGACCCGGCGCGCAGCCGCCGCTTCTACGCCGACACGCTGGGCCTCGCCGTCTACCGCGAGTTCGGGCCGCCCGATCAGCCCGGCGTGGTCTTCTTCCTCGGGCACGGGTTCCTGGAGCTGTCCGGCCGGTCCGACGACGGCCCCGCCGCCGCGGTGGCGCTCTGGCTGCAGGTACGCGACGTCTCCGCCGAGGAGGAACGGCTCACCAAGGCCGGCGTCACCGTGCTGCGCGAGGCCCGCACGGAGCCGTGGGGCCTGGTGGAGCTCTGGATCGCCGACCCCGACGGCCATCGCATCGTCCTCGTCCAGATCCCGGACGACCACCCCCTGCGCCGCGACACCCGATGAACCCGGCAGGCTGATCGACTTACAATCCCCATGAGTCGGACATAGTGCGGCCGTGCCGCCGCCTGAGGAGCCCGCCATGACCGCGTACCGGATCCTCGCCGTGGACGACGACCAGACGATCCAGCGGGCCTTGTGGCGCGGGCTGCGGCTGGAGGGCTTCGCCGTCGACACCGCCGGGTCCGGGCCGCGCGCTCTGGAGAGCTTCGACCGGGTACGGCCGGACGCGTTCGTGCTGGACCTCTCGATGCCCGGCATGTCGGGCGTCGAGGTCTGCCGGCGATTACGCGCGGCCGGCACGCAGGCGCCGGTCCTCGTGCTGTCCGACCGCGACGAGGTGGAGGAACGCGCCGCCGCGCTCGCCGCCGGCGCCGACGACTTCGTGGTCAAACCGTTCGACCTGTACGAGCTGGCCCTGCGCCTGCGCGCCCTCCTGCGCCGCAACGGCCCCGCCTCCGGCGCCGCGGTCAGCGTCGGGCCGCTGACCGTCGACCCCGCCGCCCGCCGGGTCACCCTCGACGGCCGGGAGATCGAGGTGACGCGGCGGGAGTTCCGCCTGCTGGAGGAGCTGGCGCGCAATACCGGCATCGTGATGTCCCGGCCGCTGCTGCTGGAACGCGTGTGGGGCTACGACTTCGAGGTCACCGCGAACGCCGTGGACGCGCTCGCCGTCCATCTGCGGCGCAAGCTGGAGGCCGGCGGGCGGCCGCGCATGTTGCACGCCGTACGCGGGGCCGGGTTCGTGCTGCGCGAGCCGGCCTGAGCGTCATGGGCCGTCCTCCAGCAGTTCGAGGTCGGGCGGGACGAGCGTGGTCGACTCCACCAGCCCCCGCAGCAGGTTGTGCAGCAGGTCGCCGGAGGGGCCGCCCGCCGACTTGTCGTGCGTCAGCGGGTACGGGAAGCCGCCGGCGTGCAGGCGGCGGCGCACGCACTCGATCCGGTGCTCGATCCGGCGCTCCCGCCAGTCGTCGCCGGGCCTGAGGTAGGCGAGCTGCTCGGTGGCCTGCCGGTACGACAGCGGGCGCGGCACCTCCTCGTACAGCAGGTAGCGCTGGCCGAGGACCACCAGCAGGAGGCGTTCGTCGTCGTCGAGCGGCCACCTGCGCGGCGGGAGCGTGACGGCGCGCCGGCGCGGGACGCGTTGGTCGTCGTGGCCCGTGACGTACAGCTCGACCAGGTGCTCCCGGAAGCCCGAGCCGCGCACGAACACCGGCGTGTACCCCTCGGCCAGCGGCACCGGCTCGGTCGTCGCGTGCATCAGCCGGCCGCGCGGCAGGCGCAGGAGCTGGCGGCCGGTGTTCCGCAGCCACCAGCGGCGCCTGCGGTGGAAAAGCTCGCCGTGCCTGCGGCTCACCCACAGGTCGTCCTCGCCCACGCACACGTCCACGCCGGGCCGCCCGCCGCGCCCGAACCTGACCGTCGCGCCGGGCTCCGGGGGCGCCTCGACGCCGCCGTAGACCGTGCGCACGTGCAGGGTGCCCGCGGGGGCGGGCGCGGCGCCACGGGCGAGGCTGTCAGGGCCGGTCATCGTCGCTCACGGGCGGGGCAGCCGGGCGGCGGCCGAACCGGCCAGGCCGGCGGCCATCCGGCACAGCTCATCCTCCGGCAGCGAACCGCTCGTCACCAGGCGCAGCGACTCGGCCGCGGTCTGGCCCGCGCGTCCCGCGTACGAACGGTAGGGCACCTCCACCAGGCACGTCTCGTCTCCGTCGCCGTCCGGGCGGACGAAAGCGCGAAAGCCGTTGACCTGCGTGGACGCGCCGCCCGCCGCGTCGGGCGGCGGCCCCCGGTGGAACCCGAGGGTGACCCGGACGTCGCCGGTGGTGCTCGCCCAGCCGCAGCCCCACCCGCCGAAGCCGCGGTCCGGGGCGGCGGCGTCGACGCCGGGGACGACCTCGAGGGACTGCGCGTCGAGCAGGGTGCAGGCGTCCCGGTGCGCCAGCGAGTGGGCCGGGGGAGCGGGGCGGCGGGCGATCACGCCCTGGTCGAGCGCGTTCGCGGCGTCGCCGGTCGCCGCGTCGGCGATCTCGCACAGGGGGGCGGTGCCCGATCCGTCGCGTTCCGCCGTGATGGTGATGGTGGCGCCGGTGACGCCGGCCACGGTGAGCGTCCGGGTGCAGGCGTGACTCTGGGCGGGGCCCTCGACGACGGCGACGTCGCCCGTCACCCGTTTCGGGGGCGCCTGCTCGGGCGGAGGGTCGAGGTCGAAGCCGACCTCGACGTCCACGACCGGGCCGTCCGGGGGGCGGATGAGAACGTGACAGCGGTCGAAGTTGCCGAGGTCGGGGTCGAGCCCGGCGGGGCCGAACCTGCCCAGCGTGACAGGTCTCAGCAGGGCGCACGGGTCGGCCGTACGCCGGTCGCCGATCACGTCGGCGTGGCGGGTCCCGTCGCTCGGCGGCGCCGTCCGCTCGCGGTAGCCGTCCTCCCAGGCGAACAGCGGGTCTCCTTCCTCGGCGGTGGCGAAGCCGCCGTCGCCCCAGCTCGGCATGGGGCCGCTGCCGTCCCAGGCCGCGGTGGTGCCCTCGTCCCGCCACGCCACCAGTCCCAGGGGGACGAGGACGGCCAGCACCACGACCGTGCCCACCACCACGGC
>NZ_POUD01000349.1 GCF_003236395.1 Nonomuraea aridisoli | reverse complement strand
CGGGACGGGGGCCGGGGCGAAGCCGCTGTAGTGCAGCGGCTTGGCCAACCGGCCGCGGCGGACCTCCTCGGCCGCTCCCGCGTCCACCACGGCGGCGTCGAGGGTCTGGTCCACCTCGGTCCCGGCCGCGGGCGACAGGTCGCCGGACTGCCGGGCCAGCCGCCCCACCCGGGCCGTCACGTCGCCGCGGCGCTGGGTCAGCTCGGCCAGCCGGCCCGCGTCCTGCTCCTCCCAGGCGGCCCGCAGCCGCTCCCCCACGTCGAGCAGCTCGGCCAGCTCGCCGGCGTGCTCCCGGGCGAGACGGTTCACCGCCCAGGCCGACACCGTGGGCTTGCGGAGCTTCGCGATCTCGCGCGACAGCCGTACGTCCCCGGCCTCCTTCGCCGCGCGGGCCTCTGCGGTGCGTGCGGCGGTGAACTCGGACGGCGGCAGCGCGTAGAGGCGGTCGGCCACCTCGTCAAGATCCACACAGGACAAATACCCCGCATCACCGGGTTTCTAGCGCATAGTGGAGACAGGCCCAGCCGAACGGAGGCCCCCGTGTTCGAGCGCTTCACCGACCGCGCCCGCAGGGTCGTCGTCCTCGCCCAGGAGGAGGCGCGGACGCTGAACCACGACTTCATCGGCACGGAGCACATCCTGCTCGGCCTGCTCAAGGAGGGCGAGGGCCTCGGCGCCCTGGTCCTCGGCGGCTGCGGGGTCGAGATCGGCCACGTACGAGGGTTCGTCGAGCGCGAGGTGGGCCGCGGCGCCACGTCGCCCGGCGGGCACATCCCGTTCACACCGCGGGCGAAGAAGGTGCTGGAGCTGTCACTGCGCGAGGCGCTGCAGTTGCGGCACAACTACATCGGCACCGAGCACATCCTGCTCGGCCTCATCCGCGAGGGCCAGGGCCTGGCGGTCCAGGCGCTGACGGACGCCGGGGCGGACCTGGCCGACGTACGCCAGCGGGTGCTCGGCCGGGTGGGCCGCGGCCCCAGGGACCGCCACGGCGAGGCGCTCCACCCCGGCGCCTCCGAGCTGACCGAACGCCTCACCCGCATCGAGGAACGGCTCGACCGCATCGAACGCCACCTCGGCATCCAGGGCGACGAGCCCGAGCAGGAGAAGGGCCTAGGCTGACACCATCGTGGCGACCGGCAGCCGCGCCTCCACGACGCCCGGGTCCTCGCTGTAGCCGAGTGTGGCGCCCAAGGACAGCAGCAGCCTGCGCATCCTCGCATTGTCGGACAACATGGTGGCCCTGACCTCGGCGCAGCCCAGGTCGCGCGCCACGCCCACGAGCATGCGGGCCATCGCCGCGCCCAGACCGCGCCCCTGCCAGCGGTCTTCGACGAGGAAGGCGATCTCCGCGATGCCGGGGTCGGGGGTGAACTGCAGATTGGCCATCCCCACGACCTGCCCGTCGTGCCCGGCGACCAGAGAATATCCCTTGCTCCTGTCGCACAGCTTGTCGAACGTGCGCGGCGGGAGGGCGGGCATGGAGGTGAAGTAGCGGAACCTGCGCGACTCCGGCGAGCACCTGTCGTGCAGGTCGCGCACGGCCTCGCGGTAGATCGCCGTGAGCGGGCGCACGGTGACCTCGGCCCCGTCGGCGAGCTTGATCGCGCGGTCGCCTCCGGTCGGCCCGGGGGCGGGCTGGGCGAGCCGGGCGAAGGAGGCCGCCCTGGCCGCCTCGGTCAGCGTGAACGGCAGCCCCGCCCGGCGCAGGCGGACGGCGCGCCGCTGCGCGACCGGCACGACGAGCAGGGTCGGGTCGGGAAGATCGCTCACGGAGTCACCATAGACCCAGCGGGCGTCGTCCGCGCGCAGCAGCTCGGCCAGCAGCTCGGGCAGCCGCCACGGCATCGCGCGCAGGCGGGAGGCCAGCAGCAGGGCCCTGGTGGGCTCGTCGGTCAGCTCGTGCGCGGTCGCGGGCACGACCTGGACGCGACGGCCACCGGCCGCCTCCAGGGCCTGGCGCACGGTCTCGGGGTGGGCCGGGATGTCGGCGACGAACTCGTCAACGGTGCCGTCGGAGTCGGACTGGACGCTCAGGCCGAGGATGTTGCCGCCTCTGGCCGCCAGGGCCGAGGCCAGCGAGGCCAGCCGGCCGGGTCGCTCGTCCACCGTGGTCCGGATGCGCAGGAATCCCATGGCCATGAGCATGCCGGGCAGCTGTTACGCAGCCGCTAACGATGTGTTTCATTGCGTACTTCGTCGCATGATGTTGCGATTTATCCCTACATAGGCAGATACGTGAGGGTCGTCTCACCGGACTCGGCCACCGGCCGGGCGCGGGACCATGGGGTGACCGAATAAGGAGACCCCATGAACATCCTCTTCCGAGGCGGCCGCGCCTTCACCCCCCGCGGGGTCCTGGCCGAGGCCGTGCTGGTGCGTGACGGCGTGATCGCGGCCGTGGGCCCGGAGGCAGACCTGGCGCGGAAGGCCCACGAGACGGTCGATCTCGACGGCGGCCTGCTGACGCCCGGCTTCACGGACGCCCACCTGCATCCGGTGCAGGCGGGCCTCGAACGCGCAAAATGCGATTTGTCCGAGATTTTCGGCCTTGAGGCGTATATAGAAAAGATCTCTGACTACGCCGCGAAAAATCCGGATAAAGAGTGGATCGACGGCGGCGGCTGGGACATGTCGGCATTCCCCGGCGGGCTCCCCCACCGCGAACACCTCGACTTCCTCGACCGCCCCGTCTACCTGATCCAGCGCGACCACCACGCCGCCTGGGTCAACACGCGCGCCCTGGAGGTCGCCGGCATCACAGCCGCCACGCCCGACCCCGCCGACGGTCGCATCGAGCGTGACGCCGCCGGCGCGCCCACCGGCGTCCTGCACGAGGGCGCCATGGACCTCGTCGGCCTGCTCACCCCCCGCCCGACCGCCCAGGACCTCCAGGACGCCCTGGAGGACGCCCAGCGCCACCTGTTCTCCCTGGGCGTCACCGGCTGGCAGGACGCCATCGTGGGCTCCTACGCCGGCTCCGACGACCAGTTGCCCACCTACCTGGCCGCGGCCCGCTCAGGACGCCTGCGGGCGCGCGTGGTGGGCGCCCTGTGGTGGGACCGCACCCGCGGCCTCGACCAGATCGAGGACCTGGTCGCCCGCCGGACCTCCGCCGAGGGGCTCGACCGCTTCCGCGCCACCTCGGTCAAGATCATGCAGGACGGCATCACGGAGAACTTCACCGCCGCGACGCTGGAGCCGTACTGCCTGTGCGGCGGCACCGGCCTGTCGTACGTCGACCCGGCCAAGCTCAAGGAGTACGTCGCCGAGCTGGACCGCCTCGGCTTCCAGGTGCACTTCCACGCCATCGGCGAGCGCGCCGTGCGCGAGGCCCTCGACAGCCTGGCGGGCACCGACCCGGCCAACCGCCACCACATCGCCCACCTGCAGATCATCGAGCCGTCCGACGTGCCGCGCTTCGCCGCGCTCGGCGTCACCGCCAACCTGCAGCCGCTGTGGGCCACCCACCACGCCCAGATGGACGAGCTGACCCTGCCCTACCTGGGGGAGCCGCGCTCGTCGTGGCAGTACCCGTTCAAGGACCTGCTCGACCACGGCACCCGCTTCTGCGCGGGCAGCGACTGGCCGGTCTCGGACGCCGACCCGCTGCAGGGCATGCACGTCGCGGTCAACCGCACGGAGCCGGGCGGCTCGGTGCACGCCGGCTACCCGACCGCGCAGACGCCGTTCCTGCCCGGTCAGCGCATCGACCTGGCCACGGCCATGACGGCGTACACCGCGGGCTCGGCCTGGATCAACCGCTCCCCGGCCGGGGTGATCGAGCCGGGCCGCCCCGCCGACCTCGTGGTGCTCGACCGCGACCCGTTCGCGCTGCCGCCCGAGGAGATCTGGACGACGCGGGTGCGGATGACGTTCGTGGACGGCGAGCCGGTCCACGAACGCCGCTGACGGCGAAGGGGCCCCGGGCGGTGCGCCCGAGGCCCCTTCGCCTTCGTGCCTACCAGGGGGACTTGTTGTTGCGCAGGCGCTCCAGTGCCTCCTCGAGGATCGCCTTGCCGTCCTTGTCGCTCCGGCGCTCCTTCACGTAGGCCAGGTGCGTCTTGTACGGCTCGTTCTTCGGCGGGGCGGGCGGGGCGGCCTCGTCCTGACCGGCCGGGAGGCCGCAACGAGGGCAGTCCCACAGCTCGGGGATCGCCGCGTCACTGGCGAAACTGGGGCGTGTCTCGTGCATGTTGGCGCACCAGAACGAGACCCGCACTCTCGGAGCTGCCTCGCCGCGCTCGGCCTCCCCCATAGGGCCGGCGCCGACTCGGCTGCCACGGATCGCGTTGCCACTACCCACGGATGAACTCCTCGCTCGATCGCCCCGTGTGCGGACACGGGGGGAGAATCACTGTCACGCGTTACGTTGTTTAGCTCAGGGCCTGAGCAGCAGGCCGAGGGCGATGATGCAGACCAGCCAGATCACGCCCGTGATGACCGTGAGCCGGTCGAGGTTGCGCTCCACCACCGAGGAACCGCCGAAGTTCGACGAGAAGCCGCCGCCGAACATGTCAGACAGGCCACCGCCCTTGCCCTTGTGGAGCAGGACGAGCAGGATCATGAGAAGGCTCGCCAGGATGAGGGCGATGGAGATTCCGATTTCCACGGTATGCCTGTTCCTTCAGTGCTCTGTTACGCGTGACGATTCAAACTTGCCTCTAGAGGGTACGGCCTGTTGTCAAGTCGCACCCCCCGAACGGCTCAGTTAGCCTGGCATATCGGAGAAACGGCAGATCTTCGCGAACTCCCCCGCGTCGATGCTGGCACCGCCCACGAGCGCGCCGTCGACATCGGGTTGAGCCATGATCCCCGCGATATTGCCTGACTTGACCGAGCCACCGTAAAGGATACGGATCCCGGAGGCCACTTCGGCGTCGTAGAGCTCAGCGAGTCTGACTCGCAGGGCCCCGCAGACCTCCTGGGCGTCCTCCGGGGTGGCCACCTCGCCGGTGCCGATCGCCCACACCGGTTCGTAGGCCACCACTATCGATTTTGCCTGCTCGGGCCCGACTTTGCGCAGCGCGCCGTCGAGTTGTCCGAGACTGTACGCGATGTGTCCGCCCTCTTGGCGCACCGCCAGGCCCTCGCCCACGCACAGGATGGGCGTGAGCGAGTGACGCAGGGCCGCGTGCACCTTGGCGTTGACGAGGTCGTCGTCCTCGCCGTGGTGCTGGCGCCGCTCGGAGTGGCCGACGACCACGAACGTGCAGCCCAGCTTGGCCAGCATGGCGCCCGACACCTCGCCGGTGTAGGCGCCGGCGTCGTGCTGGGACAGGTCCTGGGCTCCGTACGCGATCCTCAGCTTGTCGCCCTGGACCAGGGTCTGGACGCTGCGCAGGTCGGTGAACGGCGGCAGGACGGCGACCTCGGCCTTGTCGAAGTCCTTGTCGTTGAGTGCGAAGGCGAGCTTCTGGACCAGCGCGATGGCCTCGAAGTGGTTGAGGTTCATCTTCCAGTTGCCGGCGATGAGCGGCTTCCGCTGTGACAACTCAGTCCTCCAACGCGGCGAGTCCGGGCAGGGTCTTGCCCTCAAGGTATTCCAGGCTGGCCCCGCCGCCCGTGGAGATGTGCGAGAAACCGTCCTCGGGCAGCCCGAGCCTGCGCACCGCCGCCGCCGAGTCGCCGCCGCCCACCACGGTGAACGCGTCGGAGCGGATCAGCGCCTCGGCCACCGCCCTCGTGCCGCCGGAGAACGCGTCGAACTCGAACACGCCCATCGGCCCGTTCCAGAAGACGGTCTTGGCGTCGGCCAGCTTGGTGGCGAACAGCTCGCGCGTCTTGGGGCCGATGTCGAGACCCTCCCGGTCGGCCGGGATGGCGGTGGCATCGACCACGTCGTACGCGGCGTCGGCGGCGAACCCGGTCGCGGCCAGCACGTCGACGGGCAGCACCAGCTCGACGCCGCGCCTGCCCGCCTCGTCGAGGAAGCCGCGCACCTGGTCGATCTGGTCTTCCTGGAGCAGCGAGTTGCCCACCTCGTGGCCCTGGGCCTTGAGGAAGGTGTAGGCCATGCCGCCGCCGATCAGCAGCCGGTCGACCTTGGTCAGCAGGTTGGCGATGACCCCGAGCTTGTCGGAGACCTTGGCGCCGCCCAGCACGACGACGTACGGCCGCTCGGTGTCCTCGGTCAGCCGCCGCAGCACCGCGACCTCGGCCTCCACCAGCCCGCCCGCCGCGTGCGGCAGCAGCCGGGGGACGTCGTAGACGCTGGCGTGCTTACGGTGCACCGCGCCGAACCCGTCGCCGACGTAGAGGTCGGCCAGCCCGGCCAGCCGCTCGGCGAACGCGCGCCGCTCGGCCTCGTCCTTCGACTCCTCGCCCGGCTCGTAGCGGAGGTTCTCCAGGAGGGCGACCTGGCCGTCCTGGAGCGTGTCGACGGTGGCGCGCGCGGCGTCGCCGACCACGTCGCTGGCGAAGGCGACGTCCTGGCCGAGCAGCTCGCCGAGCCGCCGGGCCACGGGCCGCAGCGAGAACTCCGGCTTGACCTGGCCCTTGGGCCTGCCCAGGTGGGCGCAGACCACGACCTTGGCCCCGCGCTCCACGAGGCTGGTGATCGTCGGCACCGACGCCCTGATGCGGCCGTCGTCGGTGATCGTCTCCCCGTCGAGGGGGACGTTGAGGTCGGCGCGTACCAGCACGCGCCGCCCCTTCACGTCGAGATCGTCGAGCGTGCGCATGCTCAAGCTCCCGTTGCTGTGTCGAGGTCCCCGATGTCAATGCGCCCGGTGAGGGCGGTGCGTGACGCGGCGCGGTGCGCCGCGGCCGTCCCGGGGCGCACCTGCCGCGCGCCCCGGCGTGTCGCCCTCGGCATCAGAGGTCGCGGCCCACCAGCTCGATGAGGTCGGCGAGGCGGTTGGAGTAGCCCCACTCGTTGTCGTACCAGCCGACGACCTTGACCTGGTTGCCGATGACCTTGGTCAGGCCGGCGTCGAAGATGCAGGAGGCCGGGTCGGTGACGATGTCGGAGGAGACGATCGCGTCCTCGGTGTAGCTGAGGATGCCCTTGAGCGGGCCCTCGGCGGCGGCCTTGACCGCGGCGTTGACCTCTTCGACGCTGACCTCGCGGCTGACGTCGACGGTGAGGTCGGTGGCCGAGCCCGTGGGGATCGGCACCCGCATGGCGAAGCCGTCGAGCTTGCCCTTGAGCTCGGGCAGCACCAGGCCGATCGCCTTGGCGGCGCCGGTCGAGGTCGGCACCACGTTGAGGGCGGCGGCGCGGGCGCGGCGCAGGTCCTTGTGCGGGCCGTCCTGCAGGTTCTGGTCCTGCGTGTAGGCGTGGATGGTGGTCATCAGACCCTTCTCGATGGTGAAGGTGTCGTGGATGACCTTGGCCATGGGCGCCAGGCAGTTGGTCGTGCAGGAGGCGTTGGAGATGATCGTGTGGCTGGACGGGTCGTAGGCGCCGTCGTTGACGCCCATGACGATGGTGACGTCCTCGTTCTTGGCGGGCGCGGAGATGATCACCTTCTTCGCCCCGTTGTCGGCGTGCACCTTGGCCTTGGTGGCGTCGGTGAACAGACCGGTCGACTCCACGACGACGTCGACACCGAGGTCGCCCCAGGGCAGCTTGCCCGGGTCGCGCTCGGCGAAGGCCTTGATGGACTTGCCGTCCACGGTGATCTCATCGCTCGTGGCCTTCACCTCGTACGGCAGCCGGCCCAGGATGCTGTCGTACTTGAGCAGGTGGGCCAGCGTCGCGTTGTCGGTCAGGTCGTTGACCGCGACGATCTCGATGTCCTTGCCGCTGGCGGCGACAGCGCGCCAGAAGTTGCGACCGATACGGCCGAAGCCGTTGACCCCTACGCGGATGCTCACGGAACCGATCCCCTCGTCAGATGGCGGGCTGAAACCTCAGCACGAACCTTATCTGACCGAAATTGGTTTAGACCACTTCAGGTCCCGCCCTGCGAATCACCGTTCCAAAGACACGTTTTGAGAGGTTCGAGTAAAGTGCCCGACTCGTTGGTGTAAATTCGTGCATTCTCTGGGGGCTGAGATGTCACATAAGCGGTCCGGCCTGGTGCCCGGACTTCTCCTCGGTCTGCTCGCCGCGCTCGTCTGCTCGGCGTGTCTCGGGGCGGCGGTGCTGTTCCAGCGGAGGCTGCCGGAGGTCGTGACGGGGTTCGGGGGCGGCGTGCCGCTCTCCCTGGCCCTGTCGGTCCTCATCGCACTGCTGGTGGCGCTCGCGATCGGCGCCGTGCGCCCGCGCAGCCTCGTCCTGCTGCCGTTCTCCGCCCTGTACGCGGGCGGTGCCGTGGTCGCCGGCCAGATCACCGGCTCGGCCCTCATGATCGGCGCGGCCCTGCGCACGCCGCCCGCGGAGCGCGACGCCCCGGACCTGTCCGACGTCACCGTGGCCACCTTCACCGGCGGCCTCCCCGACGCCCTGTCCCTCTACCGGCAGCCGCTGACGGAGACCTGGGCGGCGTGGCTGTACATCGCCGTGGCGGCTCTCGTGTCGCTCCTGCTCGTCACCTTCAGGGTCCTTCGCGTACGCCGGGCCCACCGCGCCCTCCTGGCCGCCGAGGCGGCGGAGTCGCAGGAGCCCGAGTACCGCGCCCCCTTCGAGCCCGCCCAGCAAC
>NZ_POUD01000348.1 GCF_003236395.1 Nonomuraea aridisoli | reverse complement strand
CTCTTCGCCCCCGCCGACGCCCTGCTCACCCCCGCCTCGACCGCGGACGCCGACCGCGCCGCCCTGCTGAGTGCCGCCGACACCGCCCTCTCGACGGACACGGCTCATGACCGGACCTGTCATTACGTCGTGGACGCCGACCACGCGGTGCCGCTCAAGTCGGACCCGGGCGGGAGCAATCCGACCCGGGCCGAGCTCACTCCATCGGACGCGCCGCTGGCGGCCACCTGCGCCGCCCCCGGCCAAGGCGCCGAGCACTGGGTACGGCTCAAGGGCGGCGACCACGAGGGCCTGTGGCTCTGGCGCGGCTGGCTGCGGCCCTGGACCGGATGAGTCAGCCGCGGCCCTCCTAACGCCCGAAGAAGGTCAGCAACCGCTCCAGGGGCCAGGTGTTGATCACGTCGTCGGTCGTCAGCCAGGCGCGCTGCGCGATCCCCACCCCGAACCGCTGGTGCGCCAGGTGGGGGATCGCGTGGGAGTCGCTGTCGATGGAGAACTTCACCCCGTGGTGCTTGGCCAGCCGTACGAGATCGGCGGGCAGGTCGGAGCGGTCGGGATAGGAGTCGATCTCCATGGCGGTGCCCGTGCGGGCCGCCGCCCGGAAGACGGCGTCCCAGTCGGCGTCGACGGGCCCGCGCTTGCCGATCTTGCGCGTGGTCGGGTGGCCGATGATGTCGACGTACGGGTTTTCGCAGGCGGCGATGAAGCGGCGGGTCATCTCGTCGCGCGGCATGCCGAAATGGGAGTGGACCGAGGCCACGCAGACGTCGAACTCCCGCAGGATCTCGCCCGGCCAGTCGACCGACCCGTCGGGGGCGATGTTGAGCTCGGTGCCGTGCAGCAGTCGCATGTCGGGATATTTCTCCTGCAACCGGGCGAGCAGGCCGCGCTGCTCCAGCGCCTTGTCCAGGGTCATGCGCTGCATCGCCAGGTCGGGCGCGTGGTCGGTGACCGCGTAGTAGGCGTATCCGCGGGCATGGGCGGCGGCCACCATGTCGTCGAGCGAGGCGATGCCGTCGGTCAGGTCGGTGTGGGTGTGCAGGTCGCCCTTGAGATCGGCCGGCTGCACCAGGACGGGCAGCTCGCCCTTCAGCGCCGCCTTGACCTCGCCGCCGTCCTCACGCAGCGGCGGCGGGACGTACTGCATGCCGAGGGCCGCGTAGATGTCCTCCTCGGACTCGGCGGCGATCACCCTGTCGCCCTCGAACAGCCCGTACTCGGACAACTTCCAGCCGCGCTTGACGGCCATCTCCCTGATGGCGACGTTGTGCTCCTTGGAGCCCGTGAAGTACTGCATCGCCGCGCCCCACGAGCCGGCCGGCACCACCCGCAGGTCGACCTGGACGCCGGAGGTCGTGCGGATCGAGGTCTTCTTGTCGCCGGCGGCGATGACCTCGGCGACGTACGGCTGGGCGCGGAAGTCGTCCATGATCGACTCGGGCGCCACGGCCAGGATGTCGATGTCGCCGATCGTGTCCTTCATCCGCCGCAGCGAGCCGGCGTACGCGATGCGCTCGGCCCGCAGCGACGCCATCACCTGCTCGGCCAGCGCCGTCGCGATGCCGATGTGGACCCGCCGCCCCGACTGCTCCAGCTGCTCGACGCCCTTGAGCAGGTTGGCCAGGGTCTTGGGGCCGAGGCCCTTGACGCCGTCGAGGCGGCCGGAGGTGATCGCCTCGCTCAGCGCCGCGGTGGAGTCGATGCCGAACTCCTCGTACAGCATGATCGCCGTCTTGGGCCCGAGCGAGGGCACCCGGGTCAGCCGGCGCACGCCCTCGGGGACGCGGCCCCGCAGGTCGTCGAGCTGCCGGAAGCTCCCGCGCCGCAGGAACTCCTCCATCTTCTTGGCGATCGCCTCGCCCACCCCGGGGACCGAGCGCACGTCGACCACCGAGATGTCCTCCGGGAACCCGGCTATCGCCTTGGCCGCCTTCTGGTAGCTGCGCACCCGGAACGCGTCGCCGCCGCAGAGCGCGAACAGCTCCGCGTATTCCTGCAGCGCCGCCGCCGCCTCATCGTTCGCCCGCATGCCCCTACCTTAGGAGGCGGCCCCGACATTCTCGGACCGCTAGAAGCGCACCTGGCGCGGCCGGTACGGCTCCGCCAGGAACGCCAGCTCCTCCGCCGAGAGCGACACCGACACGGCGGCCACCGCGTCGTCCACGTGCCGGTCCTTCGTCGCCCCGACGATCGGCGCGGTGACCGTGGGCTGGTGCAGCAGCCAGGCCAGCGCGACCTGGGCGGCCGGCAGGTCACGGTCGCGGGCCACCTGGGCGACCCGATCGAGCACGACCTTGTCGTTCTCGGGGTCGTACAGGGCGCCGATCCGCGCGTCGGAGCCCGTCCGAGCCGTCGTGGCGGACGAGCCCGCGCGGGCCAGCACGCCGCGGGCGAGCGGGCTCCACGGGATCACGCCCACGCCCTGGTCGGCGCAGAGCGGCAGCATCTCGCGCTCCTCCTCCCGGTAGAGGAGGTTGTAGTGGTTCTGCATGGAGACGAACTTCGTCCACCCGTTGACCTCGGCGACGTGCTGCGCCTTGGCGAACTGCCAGGCCCACATGCTGGACGCGCCGATGTAGCGGGCCTTGCCGGCCTTGACCACGTCGTGCAGCGCCTCCATCGTCTCCTCGATCGGCGTCTCGTCGTCCCATCGGTGGATCTGGTAGAGGTCGACGTAGTCGGTGCCGAGCCGCTGGAGGGAGGCGTCGATGGCGGCGTGGATGTGCTTGCGCGACAGGCCGCGGTCGTTGTGGCCCTTGCCCATCGGGAAGAAGACCTTCGTGGCCAGCACGTAGTCCTCCCGGCGCGGGAAGACGGCGCGCAGCATGGCGCCGGTGACGACCTCGCTCTCGCCGCGGCTGTAGACGTCGGCGGTGTCGAAGAACGTCACGCCCGCGTCGGCCGCCCTGCGGACGATGGGCTCGGCCTGGTCCTGCGGCAGCGCCCACTCCTGCCGCGCGGGGTCGCCGTAGCTCATCATGCCGAGGCACACCCGAGAGACCGTCAAACCCGTGTTACCGAGACGCATGTATTCCATACAAGTCACCATATGACTCGAATATCGGGAACTCAGGACCGCGGGTCGATCATCGTGACGCCCGGCACGGACCCGATCGCCGCCAGCGCCTTGCCCGCCTCGGCCAGCCCGATCGTGCGGGTGACGAGCTGGTCGGGGTGGAGGATGCCGCCCCTGATCATCTCCAGCATCGGCGGGTACGCGTGCGCGGCCATGCCGTGGCTGCCGAGCAGCCGCAGCTCGTGGCCGATGACGCGGTCCATCGGCACCGGCGTGGCGCCGCCCGGCAGCAGCCCCACCTGCACGTGGCGGCCCTTGCGGCGCAGGCTCTCGACGGAGGCGGCGCACGTCTGCGCGCTGCCCAGCGCGTCGATCGACACGTGGGCGCCGCCCCTGGTCAGCTCTCTGACCTGGGCCGCGGCGTCGCCGTCGCCGCCGTTGACGAAGTGGGTGGCCCCGGCCAGTTCGGCCAGGTGCAGGGCCTCGCCGCTGACGTCGATCGCCACCACCCGGGCCCCGGCCGCCGTCGCGATCATCACGGCCGACAGGCCGACGCCGCCGCACCCGTGCACGGCCACCCACTCACCGGGGCGCACCTCGCCCACCTGCACCACGGCGCGGAACGCGGTGGCGAACCGGCAGCCGAGCCCGGCCGCGGTCGAGAACGCCATGTCCTCGGGGACGTCGATGAGGTTGACGTCGGCGTGGTCGATGGCGACGTACTCGGCGAAGGAGCCCCAGTGGGTGAAGCCCGGCTGGGTCTGCCGCTCGCAGATCTGCTGGTCGCCGGTGGCGCAGGACGGGCACGTGCCGCACGCGCAGACGAACGGGACCGTCACCCGCGCCCCCGGCCGCCAGCCGCGCACGTCGGAGCCGACCGCCTCGACAACGCCCGCCAGCTCGTGGCCCGGCACGTGGGGCAGGACCGAGATGTCGGGATCGTGCCCCTGCCAGCCGTGCCAGTCGGACCGGCACAGCCCTGTCGCCTCGACTCTGATCACCGCCCCGTGGGGCGCGGGGGACGGATCGGGCAGCTCGCGTACGTCGAGCTCTCCACCGAAGATGTCAAAGGCAACCGCTCGCATCTCATGAGCTTAGAACCAGTCGCCGCAGGTCGCGCAAGGCCTGGTGGGAAGGCGAGCCGCCCGCGGTCGTCGGACCGCGTGACCGGCGCCTTCCTGGTGAGGTGTCAAATCCGGTGACGCGGACAGAGGGGGGTGATGGGACGAGACTTGGACAAGGAGCGCTTTACCGAGGAGGAGTACGTCCGCTTCGGTGAACGGATGGAGGAGCAGCTCGGCGTGCTGCGCGAGCTGCTCGACACCCCCGGCTTCGGCCAGGGACCGGCCACGATCGGGGCCGAGCTGGAGTTGTTCCTGATCGACGAGGACGGCAGGCCGCTGCCGCGCAACAGCCAGGTCAGGGAGTCGCTCGACGACCCCCGCGTGGTGCTGGAACTGGGCCGCTACAACCTCGAGGTGAATCTCACCCCGATCCCGCTGTCCGGCACCCCGTTCGAGACGCTGGCGGCGGAGGTCCAGGAGACGATGACCAAGGTGGACGAGGCCGTGGAGCACGGGGGAGCGCTGCCGATCGGCATCCTGCCCACCCTCGACACCGAGGACTTCACGCTGGGGGCGATGAGCGACCAGAACCGTTACCGGGCCATGAGCAGGGGCATCAGGCGGCTGCGCCTGGAGCCGTTCCTGGTGAAGATCGACGATCTGGAGCTGTCGGTCGAGGACGTGATCCTCGAGAGCGCCAACACCTCCTGGCAGGTGCACATCCGCACGCCGCCGGAACGTTTCGCCCGGTTGTTCAACGCCGCCCAGCTGGCCATCGGGCCGGTGCTGGCGGTGTGCGGCAACTCGCCGTTCTTCGTGGGCCGGCAGTTGTGGGAGGAGACGCGGATCGCGCTGATGGAGGAGGCGGCCGACGACCGCGACGTGCAGCGGGGCGAGCGCAGGGACGGGCGCGTCACGTTCGGCTCCGACTGGGTGCGGGAGGGGGCGTACGAGCTGTTCGAGCGGTACGTGCGCGACTACGACCCGATCGTCCCGGACCTGACGGACGACGCCGGCCGCTACGACGTGCCCGAGCTGCGACTGCACCAGGGCACGGTCTGGCAGTGGAACCGCCCCGTCTACGACCCCGCCGACGGCGGCCACCTGCGCATCGAGATGCGGGCGCTGCCCGCCGGGCCGTCGTGCGCGGACATGGCCGCGAACACCGCCTTCCTGCTGGGGCTGACGTTGTCGCAGGCGGAGCGCGACCTGACGGGCTACCGGTTCGCGCAGGCGTACCAGAACTTCTACCGGGCCGCCATGAGCGGGCTGGACGCCAAGTTGTCCTGGCCGGGCGACGACGGCGCGTTCGAGGCCGCCGACCTGGTGTTGCGGCTGCTGCCCGAGGCGCGCGAGGGCCTGCTGGCCGCCGGGGTGAAGCCGCACGACGCCGACCGGGCCCTCGGGGTGATCGAGCAGCGCACCCGGCTGCGGCGCACCGGATCGGTGTGGCAGCGGGAGGCGCTGGAACGGTTCGGCGGCGACCGGCGGCGGATGGTGCGGCGCTACCGTGAGCTGGCGCTTTCCGGGTTGCCCGTGCATTTGTGGCCATGAGCCGCCCCGATCGCCGCCTTTCCGTCAGACTGGTAAAGAGACGGAAAAGGTGAGGAGATTATGGCGGCATCGGGGATGGTTTCCACGGAAACAACGCCATTTGCCCTGGAACGTGCGACGGACGACTTGGCGGAGGGGGCCGCCAAGCTGGCCGGCGGGCTCGGGAGCGTGCCGGTCGAGACGGTGCTGGAGGAGGCCAACAGGACGGCGGGGACGAAGGCCGGCACCGCGGCGATCGGCGACATGAAGCCCAGGCCCAGCCATTGGTACGCCTTCGACGACGGTGACCAGGACACCGCCGACTGGTACCCGCAGGGCCTGACCGGCAGCGAGGACTCGGGGACGCTCGGCGTGCCGGTGTTCATGGCGAGCTGGTACTACAAGCCGGAGGCCGGCGAGCGGGGCATCAGGGTCACGTTCCTCAGCCCCGAGACGCTGAAGTACCGGCACGCCCTGCTCGTCCTGGCCGGGCCCGACGGGTCGTACGGGCCGATCGACATCCACGCCGGCGGCATCGCCTGCCACGGCGGCCTGCTCTACGTCGCCGACACCGTCCGGGGTCTGCGGGTCTTCGACCTGGCCAACGTGCTCGACCTGCGCACCGCCCAGGACGACCTCGGCGACGGCAAGCGGGTCGGCCGCCACGGCCGCAAGTTCCACGCCTTCGGCTACCGCTACGTGATCCCCCAGACCGACTTCTGGCGGGTGGTGAAGCCGGGGCCGCGGTTCTCGTTCGTCTCGATCGACCGCAGCACCGCGACGCCGCAGCTCGTCACGGGCGAGTTCCGGGGCGACGACCCGGACGGCTGGGTGGCGCGCTGGGACCTCGACCTGGCGGGCGGCGAGCCCAACGACGCCTTCGTCATGGGCCACCCCAAGATCCAGGGCGCCACGTCGCGCGACGGCCGGTGGTATCTGAGCCAGGGCGGCGAGACCTCCTCCCACAACGGCAAGCTGCTGGTGTACGCGGACGGCGAGCTGGAGACCCGGCCGTTCCCGATCGGCCCGGAGGACCTGACGGTGCAGGACGGCAAGGTGTGGAGCCTCACCGAGTTCCGCAACAAGCGGGCGATCTTCGCGGTCCCGCTCTGAGCCGGGCTGTGTCACACTCGCGGTCATGGGTCGGTATCTGATCGAACCGTTCGACCGCGGAGACCGCAGCGACCGCTACGCCACCGAGCGCTACCAGGGCGCCGCCGGGCGCAACTGGTGGCGTTGCGACCCGACACTGCGCCTGCTCATGCGGCGCCACCTCGGCGCCGGATACGCCTGGGCCGAGCCGCGCCTCGACCGGCTGGGCGGGTTGATGGGCGGCCTCGTCGCCGAATGCGCCGAGGAGACCGACCGCAACCCGCCCCGGCTGGAGAAGTACGACAAGTGGGGCAGGGACCTCAGTCAGGTCGTCATGCCGCCCTCGTTCCACACCGCCCGGCAGGCGCTGATGGAGGACAACTTCACCTCCCCGTCGTTCGCCGGCGAGGCCCAGGCGAATGGGGCGGATCCGGCCGCGCTCGCCGCCGCGTGGACGTACCTGCTCGACCAGGCCGACATCGGCATGGGCTGCGCGCTCGGCACGGGCGGGGACATGGTGGTCTCCCTGGCCGAGAAGCACGCACCCGAGGACGTACGCGACCGCGTGCGGGAGATCTTCGCGAACGGCTTCTACTCCGGCGAGGCCGCCCAGATGTTCACCGAGCGGACCGGCGGCTCCGACCTGGCGGCGCTCGAGACGGAGGCGGCGCCCGACGGCGACGCGTGGCGGGTGACCGGCTTCAAGTGGTTCGCCTCCAACGCCAACGGCTCGGCGTTCGTCGTGCTGGCCCGGCTGCCCGAGGGCGCGGTGGCGCCGTTCCTCGTGTTGTGGGAGCGGCGCGACGGCAGCCGCAACGGCGTGCGCATCCGCCGGCTCAAGGACAAGCTCGGCACCAGGTCCGTCGCCTCGGCCGAGGTGGAGTTCGCCGACGCCGAGGCGTTCCTGCTGGCGGGGGAGGGCTCCGGCTCGGGGCTCGGCACGATGATGAAGCTCACCAACGGCTCCCGGCTGGGCGTGGCCATGATGGGCCTCGGCGTGGCCAGACGCGCGCTGGTCGAGGCGATCTGCTACGCCAGGGCGCGCGAGGCGTTCGGCCGGCCGCTGATCGAGCAGCCGCTGATGCGCCGCAAGCTCGCCGAGCTGATCGTGGAGGTCGAGGCCGCGCAGGCGATGGTGTTCGACGGGCACCTCGGCCCGCGGCTGCGCCTCGCGCCCGCGCTGATCAAGCTGCGCGCCGCCCGCCTCGGCGTGACGGCGGCGAGCGACGCCATCGAGGTGCACGGCGGCAACGGCTACATCGAGCAGTGGCCGGTGGCCCGGCTGCTGCGCGACGCCCAGGTCAACCCGATCTGGGAGGGCGGCGACCACATCCTCTGCCTCGACGTGCGCCGCGCCATGCTGCGCGAGAACGCCCACGAGCCGTTCCTCGACCGCCTGACGGCAGCTCTGGATCAGGCGCCCGCGGACGACCCGGTCACGGCCCACGTCGTCCGCGGGCGGATCGACGACCTGCGCAAGGCCGTCACCGCCTGGTCGTCGCTCGACCCCGCGGTGGCCGAGGCCCGCCTGTATCCGCTGGCCCAGCTCATGGCCGACGTGTACGCGGCCGCCCTGCTGCTGGAGCAGGCCGGCTGGGAGCGGCGCGAGCTCGGCTCCGGCCGCAAGGCCCTGGTGGCCCGCCTCTACGCCGCCGCGCACCTCGCCGACCCCGGCCCGCTGCGCGGCATCGACCGCCCGGCCGACGACCTGGAGCACTTCGACGACCTGCTCGCCGGAGCGGTCACCCTCTGATCTGCCGGGTGATCGTCGCATCGTCGATGGCGGTGTCGGCGGCCAGCAGGAACGCCTTCGACAGGATGACCGAGAGCAGGCCGCCGTCCTCCTCGAAGGGCAGGAACACCTGGTCACGGCCGGGGCCGGGGACGATGCACAGGTAGGCGTC
>NZ_POUD01000347.1 GCF_003236395.1 Nonomuraea aridisoli | reverse complement strand
GGAAAATGGTTTGCCGGGGGTGGGGGTGGGTTGTCAAGGTTGACGGGCTATGCGCTCCCTTCCTGAGGCCGATCCCGGCCTGCCCGACCTACGCAGCCCGATCCGCTTCCTGTGGTGGAACGCGCGGCGGCAGGCGGCTCCATTGCTCACCGGCATCGGCTTCGCCACCCTGTGGTGGCTGGTCCAGGCGTTGATGCCGGCGGTGCTCGGGAAGGGCATCGAGGCCGTCACCGCGAAGGACACGAGCGCGTTGCTGCGATGGTCGGCGATCCTGCTCGGGCTCGGCCTGGTGCAGGCGTTCACCGGGATCATGCGGCACCGGATGGCCGTCTACTGCTGGCTGGCCGCCGCGTACCGCACCGTCCAGCTGACCACTCGCCAAGCGGCCAGGCTCGGCGCGACGCTGCCCAAGCGCCTGTCCACCGGCGAGGTCGTCAGCGTCGGCAACTCCGACATCGCCCACATCGGCGGCTCGATGGACATCCTGCTGCGCGGCACCGGCTCGGTCGTCGCCATCGTGACCGTCACCGTGATCCTCATCTCCACCTCGCTCCAGCTCGGCCTGCTCGTGCTGTTCGGCGTGCCGCTCATGGCCGCCGCCGTCGGGCCGCTGCTGCGCCCCCTGCACCGGCGCCAGCACCGCCACCGCGAGCTGACCGGCGACCTGTCCACCCGGGCCGCCGACATCGTCGCCGGGCTGCGTGTGCTCAGAGGGATCGGCGGCGAGCAGGTGTTCGCCGAGCGCTACCGGGAGGAGTCCCAGCGCGTACGGCGGGCGGGCGTACGCGTCGCCTCGGTGGAGTCGGTGCTCGAAGGCGCCCAGGTCGTCCTGCCGGGCCTGCTCATCGCGCTCGTCACCGGCGTCGGCGCGTCGTTCGCGGTCGCGGGGGAGATCTCCACCGGCCAGCTCGTCTCGTTCTACCTGTACGCCGTCTTCCTCATCGGCCCGATGCGCACGCTCACCGAGGCCGCCGACCGGATCACGAAGGGCCACGTGGCCGCGGGGCGCGTCATCCGGATCCTGTCCATCGACCCCGAGGTGACCGGCGGCACAGGCCGGAGTGACGGCGGCGTGCTGCGTGACACCTTCAGCGGCGTCACCGTCCAGCCCGGCTCGCTCACCGCCCTCGCGGCGAGCACCCCAGGCGACGCCATCGCCGTCGCCGACCGGCTCGGCCGCTACGCCGACGGCGACGTCACGTTCGGCGCCACGGAGCTGCGCACGCTGCCGCTCGCCGAGGTCCGTACGAGGATCCTGGTGGCCGACAACGGCGCCCGGTTGTTCAACGGCCGGCTCCGCGACGAGCTGGACGTCCGCGGCGTGGCCACCGACGAGCAGATCGGCGAGGCCCTCGACGTGGCCTGCGCCACCGACATCGTGGAGGCCCTGCCCGACGGGCTCGACTCGGTGGTGTCGGAGGGCGGCCGGGAGTTCTCCGGCGGGCAGCAGCAGCGGCTCCGGCTGGCCAGGGCGCTGCTGGCCGACCCCGACGTGCTCGTCCTGGTCGAGCCGACCAGCGCCGTCGACGCCCACAGCGAGGCCCGCATCGCCGAACGCCTGGCCAAGGCGCGGACCGGCCGCACGACCCTGATCTGCACCACCAGCCCGCTCGTGCTCGACCGCGCCGACCACGTCATCCACGTCCAGGACGGCCGGGTACGGGCCGAGGGCACCCATCGCGAGCTGCTGGACGGCTCACCCGAATACGCCGCGACCGTCACGCGCGGGGAGGAATGACCCATGGCCCGCGAGATCCTGCCGGTCGCCGACCGTAAACAGGTACGCGCCTACGCCCGGCGGCTGACGCTCAAGTACCCGCGCCGGCTCACCGTGGCCCTGGCGCTGCACGGCCTGGCCGCCGTCGCCGGGCTGGTCGTGCCGTGGCGGCTCGGCGAGCTGGTGGAGGACGTCCAGCACGGCGCCGAGGTGCACGTGGCCTGGGTGGCGGCAGGCATCGCGGCGTTCCTGCTGCTGCAGGGCGTCCTGGTGCGGTTCGCGGTGATGGCCTCGGCCCGGCTGGGCGAGCTGGTGCTGGCCGAGCTGCGCGAGGAGTTCGTCGACCGGGTGCTCGGCCTGCCGCTGTCCACGGTCGAGCGGGCGGGCTCAGGCGACCTGATCACCCGTACCTCCCGCGACGTCGACGCCCTGTCGCGCACCGTGCGCCACGCCGTGCCGGAGACGCTCATCGCGCTCGTCACGTTCGTGATCACCATCGGCGCGCTGCTGCTGGTCAGCCCGCTGCTCATGCTGCCCATGCTGATCGCGGGGCCGGTCATCGCGATCTCCACCCGGTGGTATCTCCGCCGGGCGCGCGACGGCTACCTGCGCGAGAACGCCGCCTACGCCGACCTCACCGAGGGCCTGGCCGAGACCGTCGAGGGCGCCCGCGCCGTCGAGGCGTTCGGCCTGCAGGAGCGGCGCCGCGAGCGCGCCGACCGCGACATAGCCGGCTCGTACGCGGCCGAGCGCTACACCCTGGGCCTGCGCACCACCTGGTATCCCGCCGTGGAGCTGGGCTACGTGATCCCGGTGGTGGCGGCGCTGCTGGCCGGCGGCCTGTTCTACACCTCCGGCTGGGTGACGCTCGCCCAGGTGACCACCGCCACGCTGTACGCCCAGCAGCTCATCGACCCGCTCGACCGCTTCCTCATGTGGATCGACGAGCTGCAGGTCGGCGCGGCGTCGATGGCCCGGCTGCTGGGCGTGGCCAACGTGCCCGACGACCGGACGGCCACCTCCGCCCGGCCGTCCGGGGAGCTGCTGGAGGCCTCCGACGTCCGCTACGCCTACCGCGAGGGCCGCGACGTGCTGCACGGCGTGTCGCTCACCGTCCGGCCCGGCGAACGCCTGGCCATGGTGGGTCCGTCGGGTGCGGGCAAGTCCACGCTGGGACGCTTGCTCGCGGGCATCCACGGCCCGCGCACGGGGGCGGTGACCGTGGGCGGGGTGCCGCTGGTGGAGCTGCCGCTCGACGACCTGCGCGGCCACGTCGCGCTCGTCACGCAGGAGCACCACCTGTTCAAGGGCACCGTACGCGACAACCTGCTCATCGCCCGGCCCGACGCCTCCGACGAGGCCGTGCGCACGGCCCTGGAGGCGGTGGACGCGCTCGACTGGGTGCAGGAGCTGCCCGGCGGGCTCGACACCGAGGTGGGCTCCGGCGGCCACGCCGTCTCGCCGGCGCAGGCGCAGCAGCTGGCGCTGGCCCGGCTCGTGCTGGCCGACCCGCACACGCTGGTGCTCGACGAGGCCACCTCGCTCATCGACCCGCGCGCCGCCCGCCACCTCGAACGTTCGCTGGCGGCCGTGCTGGAGGGCCGTACGGTGATCGCGATCGCCCACCGGCTGCACACCGCCCACGACGCCGACCGGGTGGCCGTGGTGGAGGACGGCCGGATCAGCGAGCTGGGCCCGCACGACGAGCTGGTGGCGGCGGACGGCTCGTACGCGGCGCTGTGGCGCAGCTGGCACGGCGGCCCCTCCTGACCCGTCACGGGGCGGATCTGGTACTGCCGCAGGCCGAGCACGTCGAGCGCGGCGCCGAAGGCCATGGGCGAGATGCCGACCTGCTCCCCGCTGCCGGTGGGAAAGGTGAGCAGGTCGGCTGCGCGGCCCTGCACCTGGACGGCGGGCAGCGGGCTGCCGCACGGGCAGGGATCGGGCCGGACCATGACGCTGTCACCGAGGTCGTAGCGCAGCACCGGCTGGACCCGGTTGGCGAGGTTGCTGATCAGCAAATCTGGGTTGCTGCCCGCGCGGGCGACGGTGCGCAGGACGTCGCGAGCCGACAGCCCGCCGCCGCGCAAGCCGACGGCGACGCCCACGGTCAGGGCCCGCTCGTCCTGGACGAACAGGCCGCGCAGGCCGCTGGTGCCGGAGGTGGTGACCACGAGATACCGGCCGCAGAACGGGTGCCCGACGAGCTCCGGGTCGGCCACGAACGCCTCGACCTTCTCCTGGGTCACCTGGCGGTCGGTGACCCAGTCGTCGAAGCGGGCCATCAGCGTCTTCTTGTCGGTGACCGGGAGCAGCGCGGGGTCGTCGACCCGGTCCGGCAGGCCCGCGTACAGCTCGCGGTAGTAGGACGATCGGGCGCGGGCGTGGGCCACCAGCTCGGCCGGCCGGGCGCGCTGCCGCCGCTCGATCGCCGCCGGGCCTTCCCGGAGGGCGCGCCGGGCGTCGCGGGCGAGCCGTGGCACGCCGACCTTCCCTTCCGTGCTCAAGCCGGTTCCTCTCCTCGGGCGGCGTCCTCGGGACGTACGGAGAGCAGCCCGCGCAGGGCGACGTCGAGACCGTGCCGGGACGCCTCCCACAGCTCCTCCTGCGTCCGGCCGAGCCGGACGCTGGCCAGGCACGCCTGCTCGAAGGCGCCCAGCAGCGCTCCTGTCATCGCGGCGGCGGTGATCGGATCGAGCTCGCCGGGGAACGCCTTCAGCAGCTCGTCGGCGATCCGCCGCTGCAGGCCCGACAGCAGATAGAGCCCTTTCGCCTGGAGCGCGGGCGAGCTCAGCTACGCCTGCCGGAAATTTCCCGATAGAGGGAACTTTTTTCAGAGGGCGGGTTGCCAGGAGAGGCCGGCGGGGGTGTCGGTGAGGCGGCCGAAGATCACGTCGGCGAAGTGACCGCCGCAGCCGAGGGTGTCCGCCCGCAGCAGCTCCTCCAGCACGCGGCGCCGGCTGGCCGCCGCCTGGACGGGGTCGACGTCGGCGCTGGTCGTCCAGTCGGGGTGGCGGATCTGCGCCGGGCTGTGCATGACGTCGCCGGAGACGACCAGGCGCAGGCCGCCCGAGGCGATCACGTACGTCGTGGTCCCGGCGGTGTGCCCCGGCGTGAGCATCGCCCGTACCCCGGGGAAGATCTCCTCGCCGTCGCCGAACGTGCGCACCCTCGGCGCCATCACGTCGAGCTCGACGCGATGGCTTTCGATGGTGCTCAGGCGGCGGTGCTCCCACTCGGGCGCGGACACCAGGTACGCGGCCTCGGGAAAGGCCGCCCCGCCGCCCGGCACGGGGTGGACGGCCCAGCCGACGTGGTCGAAGTGCAGGTGGGTGATGGCCACCGCCTCGACGTCCGCCGGTCGGCGCCCCAGCTCGGCGAGGTGGTCCAGCAGCTCGCCGCCGCGGACGAGGCCGATCATGAGGTTGCCCGGGTCGTCGGGGCGGAACACCGGGCCCAGCCCGGCATCGATCATCAGCGTCCTGCCGTGGTGCTCGACGAGCAGCACGCCGACCGAGGCGACCAGGTTGCCGTCGTCGGCGAGGTAGCCCGCGCCGTCCCGCCAGTCGAGCTCCGTCGACTGGGGCAGCCAGCCGTACGGTTTGAGCCGCACCTCGCCGTCGGGCACGTACGTGACCGTGGCGTCCCCCAGCCGGAGCGAACGGATGGGGGACGTCCTGTGGAGGCGTTCGTCAACTGCGTGCATAACCAGGACATACTCGGAAATTTCCCGGCGTAACGCCGCCTCCGGTAAAGGTCAGCCGAGCGCCTTCTTCAGGAAGTCGACCTGCAGCAGGAGCAGGTTCTCCGCCACGACCTCCTGCGGCGTCATGTGCGTCACCCCCGACAGCGGCAGCACGCTGTGCTGGCGCCCCGCCGCGAGCAGCGCCGACGACAGCCGCAGCGTGTGGGCGGCCACCACGTTGTCGTCGGCCAGGCCGTGCACCAGCAGCAGCGGGCGCTCCAGCTTGGCCGCGTCGGCGGACAACGACGACTTCTCGTAGACGTCGGGCTGCTCGTCGGGGTGGCCGAGGTAACGCTCGGTGTAGCACGTGTCGTACAGCCGCCAGTCGGTCACCGGCGCCCCCGCCACCGCCGCGTGGAACACGTCGGGCCGCCGCAGCACCGCGAGCGCGGCCAGGAAGCCGCCGAACGACCAGCCGCGGATGGCCACCCGGGTCAGGTCGAGGTCGTCGGGGTACTGCTCGGCCACGCCCTGAAGGGCGTCGATCTGGTCCTCCAGCGCGGGGGTGGCGAGGTCGTTGAGCACCGCCCGCTCCCACGCCGTGCCCCGGCCGGGCGTGCCGCGGCCGTCGGCGACGATGACGGCGAAGCCCTGCTCGGCGAACCACTGGCTCTCCAGGAACGCGCCGCGCCGGTTGAGCACCCGCTGCGCGTGCGGGCCGCCGTACGGGTCCATGAGGACGGGCAGCCTGCGAGAGCCCTGCTCGTGCCAGGACGGCAGCACCACGGCGGTGGCGAGCTCGCGCCGCCCGGAACGGCCGATCGAGACGCGCAGGTCGAGCCCGGGACGCTCGGCGAACGACGGGATCGGCACCGCCATGCCGTCGCGGCGCACGACCGTGGTGGAGACGCCCTCCGCTTCGAGGCTCTGCTCGGTCAGCACGCCGACGCCGCCCGCCATCCGCCCCGAGAACACCCCGGACCGGGTCGAGACGGGCAGCAGCGAGTGGCCGTCCCACGTCCACAGCTGGATCTCCGTCGGGTCGCCGCTCGCGCTGAACAGCACGCTGTCGTGGTCGACGTCGAGCACCGCGCGCACCTGCAGCGTCGGCGGCGTCACCGCGCGGTCGCCGACGAACAGCCGGTGGCCGCCCTCGCCGTTGGCCACCCACACCAGCGAGCCGTCGTCGAGGTGGGCGGGCACGCCGCTGACGACGTCGACCCACGCGGGGTCGGTGTCCTCACGCACCAGGGTCGAGGCGCCGCTCGCCGGATCGACCGAGAACAGCCGCATCGTGCGCTGGTCGCGGGTCATCGTCACGATCGACAGCGCGTGGGAGTCCCACGCCGCCGTCACGAGGTATTCCTCGTCGTACGGCACCGCCACCCGCGACCCGTCGAGCCCCAGCACGAACAGCTCGGTGACGGCGTTGGGCGTGCCGGCGGCCGGGTAGCGCTGGGCGGCGGGCGTGCGGTCGGGGTTGGCCGGGTCGGCGATGTGCCAGACCCGCACGGGCGCCTCGTCGGCCCGCTCGACCAGCAGCGCGTCACCCGCGGGCGACCACCAGTAGCCGCGCATGCGGTCCATCTCTTCAGCGGCGATGAACTCGGCCAGCCCGTACGTCACCGTCTCCGACTCCGGCTCGGCCAGCGCGCGGTCCTCGCGCGTGCCGAGGTCCTGCACGCGCAGGGCGCCGCCGGTGACGTACGCGACCAGGCGGCCGTCGGGGGACACGCGCGGGTCGATGACCGGGCCGGGGGTCTCCAGCCGGTGCGCCCGGCCGCTCGCCAGGTCGGCCACGTAGAGCGTGCCGGACAGCGCGAAGCAGGCCCTGGTCACCGCGGTGTCGGTGGCGTAGGCCACCACGCCGCCGGCGGCCTCGCGGCTGCGCTCACGGCGCGCCCGCTCCTCCGGCGGGAGGTCCTCCTCGTCGGGGTGGAGCGTGCGGGGGTCGACCACCAGGCGTTCGACGTGGGTGTCGGTGTCGAGCTCCCACAGGCAGGTCACCGGATCGGTGCCCGACTTCGTCCGCAGGAAGACCACCCGGCTGCCGTCGGGGGAGATGGTGAAGCCCCGGGGAACGCCGAGGGTGAACCTGCGGGTCCGGGCAGACAGGCGCGGGAAGCTCTCACTCATGGGCACAATCCTGCCAGGACGCCGCCATTGTTACTCTCGTGGCTATGACTGATCGCCGCCTCCTGTTCGTGCACGCCCACCCGGACGACGAGACGATCGGCACCGGCGCGACCATGGCGAAGTACGTCGCCGAGGGCTGCCACGTCACGCTGGTGACCTGCACGCTCGGCGAGGAGGGCGAGATCATCCCGAACGACCTCGCCCACCTGGCCGCCGACCGCGACGACTCGCTGGGGCCGTACCGGATCGGCGAGCTGGCCGCGGCCTGCCAGGCGCTGGGCGTCGAGGACCACCGTTTCCTGGGCGGGCCGGGGCGCTGGCGCGACTCGGGCATGATGGGCGCCGCCTCCAACGAGCATCCGAAGGCGTTCTGGCAGGCCGACCTCGACGAGGCGGCGGGCGAGCTGGTCAAGGTCATCCGCGAGGTGCGCCCGCAGGTGCTCGTCACGTACGACGACAACGGCTTCTACGGCCACCCCGACCACATCCAGGCCCACCGGGTGGCCCGCCGGGCGTACGAGCTGGCCGCCAAGCCCGGGTTCGGCGTGGGTGAGCCCTGGCAGATCGCGAAGTTCTACCACACCGCCATGCCGCGCTCGGTGATGCGGCGCGGCGTGGAGGGGCTGCGCGAGGCCAACCTCGGCTTCATCATCCAGGACGTCGGCGACATGCCGTTCGGCAGCCCCGACGACGTCGTCACCACCGAGATCGACGCCCGCCCGTGGCTCGGCAACAAGATCGAGGCCATGCGCGCGCACGCCACCCAGATCCTCGTGCGCGGCACCTGGTTCGCGCTGTCCAACAACATCGGCCAGGAGGTCCTGGGCGTCGAGCACTACACGCTGGCCATCGGGGTGCCCGGCCCGCCGGTCGCGGGGCCGCCCGTCGAGGCCGGGGGGCTCGGCGAACCTCACAACCGTGAGAACGATCTGTTCGCCGGGATCGACTAACCTCGTTCGACATGGAGCAACGCAGCCAGGCCGAGTCGGCCCTCGGCGGAGCGGCGTACGGCATGTTGTTCGTGCTCGGCGTCGTCATGGGGGTCGTGGGCGGGTTCACCCATCCCGCGTGGCAGGCGGGGGCGTTCCCGGGG
>NZ_POUD01000346.1 GCF_003236395.1 Nonomuraea aridisoli | reverse complement strand
GTCATCGGGGTCACAGGGTCGCCTCTGCGGGGGTGCGGGTGGAGATGCGCGCCGCCAGGACGTGCTTGCAGGGGCCGCGGGAGCCCTGGTGGTCGAACCACCACGGGCAGGTGCAGGCACCGTCGGCGATGCGCACCCGGCGGACCCCGCCGCGCGTCGTCACCTCGGCCTCGTCGCCGGACAGCAGCCGGACGGCGCCGGACGCGGCCAGTGCCCTGGCGGCCGTGAGGCGCGGGTTGAGCTCGGCCACCTGCTCCTTGTCGTAGGGCAGCTCGCGGTGGAAGTGGGCCGCGTCGTGCAGGTCGTAGCCGACGCGGCCGGCCGTGCCGAGCTGGGTGAGCGCCGCGCGTACGCGGTCGAGGGGCAGCCCGGAGCGGTCGGCGAGCAGCCCCAGCTCGACGGTGGGCTCGAAGTTGAGCAGCATGCCGACCACGTCGGCGTCGCCCGCGGCCTCGTCGGTGGCCAGGTCGTCGAGGACGGCGCCCTCGCCGGAGAAGCCGCGCCACGGCTCGGGCGACAGGGCCAGCGTGTAGCGCATGCCGGGCAGCTCCACCTCCCACGCGCTCGCCGTGGAGGACGCGTCGGCCGGCCCGTACACGCGCAGCGCCTTGGCGAACCTGAGCAGCGGCATGAGCGTGGCCACCCGGCCGGCGCCCGACAGGCAGACCGCGCCCGGCGCCGGGCTCGTGGCGAGGCGCAGGTCGCGGCCCGCCGGGACGGCCCAGACGGTGGCGCGGGCGCCGCGTGGCAGGGAGCGCAGGAACCGTACGGCGTGCGGCCCGGCCAGCTCGGCCCGCAGGTCCCAGCCGGCGGCGATCACCTGCACCTCGGCGAACCCGCGCAGCCACCGCGACGGCAGCGGCACCTTCTTCTCCACCACCGCGCCGTCGAGCGTGGTGACGGTCAGCTCGTCGGGCCCGACCCCCAGGTGGAGCGGGTCGCTCCCGCCGACCCTGGCCAGCGACTCGCGCAGCGGGCCGTTGACGTCGACGTTGGTGGTGCCGCGGTCGAGGACGTCGCCGTCGAGCCCGGTCACGTCGAGCCGGGCGTAGACGCCACCGCACGCCGAGAACGACTCGAACCTGAGGCGTTCGCCGTCGCAGGTCACCACCGGGTCACGGGTCCAGCCGGGCCGGGGCTTGTGGTAGCGGGTGAGCGCCACGTCGGCCACGGCGAGCAGCCCGGCGGCGGCCGGCGCCGCGTGGGTGAGCAGGCCGCTGAAGAACCTGGGGTGCGTCCGGGGGCCGGATAACGCCGTGCCACCGGAGGTCGAGAGGCCGAGCCTGCCACCGGCGAGCGTCGAGGGACCGGCGTACGAGTACGCCTGAACGGCTTGAGTCATGTCCCGAACCATAGAGATGATCACCGACACAATCACGCCGGTACGTAAACCATCCGATGTGCGACACGGGGTACAAAACCACAATGTGGCTGGTGCTCACCGTCGATCTGGCCCGCGTCGCCTTCACCCGCTTCGCCGTGCCCGAGATCACAGGACTTGGGGCGATCGGCGGCGAGTGGACCGGCGCGGAACACCCCGTCGGTTTCGAGGCCACCCAGATCGTGCCGTCCTGGACCGCGCGCACCGCGCCCGGCTCCTGGATCGAGATCGCGCTGCGCGCCAGGACCGCCTCGGGCGCCCTGACGAAGTGGTACGTGATGGGCCGCTGGTCCGAGCACGGCGACCCGCGCACCTCGGTGCCGGGACAGGGCGACGGAGACGGCGACGTGGCGGTGGACACGTTCGTGGCGCGACGGCCGGTGACCGCGTACCAGGTGCGGGTGGCCTGGCACGGCGCGGGCGCGCGGGTGACCGGGCTGGGCGTGATGGCCTCGGCGCTGCCGCTGCACCCGCCGGAGCCGGCGCCGTTCACGCCCGGTCCCGCGGTGGAGCTGCCGGTGCCGCGGCACGCGCAGCACGCGCACGCCGGGCACCACCCGCGCTACGACGGCGGCGGCGCCAACTGGTGCGGCCCCGCCTCGGTGGCGATGGTGCTGGGGTTCTGGGGGCGCGGACCGTCCGCCGGGGAGCTGGCGTGGGTGGGCGGCGGCGACCCGGCGCCGGTGGTGGACCACGCGGCGGCGGGTACGTACGACACGAGCTACCAGGGCACCGGCAACTGGCCGTTCGGCGTGGCCTACGCGGGGCGGTACGGGCTGGCGGGGTTCGTCACGCGGCTGCGTTCGGCGGCGGAGCTGGAGTGTTTCGTGCGGGCCGGGATCCCGGTGATCACGTCGCAGTCGTTCAAGGCGGCCGAACTGCCCGGCTCGTGCTACTCCACCAGCGGTCACCTTCTCGTCGTCACCGGCTTCACGGCCGAGGGCGACGTCGTCGTCAACGACCCCGCCGCGCCGCGCGACGCCGAGGTCAGCCGGGTCTACCCGCGGGCGGCGTTCGAGCACGTGTGGCTCAGGAGCTCGGGCAGCGGCGGCATCGCGTACGTCATTCACCCTCCCGAAGTTCCTCTTCCTCCTTGTAGCAATGGCAATTGGTGAGTTCATGAGTATTCGACCGATCGACGTGGCCCGTACCGACGGCGGCCCCCAGTGGGTGGAGGCGGTGGAGACGCCCTCCGGCGTCGAGGTCTGGTGGGACGAGCCGCGTCCCCACGAGGGCGGCCGGCGCTGTGTGGTGCGCCGCCTGCCGGACGGCTCCCGGGTGGACGCGCTGCCCGCCGGGTGGAACGCGCGCAACCGGCTCATCGAGTACGGCGGCCGTTCCTGGCGTCCGCTGCCGGACGGCGGCCTGGTCTTCACGAACTGGGCCGACCAGCGCCTGTACCGCCTCGACCAGGGCGGCGCGCCCGAGCCGCTGACCCCGCCGGGCCAGGCCCGGTACGGCGACCTCTGCCTGCCGCCGGGCCGCGGCGAGGTGTGGGCGGTCAGGGAGATCGAGGACGTGCGGGACCTGGTGGCGGTGCCGCTGGACGGCGGCCCGGTCAGGGTCATCACCAAAGCCCAGCATTTCCTGATGAATCCCAGAATTTCGCCCGACGGGCGAAATGTCGCCTGGATCGGCTGGGACCACCCGAACATGCCCTGGGACGGCACCGAGCTGTGCGTGGCCCCGCTGTCCGCGGAGGGGACGGCGGGCGCGTACGAGGTGGTCGCCGGCGGCCCGCAGGAGTCGGTCGTGCAGGCCGAGTGGCGCGACGGGACGAGCCTGTACGCGGTGACCGACCCCACCGGCTGGTGGAACGTGCACCTTGTCCCGCTGGACGGCTCCCCCGCCCGCAACCTCACCCCGATGGCGGCGGAGTTCGGCGCCGCGGCCTGGAAACCGGGCCTGACCTGCTTCGCGGTGGCCGCCGACGGGCGGCTCGCCGTCGTGTACGGCACCCCCGACCACCGCCGCCTGGGCGTACTGGACCCGGAGTCGGGCGAGCTGCGCGAGGTCGGCGGCGACGCCACCCACTGGGCCTCGACCGTCTCCGTGGCGGGCGGCAGGGCGGCGGCCGTGAAGGGCACGCCGTACACGCCGCTGGAGGTGACGCTCGTGGACCTGGGCGACGGCGCGCACGAGGTCGTGTCGGCGCCCAAGCCGCTGCCGGAGCGGGACCTGCTGCCCACCCCGGAGGCCGTGACGATCGAGGGCGTGCACGCGCACCTGTACCCGCCGCCGGACGCCCGGGGCCCCGGACCGTACGTCATCTTCGTGCACGGCGGGCCCACGGGGAACCTGCCGATCGTGCTCGACCTGGAGATCGCGTACTTCACCAGCAGGGGCATCGGCGTGGCCGTGGTCAACTACGGCGGCTCCACCGGGTACGGGCGGGCCTACCGGGAGCGGCTGCGTCACCAGTGGGGCGTGGTGGACGTGCACGACTGCGCCAAGGTGGCGCGCGGCCTGGTCGAGCGGGGTCTGGCCGACGCCGCGAAGATCGCGATCCGCGGCGGCAGCGCGGGCGGCTGGACGACGGTGGCGGCCCTCGTGCACAGCGACGTGTTCGCGGGCGGCGTCGCGCACTACGCGATCACCGACCCGGAGAGCTGGGCGGCCGAGACGCACGACTTCGAGTCGCGCTACCTGGACGGCCTGGTCGGCCCGCTGCCGGAGACGCGCGAGCGCTACACCGAGCGCTCGCCGCTGCTGAACGCCTCCCGCGCGTCGGGCCCGTGCCTGATGCTGCACGGCCTGGAGGACGCGATCGTGGACGTCGGCCAGGCGGAGCGGTTCGTCGGCGAGCTGGACAAGCACGGCAGGCCGTGGGCCCTGCTCACCTTCCCCGGCGAGCAGCACGGCTGGCGCAGGGAAGAGACCATCGTGGCGACGCTGGAGGCCGAGCTGGCCTTCTACGGGCTGATCTTCGACCTGGAGACGCCCGAGGTGCCGCCGCTGACCCTGAAGGGAAGATCGTGAAGAGCGTTGCCGAGATCTGCTCGGATCTGATCAGGTTCGACACCACCAACCCGGGCTCCGGGGAACGCCCGGCCGCCGAGTACGTCGCCACGCTGCTCGCCGACGCCGGCCTGGAGCCGGTGGTGTTCGAGTCGGCGCCGAAGCGGACCACCGTCGTGGCCAGGATCGACGGCGACTCCCCCGACGCGCTGCTCGTGCACGGCCACCTCGACGTGGTGCCCGCCGACCCGGCCGAGTGGCGCACGCACCCGTTCTCCGGCGAGATCGAGGACGGCTGCGTGCACGGGCGCGGCGCGGTCGACATGAAGGGCGCGTGCGCGATGACCCTGGCGACCGTGCTCGGCATGGCGGCGCGCGGCGAGCGGCCCAGGCGTGACCTGGTGCTGGCGTTCCTGGCCGACGAGGAGGCGACCGGCGACTACGGCTCGCGGCACGCGGTGACCGAGCACCGGGAGCTGTTCGACGGCGTCACGGAGGCGATCAGCGAGTCCGGCGGCTTCAGCGTCGCCTCGGGCGAGCACCGGGTGTACCCGATCGCGGTGGGCGAGCGCGGCACCTCCTGGATGAAGGTGACCGCGCACGGCGTGGCCGGCCACGGGTCGCGCCCGGCGGTGGACAACCCGGTCGCCACGCTGGCGCACGCGCTGTCGCGGGTGGCCTCGTACGAGTGGCCGGTACGGCTGACGCCGTCGGTCGCGGCGCTGCTCCGGAGCCTGTCGGAGATCACCGGGCAGCCGATCGACCTCGACCGGCTGGACGAGGAGGCGGCCCGGCTCGGCGCGCTGGGCGGCCTGTTCCGCGGCCAGATCCGCAACTCGGCCAACCCGACGATGCTGGAGGCCGGTTACAAGGTGAACGTGGTGCCCTCGACGGCCGAGGCGCACGTGGACGGGCGCTACCTGCCGGGGCTGCAGGAGGAGTTCCTGGAGACGATCGACGAGCTGCTCGGGCCGAAGATCACCCGGGAGTTCGTCAACCTGGAGGAGGCGCCGGCGGCTCCGTACCCGTCGGCGTTCTTCGACGAGCTGGCGGGCACGCTGGTGGCCGAGGACCCGGGGGCGCGGCCGGTGCCGTACGTGCTCGCCGGAGGCACGGACGCCAAGTCGTTCGCCCGCATCGGCATCCAGGGGTACGGATTCACGCCGCTCATGCTGCGGCCGGACCTCGACTACTTCGGCATGTTCCACGGCAAGGACGAGCGTGTCCCGGTGGAGGGCCTGGAGTTCGGCACCCGCGTCCTGACCCGTCTGTTCACCGCGCATGCCGGATGACGTGACGGCGTGGCTGGCCGGGCGGGCGATCCCGCTCGGCCGGCTGGAGCCGCTGAAGGACGTGCTCGACGGGGTGAGCGTGATCGGGCTGGGCGAGTCCACGCACGGCGGCGCGGAGTTCTTCCCGCTCAGGTGGCGGCTCACCGAGTTCCTGGTCGAGGAGCTGGGGTTCACCACGCTGGCGATCGAGGCCAGCGCCGCGGCGGCGCGGGCCGTGGACGCCTACGTGACCGGCGGGACCGGCGACCCCCGTGCGGCGCTGGCCGGGCTGGGCTTCTGGACGCTGAACACCGCCGAGATGCTGACCGTGATCGAACGGCTGCGCGAGCACAACAGCACCGCCGCGCGTCCCGTCCGCTTCGCCGGCGTCGACCCGCAGCATCCGGAGGCGGCGCTGCGTGCGCTGCGCGCCCGCCTGGGCCCGGACGCCGCCGAGCTGCTCGACCCGCTCGACGGCCTGGCCGGCACGACGCCGCGGCCCCGGTGGGAGCCGCTGGACCGGCAGGTCGAGGCGGACGCGCGGCGGCTGGAGGAGCACGTCGCGGCGCACGGCCCCGCCGAGGCGCGCGAGCACGCGAGGATCGTGCGGCAGTTCGCCGACATGGTGAGCAGGCCGTTCCGGCACGCCGATCCCCTGCGGACGCTCGGCGTTGCCCGCGACCGGCACATGGCCGAGAACGTGAACCTGCTCATGGCCGAGCCGGACACCAAGATCGTGTTGTGGGCGCACAACGGCCACGTCATGAAGGGCCGCTACGGCGGCGGCACCGTTCCGTCGATGGGCCTGCACCTGGCGCGCGACCACGGCGCGGCGTATTACGCGCTCGGGGCGACGTTCGGGAAGGGCGTGTTCCGCGCGCACCACACGCGGTTCGGCCGGATCGTGCGCCGCCGATCGCCCGCGCGTTTCCGCGTCCCCCTGGCCGGCGCGCCGCACGTGGTGGAGGCGCGGCTGGCCGCGGCCCACCCCGGCGACCACGTGATCGACCTGCGCGACGGTGACCGCTCCGAACCCGTGGCCGACTGGCTGGCGGCGACCAACCACATGCGCGCCTTCGGCGGGGTCGCGAACCGGCTCACCGCGAAGTTCGCCTTCATGCCGACCGTGCTCGCCGACCAGTACGACGGCCTCGCCTTCCTCCACCGGATCACCGCCTCCACACCGCTCGACGGCTAGCCCCGCAGGGGCGGTCCGAACCAGGTGGTGAGGGCGTCGGCCAGGCCGTCACGCTCGCCCGCCCAGGCGACGTATCCGTCGGGCCGTACCAGCAGCGCCCGCGGGCCGCCGAGGTCGGCGGCCTCGGCCCGCTCGACCCGGTCGCGGTGTCCCGCCACGTCCGGAGCGCCTGCGCCCGGAAGGGCGGCGAGCAGGCCGCGCTCGAGCAGGCTCAGCGGCGCCCGTCCCCGGCCCACCAGCCCCAGCTTCCATCCGAGGTTGACCGCGTCCTGCAGGCCCAGGTTGAGCCCCTGGCCGCCGATGGGCGAGTGCACGTGCGCGGCGTCCCCGGCCAGCAGCACCCGCCCCCGGCGGTACGTGTCCACGTGCCGCGAGTTGTCGCTGTAGCGGATCCCGGTCTCCAGCCGTTGCACCTCCCTGGAGCGATCCTGCTCGCCCAGACGGTGCTGAAGCATCACGACATCCCCAGGAAGGGACCCGCTGAGGCCCTCAGGAAATGGGCGGAACGCGGCGAACAGCCTGCGGTTCAGGACCCGGGCAACCTCCGTCAGCGTCGCCGGCATGAGCCCGGCCGGCCGGTGTGTGACCGGCCGGCGAGACCTGGGCGGGCGGGTCAGGAGAACTTGGTCTTGGGGCGGGGCTGGAGGACGTCGTCCACGTAGACGTCCAGCTTCTCGTCGTAGAAGGCGATCAGCCCGGCGACCCTCTGGCTCTCCGGCAGTGGCGTCCGGTACGACCAGGCGAGGTCCTTCTCGCCGTTGACCGTCCAGTATTCGGCGCTGCCCTTGTACGGGCAGTGCGTGACGGTGTCGGAGGGCTCCAGCAGGTCGAGCCGTACGTCGGTCTTCGGCAGGTAGTAGCGCGGCGGCAGCCCCGTCTCGAAGAGGATGCGCGGGCTGCGCGAGTCGGCCACGGTGACGCCGCCCAGCTCGATGCGCACGTGCCGCTGGCTGGGCAGGATGTCCACCCTGGTGTACGGGTCGCGCGGGTGGGTGAAGACCTCCTCGTCCTCCTCGAACCAGGCGTCCATGGCGTCCCACTCGAACCGGACATGGCCGCGGATCTCCTCCAGTGGCGACTCGGGGTAGGACAGCGCCGCGTCCTTCGCCTCGGCCGTGCCGGAGGTGACCGTGTAGACCACGGCGTCGCCCCTGCTCGGGGAGTGCTTGGTCGCGCCGGTCGGCTTGAGCGCGGAGGCGTCCACGTCGTCCACCGGGATGTAGTAGGCGGGGTAGTACGGAACCTCCCACACCAGAAGGGCGGAGGTGGTGTCGGCCACCACCCGGCCGCCGAGATAGGTCCTCACACGCTTGGCCGTACGCTCGACGCGCACCCGGCCACGATTCGTGACGTCCATGCTCGCGGCAACCCCGGCGGCGAGCCCCCTATTCCACCCTCACCACACCCCGAACGCGGCCAGCGTCGCCCACGTCGTGAGCGTGCCGACCACCGCGCCCGCCACCACCTGGGCCGCGGTGTGGTGGGTGAGGCGGACGCGGGCCCAGCACACCAGCGCCACGACGGCTCCACCGGCGAGCGCGGCCGGCCACGCGGGCAGCACGTCGGTGAGCACGACGACCGTGCCCGCGGAGACGGCGGCGTGGAAGGAGATCTTCCAGCGCAGGGTGATCGGCACGGTGACGCCCAGCGCGATGAGCATCGCGGTCACCGTGGCGACGAGCAGTGTCGGAGCGCCCAGCAGGATCAGCAGCGCCAGCGCCACCAGCACGGCCGCCGCCGCCGCGAGCAGCGGCCCCGTACGGCGGGCGCGGTCCACGATGTGATGCGAGTCGAGACGTCCGGAACGCACCCCCAGCGCGATCACCGCCGCCGGTATGCCGCCGCACAACGCCGAGGCCACCAGCTGTCTGTTATACACATCT
>NZ_POUD01000345.1 GCF_003236395.1 Nonomuraea aridisoli | reverse complement strand
CCCGCGTACGCCGACCCCCGCGCCGGCCTGGCGGTGGAGGTGCTCTCCAGCCGCCCCGACCAGGTCAGCGGCGGCGACGCGCTGATCGAGGTCCGGCAGGCCCGGGGCCACCGGGTCAGGGTGTCGCGCAACGGCGAGGACGTGACCGCGGCGTTCCGCAGGACGAAGGACGGGGTGCGGGGCGTGGTGACCGGCCTCGACGTCGGCGACAACACGATCACAGCCACGGCGGGGCCGTACCGGAAGAGTCTTGAGGTGCGCAACCACCCGATCGAGGGCCCGATCTTCTCGGGCGCGCACCAGCAGCCGTTCGTGTGCAAGACGGAGCGCGGCGGGCTCGGCGCGCCCGTCGCGGACAACCAGGACGGCCAGGGCATGCGCGTGGAGGGCGGCTGGAGCAGGAACTGCTTCGCCCCCACGGTGACCGACCGCCTCTACCGCTCGACGGACGGCACGTTCAAGCCCATGCCCGCGGGACGCCCGGCCGACATGGCCACGACCACGCTGCTCGACGGCCGTACGGTCGACTTCGTGGTACGGCGCGAGCGCGGCGTCATCAACCGCTTCCTCTACTCGATCGCCATGATCGAGAACGGCTGGAACGGCAGGGCGATCTACCGGTTCGACGGCGGCGTGGCGATCGGCCACGACCAGGGCACGCTCGGCGGCAGCGCCCTCGACCCGTACGGGCTGGGCAAGGGCTACGCGATCCTGCACTCCTCGGGCACCCGCACCTCCACCCACTACAACCTGATCCTCGGCGGCGAGACGGCGCTCATGGTCAAGGAGCGCTTCATCGAGCGGTACGGCGTGCCGCTCTACACGGTCGGCGTGGGCGGCTCGGGCGGCGGCATCCAGCAGTACGTCTACGGCCAGAACCACGGCGACAGGGTGATCGACGCCGCCATCCCGCAGTACTCGTATCCTGACATGGTCACCCAGACCATCCACGTGGGCGACTGCGAGCTGCTCGAACGCTACATGGACCACAACCCGCGCTGGGCCCGCTGGGAGGACCGCACGGCGCTGATCGGCATGAACGCGAGCGACACCGTGCCGAACCCGTACACCGGCGAGCAGGGCTCCGACGAGTGCGTGAACGGCTGGCGCGGCCTGACCCCGCTGACCATGAACCCGCTGTGGACCTCGAACGACGACCCGGAGTGGGAACGCATGGACCCGCCGGGTGTGAAGGACACCGTCGAGTGGACGCACTGGGACGACCTGCGCAAGGTCTACGGCGAGGACGAGAACGGATACGCCCGCTCGACCTGGGGGAACGTAGGCGTCCAGTACGGCCTGCGGGCGTTGCGCGACGAAGTGATCACGCCGGCGGAGTTCCTCGACGTCAACGCCAAGGTGGGCTCCTGGAAGGCCCCGGCCGACATGGTGCAGGAGGGCTGCCCGTTCGTCCGCACGGCCTGCCCGGCGGACTTCGACCCGTGGAGCGCCCGCAACGCCGACCTGGGCGACCCGGCCCCGAGGCGCGCGCCCGACCCCGTGGCGATCAGGAACGTGCAGCGCAGCGGCCTGGTGTTCCGCGGCGACATCGACATCCCGGTCATCGACTGGCGCCACTACCTGGAGGACCAGCTCGACATGCACAACGCGCACCAGTCGTTCGCGACGCGCAAGCGCATGCTCGACCACGACGGGCAGGCGGGCAACCAGGTCATCTGGTTCACCGACGCGCGTCCCGCCGGGGAGGAGTTCGACCAGACGCCCGAGGCGCTGCGGGTGATCGACGCCTGGATGGCCAACATCCGGAGACATCCGCAACGCGGCGTCGTGGGCAACAAACCCGAGCAGGCCGTCGACCGCTGCTTCGCCACCGACGGCACCGAGATCGCCGCCGGCCCCCACGTCTGGAACGGCGTCCTCGACGACCGCGCCCCCGGCGCCTGCACCCGCCACTTCCCGCTCTACTCGACCTCCCGCATCGTGGCGGGCGGCCCGATCGAGGGCGGCGTGTACGCCTGCCGCCTCCAGCCGGTCGAGCGCGCCATCGCCAAGGGCCTGTACGGCTCCTGGCGGCCGACGCGCGAGGAGCGGGCCAGGCTGAAGCAGATCTTCCCCACGGGCGTCTGCGACTACTGAGAGACCTCGGCGACCGGCAGCTCCCGCATCGTCCGCAGGGGCGAGAGGAACACCCACAGGAACGCCACGCAGCCGCCCACCGCGGCGACCAGCAGCGTGTTCCTGACCCCGATCGCCTCGCCCAGCGCGCCGCCGATCACCCCGCCGAGCGGCATCGTGCCCCAGACGACGAAGCGCATGGTGGCGTTCATCCGGCCGAGCAGCGGCTCGGGCGTGATCGCCTGGCGGAAGCTGAGCTGGGTGACGTTGTAGACGACCACCCCCGCGCCCAGGCCGAACTCCGCCAGCACGAACAACGCCAGCCGCCAGTCGGCCTCCAGCCACGGCAGCGCGAGCATCAGCGGCGCGGGCACCAGCATGGCCAGCCACATCGTCGGCCCCTGCCCGAGCCACCGCGCGATCCTGGCGTTGACCAGCGCGCCGGCGAGCCCGCCGATGCCGCCCGCGGCCATGAGCAGCCCGATGGCGCCCGCGGCCAGCCCGAGATCCCTGGCCAGCAGGAGCAGGATCATCGGCTGCGCCATCGCCCCGAACAGGTTGCCGGTGGCGGTGCAGCCCGCGATGCGGCGCAGCAGCCGGTGCCCGAAGACGAACCTGAGTCCTTCGGCGATCTCCCTGCCGAGATGGCGGTCCTGCGCCTCCTGGCGCGGCTCCCGTTTGCGGATCGTGCCGAGGCACAGCGCCGACCAGGCGAAGCCGGCCACGGTGGCGGCCAGCGCGAACGGCGCGGTGAGGAGCTGGATCAGGTAACCGCCCGCGCCGGGCCCGCCGAGCTGCGCCACCGTGCGCACGATCTCCAGCGCCGAGTTGCCCTCGACGAGCCGCTCCCGCCCGACCAGATGCGGCAGGTAGCTCTGGTACGCCACGTCGAAGAAGACGGTGAACACGCCGAGCACGAGCGCCACGGCGTACAGCTGGTAGACCGTCAGCACGTCCAGCCACCACGCCAGCGGCACGGAGACGAGGGCCGCGGCCCGCGCCCAGTCGGCGACGACCATGACGACGCGTTTGCGCATCCGGTCCACGACCGCGCCGGCGGGCAGCCCGATCAGCACGAACGCCAGTGTCTGGCACGCGGCGAGCAGCCCGACCTCGAACTCCGAGGCTTTCAGCGCCATCACCGCGACCAGGGGCAGGGCCAGCATGAGGACCTGGGTGCCGACCTGGCTGGCGGTGTCGGCGAGGAACAGGCGGCGGAAGTCATGGTCGCGTAAGAGACTCACGCCCATACCCTCCACCACCGATTGAGATTAATCAACCAGTTATAGGGTGGCCGTCCATGGAACGCCGCCGCCCCGCGACCGAAGCCGAGGCCCGCGCCCTGGCCTCCTCCGTACGCCTGCGCATCCTGCGGCTCTGCCTCGACCAGGCGCTCACCAACAAGGAGATCGCCGGCCGGCTCGGCGCCAACCCGGCCACCACGCTGCACCACGTGCGCAAACTGGTCACGACCGGCTTCCTGGCCGCCGAGCCGAGCCGTCCGGGGCCGCGCGGCTCCACCGAGATCCCCTACCGCGCCACCGGCAAGTCGTGGGAGGTCAACGTTCGCGACAGCGGCGTGACGGGCGGCGGCGCGGCCATGGTCGACGCCTTCCTGCAGGAGGTGCGGCTGGCCGACATCGAGCGGGGGGAGTACATGCGGCTGGGGCTCAGGCTCTCCGCCGAGGACCACGCCGAGCTGCTGCGGCGGCTGCAGGAGCTGCTCGACGACTTCCGCCACAAGCAGGGCGACGGAGAGGCCTTTTCCCTCTTCGTCGCCCTGCACCATGACGTGACCAGAGACCGCTGAAGGTCAGCCGAGCTCGACCTCGACCTTCAGCTCCTCACCGCGTTCGAGCACGAACTCCTCGACGTTGCCGGCCGCGCACAGGTCGTCCTGCGCCCTGCGGACGAGCTCGACGTCGGGCGTCCAGACGGTGAGCCGGGAGACCTCGGCCCGCATCGACAGCTTGGCCTCGGACTTCGCCTTGCGCACCTGCCGCAGCACCTCGGAGGCGACGGCCAGCACCGCCGGGTCGCCCGTGCCACGCTCGGCCTCGGGCCAGGCGGCGCGGTGCACGGACCCCTCGCGCCACCACGACCACACCTCCTCGGTCACGAACGGCAGGAACGGCGCGAACAGCCGCAGCAGCACGTCGAGGGCCTGCCGCAACGCCGCGTGCGCCGACGCCGAGGCCCCCTCCGACTCGTACGCGCGGGCCTTGACCAGCTCCAGGTAGTCGTCGCAGAACGCCCAGAAGAAGCGCTCGACGGCCTCCAGGGCCCTGGTGTGCTCGTAGGCCGCCAACGCCTCGCCGGCCTCGCGCACCGCGTCCGACAGCCCGGCCAGCATGGACAGGTCGAGCGGCTCGGTCACCTCTCCGTCGCTCTCGGCCATGCTCAGCACGAACTTGGACGCGTTGAGGATCTTGATGGCCAGCCGCCGCCCCACCTTGAGCTGCCCCGCGTCGAAGGCGGTGTCGACGCCGTAGCGCCCGCCCGCCGCCCAGTAGCGCACCGCGTCGGAGCCGTGCTGCTCCAGCAGGTCGATCGGGGTGACGACGTTGCCCTTCGACTTCGACATCTTCTTGCGGTCGGGGTCGAGGATCCAGCCCGAGATCGCCACGTCGCTCCACGGCAGCGTGCCGAACTCGTAGTGGGAGCGCACCACGGTCGAGAACAGCCAGGTGCGGATGATCTCGTGGCTCTGCGGCCGCAGGTCGGCGGGGTAGACGCGCCCGAACAGGTCGTCGTCGGTGCCCCAGCGGCCGGCGATCTGCGGGGTCAGCGACGAGGTGGCCCAGGTGTCCATGACGTCGGGGTCGGCCATGAACCCGCCGGGCACGCCCCGCTGCTCCTCGGTGTAGCCGGGCGGCACGTCGGAGGACGGGTCGATCGGCAGCATGTCCTCGGTCGGCAGGATCGGCGCGTCGTGCACGGGCTGCCCGGACTCGTCGATCGGATACCACACCGGGAACGGCACGCCGAAGAAGCGCTGGCGCGAGATCAGCCAGTCGCCGGCCAGGCCCTCGACCCAGTTGTCGTAGCGCACCCGCATGTGCGGCGGGTGCCAGGCCAGCTCGGCGCCCCGGTCGAGCAGCCGGCGCCGCAGCTCCTCGTCGCGCCCGCCGTTGCGGATGTACCACTGCCGGGTGGTGACGATCTCGAGGGGCTTGTCGCCCTTCTCGTAGAACTTCACCGGGCGCGAGACCGGCCGCGGCTCGCCGTCGAGGTCGCCGGACTCGCGCAGCAGCTCCACGATGCGCTCGCGGGCGCTGTGCACGGTCTTGCCGGCCAGCTCTTTGTACGGCTCCTCCTCCACGCCCTCCGGCGGCTCGGGCAGCAGCCGGCCGTCCCAGCCGATGACCGGCCGGGTCGGCAGGTCGAGCTCCCGCCACCAGGTGACGTCGGTGACGTCGCCGAACGTGCAGATCATCGCGATGCCGGTGCCCTTGTCGGGCTCGGCCAGCCGATGGGCGAGCACCGGCACCTCGGCGCCGAACAGCGGCGTCAGCACCGTCGTGCCGAACAGGTCCCGGTAGCGCTCGTCGTCGGGGTGGGCGACCAGCGCCACGCAGGCCGGGATCAGCTCGGGCCGGGTCGTCTCGATCCAGACCGGCCCCTTCTCGCCGTAGAAGGAGATCTTGTGGAACGCGCCGGGCCACTCGCGGTCCTCCAGCTCGGCCTGGGCCACGGCGGTGCGGAAGGTGACGTCCCACAACGTCGGCGCCTCGGCGAGGTAGGCCTCGCCGCGCAGCAGGTTGCGCAGGAACGCCCGCTGCGACACGGCCCGCGACTCGTCGCTGATCGTGGTGTAGAGCAGCGACCAGTCCACCGACAGCCCGATCCGCCGCCACATGTCCTCGAACGCCTGCTCGTCGATGGCGGTCAGCTTGTGGCACAGCTCCACGAAGTTGCGCCGGGAGATCGGGATCTCACGTTTGCCCGGCTTCTCCGGTGGAACGAAATCGGGGTCGTAGGGCAACGACGGATCGCAGCGGACGCCGTAGACGTTCTGCACCCGGCGCTCCGTGGGCAGGCCGTTGTCGTCCCAGCCGAGGGGGTAGAAGACCGACTTGCCGGTCATCCGCTGGTAGCGGGCCATGATGTCGGTGTGGGTGTAGGAGAAGACGTGACCGACGTGCAGCGAGCCGGACACCGTGGGCGGGGGCGTGTCGATGGCGTAGACCTGCTCGCGCGGCGCGGAGCGGTCGAAGCGGTAGACGCCTTCGTCTTCCCAGCGACGTACCCATACCTGCTCCAAGCCATCGAGAGAGGGCTTTTGGGGCATGGATGGGCGGCGTAGTCGCTGTTGAGTCATGCCTCCTTATGGTACGGCTTCGCCGCCCGCCCGGCGGTGCAGACTAGTGTTCGTTACGAAGGGGAAGGGAGATCGTCATGGCGGAGGACAAGCCCGATGTCGCCTGGCGGGTCATCGGCGGGCTCGTCGGCCTGGTGACCGCCTGGGCGGCGAGGAAGGTCCTGGGGTTCGCCTGGGTGAAGGCGACCGGCAAGGAGCCGCCCGTCGACACCGACTCGCCCGAGGTGAGCATGGGCGAGGCGATCGGCTACGCCGTGCTCATGGGCGTCGGCATGTCCGTGGCGCAGATCGTGGTCAACCGGACCGCCAAGAAGCGCTACGACGCGTGGAAGGCTGTGAAGCAGGTGACTCCAGGGCGTTGAGAAACTCGTTCGCCCAGCGGTCCACGTCGTAGGTGGCGACCCGGCGGCGCATCGTGCGCATCCGCCGGGCCAGCTCGTGCGGCGTGGCCCGCATCGCCGCCAGCATCTGCCGCTTGACGTCCTCCACGTCGTACGGATTGACGAGATAGGCCTGCCGCAGCTCGTCGGCCGCCCCGGCGAACTCACTGAGCACCAGCGCGCCCTGCAGGTCGTGGTGACAGGAGATGTACTCCTTGGCCACCAGGTTCATCCCGTCACGCAGCGGGGTCACGACCATCACGTCGGCGGCGAGGTAGAGCGCCGCGAGCTCCTCCTGGCCGTACGACTGGTGGAAGTACTGCACCGGCTGGTAGCCGAGCTGGGCGTGCTCGCCGTTGATCCGCCCCACCTGCAGCTCGATGTCGTCGCGCAGCCTGCGGTACTCGTCCACCCGCTCCCGGCTCGGGGTGGCGATCTGCACGAACACCGCCTCGTTGGGGCGCAGCTTCCCGTCCTTCAGCAGCTCGCCGAACGCCTCCAGCCGTTGCCCGATGCCCTTGGTGTAGTCGAGCCGGTCCACGCCGAGCAGCACGTGCTCGGGGTCGCCCAGCTCCATCCTGATCTCCTTGGCCCGGCTCACGATGTGCGGCTCGCGGACGAGCGAGTCGAGGTGGGCGAAGTCGACGGAGATGGGGAACGCCTGCGTGGTGACGACCCGGTCGTCCAGGAAGATCTCGTTCCCCTTGTACGGCAGGCCGAGCAGCCGCCGGCACAACCGGCGGAAGTTGGAGGCGCCGCCGGGCAGCTGGAAGCCCACCAGGTCGGCGCCGAGCAGCCCCTCGACGAGCTCCTTGCGCCACGGCAGCCGCCAGAACAGCTCGGTGGGCGGGAACGGGATGTGCAGGAAGAAACCGATGCGCAGGTCGGGCCGGATCCTGCGCAGCATGGCGGGCACGAGCTGCAGCTGGTAGTCCTGGACCCACACCACCGCGCCCTGCTCGGCCGCGTCCGCGGCGGCCTCGGCGAAGCGCTGGTTGACGCTCCGGTACGTCTCCCACATCTCCCTGTCGAACACCGGCGTCGCCACCACGTCGTGGTAGAGCGGCCACAGGGTGGCGTTCGAGAAACCCTCGTAATAAAGCTCGACCTCGCGGGCCGACAACGGGATCGGGATGAGGTTCATCCCGTCCTGCTCGAACGGCTGCAACTTCTCGTCGGGCGCTCCGTGCCAGCCGGCCCAGGCTCCGTGGCGGCGCTGCATCACGGGGGCGATCGCCGTGACCAGCCCGCCAGGACTCCTGCGCCACGAGGCCGTTCCGTCGGGTTCGATCGTCCTGTCCACCGGCAACCGGTTGGCGACGATCAGAAACGAGCTACGGCCAGTCACGCAGTCCTCCTATGGGGTCATGTGTCAGGAGAGCCGCCGAGAGCACGGCTCACAGCGGCCGCCACCGACTCAGGCCCCGCATGGGGGAGGATCGCGGCGACGTGGGAGTCGGGCCTGATGAGCCATGCCTCATCCGGACCGGCGCCGAGCCTCTCAGCGAGCGAGCCAGTCCCATCTATCTCCGCGAGCCCGCGAACGGCGAGCGGCGCCGTAATGACCTTGCCCAAGACCTGCATAAACAAACTCGAATCGCACATATCGCCCAACAGAACGAGGAATCCGTCCCGGCACAACTCGCGCAATCTGCCCCCGGGAAGCGCCATGTCGGGGAGGATCACGCCCGGCGCGGGCTCGCACGACGCCCCCTTGGGCGGCCGGCCGCGGAACGGGCGCGACGGCTCCGGCGTGGTCAGCGGCGAGTCGACGTACCAGAACGGCTCGGCGAAGCGGCCGGAGTCGACCTCGGCGACCCGCCCGCCCTCCAGCACGGCCCGCCGGTGCATGCGCTCCTCGACGGTGCGCGGCACCAGGAAGCGCATGGTGGCCGCGGTGACCTCGATGTTCTCGCGCGCCGCCGCGTGCCGCTCGGCGTGGTACGACTCCAGCAGCCCCTCCCC
>NZ_POUD01000344.1 GCF_003236395.1 Nonomuraea aridisoli | reverse complement strand
CTGGCGCTGCTGGCCGAGCGGCTGAAGGAGGCCGCCGCCGACATCTCCCGGCCCCGCGCGCTCGAGCTCGTCGGCGCCCGGCCCCGGCTGCGCCCCGTCGACGCGACGCCGGCCGACGACCTGCACGCCCACGTCGAGCCGGGGGAGACGGCGGTCGTCCTGGTCGGCGAGGGCTCCACCGACGCCACCGCCAACGCCGAGATCCACCGGGTCTCCCGGCTGTTCTGGGAGACGCACGCCTACGACTACATGACCGTGGAGACCGCGTTCGTGTCGCTGACCCCGCCCGGCGTGCCCGGCGGGCTCGAACGCTGCCGCCGCCTCGGGGCCAAGCGCGTGATCGTGGTGCCGTACCTGCTGTTCGCCGGGGGAATGCTGGAGCGCGTCTGGGCGCAGGCCCTGGCGTACGGCGCGGGGCACCCCGACCTCGACATCCGGTGCGCGGAGGTCATCGGCGACTGTGAGACGCTGGCGGACGTCGTCATCGACCGATACGAGGAAGCACTGCGGCTCGTCCCGCAGGAGGAGGCCGTTCGTGCTCGCTGAGACCGTGCTCGCCGAGACCATCGCCGCCGTCCGCCCCGCCGACCCGCAGGCCCTCGCCGACGCCCGCGCCCACCAGGACCGCCTCACCAAGCCGCGCGGCTCCCTCGGCGTGCTCGAGGAGATCGCGGTACGCCTCGCGGGCGCCGCCGGCGTCACCCCGCCGCCGATGCCGGAGCCCGCGGCCCTGGCCATCTTCGCCGCCGACCACGGCGTCTACGCCCGCGGCGTCTCCCCGTGGCCGCAGGAGGTCACGGTGCAGATGGTCGCCAACTTCCTGGCCGGCGGCGCGGTCGCCAACGCCTTCGCGGCCCAGGCCGGGGCCTCGGTGACCGTCGTGGACGTGGGCGTCGCCGCCGACCTGCCCGGCGCGCCCGACCTGGTCGACCGGAAGGTCGCCTACGGCACCGCCGACATGACGCAGGGCCCGGCCATGAGCGCCGACCAGGTGCTCCAGGCGTTGGAGGCGGGCATCGGCGTGGCCCGCGAGCTGGTCGCCAAGGGCGCGCGCTGCCTGATCACCGGCGACATGGGCATCGCCAACACCACCGCCTCCGCCGCGCTGATCTCCGTCTTCACCGGCAAGGACCCGTCCGAGGTGACCGGACGCGGCACGGGCGTCGACGACGAGACGTACGAACGCAAGATCGGCGTCGTCCGCGAGGCCCTGCGGGTGAACGCGCTGCCCGGCGCCTTCGAGGCCGGTGAGGCGCTGCGGGCGCTGGCGGCGGTCGGCGGGTTCGAGCACGCGGCCATCGCCGGGTTCATCCTCGGCGGCGCCGCCGCGCGCGTGCCGGTGGTCCTCGACGGCGTCATCGCCGGCGCGGCCGCGCTCGTGGCCGCCGCGCTCGCCCCCGCCTCGGTCGATCACTGCGTGGCGGGTCACCGCTCCGCCGAGCCCGGCCACGCCGCCGCGCTCGCGCACCTCGGGCTGCGCCCCCTGGTCGACCTGGAGCTGCGGCTCGGCGAGGGCACGGGCGGGCTGCTGGCGCACCCGACGCTGTGCGCGGCCGTCCGCGTGATGCACGAGGTCGCGACCTTCGATTCGGCGGGAGTGACGGAAAAGTCCGTGTGATGATGGGGCCGTGTCACGTTATGGAGCGATGTACGGCCCCGACATCACCTTTCTGGGGATAGACCGCTGCGACGTCGCCGATCCGGCGAGCTACGAGGGCGCCGACGTGGTGATCATCGGCGCCCCGTTCGACGGCGGCACGTCCAACCGGCCGGGCGCCAGGTTCGGCCCGATGGCGCTGCGTCAGGCCTGCTACCTGCCGCACGACGGCTCCCGGCCCAGCCTGGCGCTGCGCGTGGACGCCCTGCGCGACCTGCGCGTGCTCGACGCGGGCGACGTCGAGTGCTACTCCGGCGACGTGGAGGGCTCGCTGGCGGCGATCGAGGAGGCCGTGCACCGCATCGCCGCCTCCGGGGCGATCCCGCTGGTGCTCGGCGGCGACCACACCGTCGCGCTGCCCGACGCCCGGGGCACCGCGCGGGCGTACGCGCCGGGCCGTACCTCGATGATCCACTTCGACGCCCACGCCGACACCGGTGACATCGCCTTCGGCCACCTGTACGGCCACGGCCAGCCCATGCGCCGGCTCATCGAGTCGGGGGCGATCAGGGGCGACCGGTTCCTGCAGCTCGGGCTGCGCGGCTACTGGCCCGAGCCCGAGACGCTGGGCTGGATGGCCGCCCAGAACATGCGCTCGTACGAGATGACCGAGATCGTCGCGCGCGGCCTGGACGAATGCCTGACGGAGTCGTTCCGGATCGCGCTGGACGAGTGCGACCAGGTCTTCCTGTCGGTGGACATCGACGTCTGCGACCCCGGCCACGCCCCCGGCACCGGCACGCCCGAGCCGGGCGGACTCACGGCCAGGCAACTCCTCGACGCCGTGCGCCGCATCTGCTACGAGCTGCCGGTGGCCGGGATGGAGGTGGTCGAGGTGGCGCCGCCCTATGATCACGCGGACATCACCGCGTACCTCGGGAACCGGGTTATCCTTGAGGCCCTGTCAGCGATGGCCAGGCGCCGCAGAGACGACGAAGGCGGGCCGCGCTGGGATCCGCGACAGCCCCTGCTCGACGGCCGTTAACACGTGCGCAGCAAATGACATGGTCGAAGCCGGTAGGTTTACCTCTTAACACAAGCTTCGCGAACGGGAGATTCCCCCCATGGGCCCTTACCTCCTCGGCCTGCGGCTCTCCGGCCGCCGGGTTCTCGTGGTGGGCGGCGGCCGCGTCGCGCAGCGGCGGGTCCCCGCCCTGCTCGACGCCGGTGCGGAGGTCACCGTCGTGTCGCCGTCCGTCACGCCGGCCCTCGACGACCTGATCGCCGCCGGCCGCGTCACCTGGCACGCCCGGCCGTACGAGGTCGGCGACTGCGACGGCGCCTGGCTCGTGCAGGCCTGCACCGACGACAGGTCCGTCAACACCGCGGTCGCCGCCGAGGCGGAGGCCAAGCGCGTGTGGTGCGTCCGCGCCGACGACAAGGACGCCTCCGCAGCCTGGACGCCCGCCTCCGGCCGGGACGGCGAGATCAGCGTGGCCGTCACCGCGGGCGGCGACCCGCGCCGGGCCGCCGGCATCCGCGACGCGGTCGTCGAGGCGCTGCGCGACGGCACGGTCGACGCCCGGCGCAACCGCACCAAGCCCGTGGGCGTGGCCCTCGTCGGCGGCGGCCCCGGCGACCCGGGCCTCATCACGGTGCGCGGGCGCCAGCTCCTCGCCCAGGCCGACGTGGTGGTCGCCGACCGGCTCGCGCCGCGCGCCCTGCTCGACGAGCTCGCCCCCGACGTCGAGCTGGTCGACGCCGCCAAGGTCCCCTACGGCAGGTCGCTGCCGCAGGAGACGATCAACGAGCTGCTCGTCGACCGGGCCCGCCAGGGCAAGTTCGTGGTCCGGCTCAAGGGCGGCGACCCGTTCGTGTTCGGGCGCGGCGGCGAGGAGATGATCGCCTGCGCCGAGGCCGGCATTCCCGTGCTCGTGGTGCCCGGCATCACCAGCGCCGTCGCGGTGCCCGCCGCCGCCGGGGTGCCGGTGACCCACCGCGGCGTCAGCCAGGAGTTCCACGTCATCTCCGTGCACGTGGCGCCCGACGACCCCAAGTCCACCGTCGACTGGCCGGCGCTGGCCCGTTCCCACGGCACACTGGTGCTCCTGATGGCCGTCGAACGCCTGCCAAAAGTGGCCGAAGCACTCATCCAGTACGGACGTTCGCCGGAGACTCCCGTAATGGTGGTGCAGGACGGTACCCTTCCGACCCAGCGGGCGGTTGCCGCTTCGCTTTCCACCGTGGCCGACCGCGTGTCCGCGGCTGGGATCCGGCCGCCGGCGATCGTCATCGTCGGCGACGTCGTGAGGGTCGGCCAGGAGGTCGAAATGGTTCGAGCGGAGCGCTTGCCGTGAACACGGCCATGGATGACGGGCGACACGAGTCACCTGGGGAGCAGACGTTGCGGTTCCGCCCGGTGACGGACGAAGACCTCGACGGCGCGCGCCCCGACGTCGTAGAGGACCCCCACCCCACCGGCGACCGCCCTGGGCCGGGGTCCGGTGACCGGCGTGAGCCCGGATCCGGCGAGCGTGCCGGGCTGGGGTCCGACGACCGGAGTGAGGCCGCGTTCGGTGGCCGTGCCGGGGCCGTACGCGACGACGGGCGTGAGCCTGATGCGCGTGAGCGGCGTGACGGCGGGGAGCCGGGCGGGTCTCGTGACGATTCGGCGGCGGGCGAGGAGTGGCCCGCGCGCCGGCCGTCCCTCTTCGAGAAACCGGCCGCGCTGCGGCAACCGGCCGCTCGGCCGTTCCCCCCGGCGGAGCCGGAGGAGTCGTCCGGACGGCCGTCTCTCTTCGTGCGGCCCGCGTCGCTCGACCGCCCCGGTCCGGATACAGAGGCCGACACTGCGCAACGGTCACCCGATGGGCAGTCGTCGTCGGTGGGTCCGTCGCCTACGGCTGAGTCGGAGGAGTCGTCCGGGCGGCCGTCTCTGTTCGTGCGGCCCGCGTCGCTCGACGGCCCCGGTCCGGACGCCGAGGCGGACACGGCGCAGCGGCCGTCCGACGAGCGCCCGTCATCGGCGAGCCCGTCATTCACGTCCGAGCCGAGCGCGGAGAAGCACTCTTCGGCTGCCCTGACCCCCAAGGCCGACCCGAAGCCCGCGTCCGCACAGCCCGGGGCCTCTGATGAGGACTCGGACGACAAGGCCACTCCCGCGTCGCGCGCCGGTAGCGACGGTGACGCGGAAGCAGAAGCAGGCCTCGCCGCGGCAGCAGACAGCGACACCGCCACCAAGGCGGGGGAGGCAGGCGCCGCCGAGGCAGTCGCGGACGACGACGCATCCAGCCCGGTCGAGGAGGTCGGGGACGCCGCCGGATACGTCAAGGCGACGCAGGAGTCCGCCGAGATCGCCACAACCAGGACAAGCGACACCTTCGCGGCGACGGGGGACGACGATCCTGTTACGGCGGTGGCCGAAGGCGACACCGAAGCGGACGGACGTGCCGGGAGCGGAGATCCCGGCGAAGCCGCCGGCCATGCGGGCGATGGCGAAGTAGCCAAGCCTGCGACAGAGGCCGACACCCGCGAAGCCGCCGCCGGCGAGGCGAACGATGGGCCACGCGAAGCGGCTGATCAGGTAGCGGACGGTGAGACCCGCGACGCCGCTATCGGCGAGGCGAACGATGGGCCGCGTGAAGCGGCTGACCGCGTCGAAGGCGGGACTCGCGAAGCCGCCGACGAAGCGGCCCGGGGTGAGGCTCGGGAAGCGGCCGAGCGTGTGGCTGAAGGTGACTCCGGGGCCGCGGCTGACCATGTGGCGGACGGGCGTTCCAGAGACGGGGAGAGCGCTGAGGAGGCCGGGCAGGCTCCGGGCGGTGAGGTCGCCGAACCGGCGGTGGGCTGGCCCGTAGGCGAGGGCGTGGCCGAGGAGGAGTTGCCCGCCGAGGTGGCGGAGGCGCTCACGGCGGCGCTCGCCAACCTGCGCGACACCGTCGCCGGCCTGCGTTTCGGCCTCGACCTGCCCGGCGCGGAAGAGGCCAAGAAGACCCGCGCGGCCCTGCTGGCCCAGCTCGACAACTACGTGCTGCCCCGGATCAGGACGAGCACCGCCCCCGCGCTCATCGTGGTCGCGGGCTCGACCGGCGCGGGCAAGTCCACCCTGGTCAACTCCCTGGCCGAGAAGAACGTCTCACGCACCGGCGTACGCCGCCCCACCACGGGCACGCCCGTCCTGGCCTGCCACCCCGACGACCACAAGTGGTTCGCGGAGGGCGAGCTGCTCGGCAGCCTGCAGCGCCTCGACAGACCAGCCCCCGGCACCGCCGAGCACGGCCTGGTCATCGTCCCGACGGCGAAACTCCCGCAGGGCGTCGCGCTGCTCGACACCCCTGACATCGACTCGGTGGTCGAGGAGCACCACGAGATCGCCCACCGCATGCTCGACGCCGCCGACCTGTGGATCTTCGTGACCACGGCGGCCCGCTACGCCGACGCCCCCGCGTGGAGCCTGCTGCGGCTGGCCAAGGAGCGCGGCGCGCGGCTGGCCATCGTCCTGTCGCGGGTGCCGCAGAGGTCCGCCGACGTGGTGCTCAAGCACTTCGTCCGGATGCTGACCGAGTACGGCCTGGGGGAGATCGACCGGTTCGTCATCCACGAGTCCAAGGTCGCCGACGGCAGGCTGCCCGACAGCGAGGTCACCGAGCTGCGGCTGTGGCTGGCCGAGCTGTCCGTCGACGAGAAGCGCCGGGCGCGGGCCGTGCGCGAGACCCTCGACGGCGTGCTCAACAGCTTCCGCACCCGTGTCCCCGCGCTGGCCAAGCACCTGGAGGCCCAGGTGGCGTTCCGGGCCGAGCTGCGCGGCGACGTGGAGGCGGCCTTCCTCGGCGCGCTCGCCGACCTCGACAAGGCCTCGAAGAACGGCTCCCTGCTGCACGGCGAGGTGCTCGCCCGCTGGCAGGACTTCGTCGGCTCCGGCGACCTCATGCGTTCGCTGCGGCTGCGCAGGCGCGGGCGGGCGGCCAGGCAGGCCCCCGAACGGGTGCTGGCGTTCAAGGCGGCGATCCGCGCCGGCCTGGAGTCGGTCATCGTCGCCGCCGCCAACCGGGCGTGCGAGGAGGTGGCGGCGCGCTGGCGGCACCGGTCCCCGCTGGGCGCCAAGCTGGCGGAAAATCTCGCCCGCCCGTCCGACGACCTCGTCCGCCACACCGGCCGGGCCATCGCGTCCTGGCAGGACCACCTGATGGAGCTCGTACGCACCGAAGGCGTGGCCAAGCGGTCGGTGTCGAAGATCGTCTCGTTCGACCCCGACGCGCTCGCGCTGATCTTCATGGTCGCGATGTTCAGCGGGGGCAACGGCGACGGGGTGCCTCACCGGCTCGTCAACGCCGTGCTCGGCGCCGAGTCGCTGCGCGGCATCGGCGCCAAGGCGCTGAGCGACCTGCGGGCGAGGGTCGGCATGCTGTTCGACGAGGAGGCGCTGCGTTACGCGCAGGCTCTAGACTCGGCCGGCATACCCGACGAGTCCGCTGCAACCCGCCTTTACCAGGCAACGTACAACTTTGAGGTCGCTCGATGACCACCATGACCACCAAGCCGGGGCTCGCCGCCCGGCTCTCCGCGCTCGCCAAGGTGGTGGAGCTGGGCCGGGGGCGGCTCGACAAGAAACTGCTCGACGAGGCCGCCATGCTGCTGCTGCAGGCCGGCGACCGGCTCAAGCTGTCGTCCGAGCACACCGTCGTCGCCCTCGCCGGTGGCACGGGCAGCGGCAAGTCGTCGCTGTTCAACGCGATCTCCGGGCTCGAGCTGTCCCCCACGGGCGTACGCAGGCCGACCACCGCCCGCACCCACGCCTGCGTGTGGGGCATCGAGGGCGCGGGGCCGCTGCTCGACTGGCTGCAGATCCAGGAACGCCACCGCTTCTCACGCGCCAGCGCCCTCGACAAGGGTGACGGCCAGCTCCACGGGCTGATCCTGCTCGACCTGCCCGACCACGACTCGATCCGGGCGCTCGCCGACACCGAGGCCGACCGGCTCATTGGCCTGGCCGACCTGGTGGTTTGGGTGCTCGACCCGCAGAAGTACGCCGACGCCTCCACCCACCGCCGCTACGTGACGGAGCTCGCCGGGCACGAGGCGGTGACGGTGTTCGCGCTCAACCAGGCCGACCGGCTGACCACCGAAGAGCTGGCCGAGCTGGTCATCGACCTCAACGACCTGCTGCGCCGCGAGGGCGTCGAACACCCCAGCGTCGTACCGACCTCGGCCGTCACCGGGCGCGGCGTCGAAAGCCTCAAGAGCGTCGTCGCGACCGCGGTCGCCCGCCGGCGCGCCGCGATCCAGAAGCTCGAAGCCGACCTGCACCGGATCGAACGCCGCATCAGCGAGTCCATGCCGCTGGGCGAGGCGCTGTCGGCGCCGTCGTCGGTCGACGAGGCCCGCCGCCTCGGCCTGACGGACGCGCTGTGCGACGCGGTCGGCGTGCCCGCGGTGGGCGACGCCATGGAGAACGTCTACGCCGAACGGTCCAGCCAGTGGGTCGGATGGCCGTACCCGCGGTGGATCGGGAAGTTCCGTACGGACCCGCTGAAGAGCCTGCGGCTGGACGACGTGAGCAAGGAGATCCGCGGCATCGCCACGGCCTCGGTGAGCGCCCAGTCCGCCGAGGTCGGCAACGCGGTGCAGGCGCTGGCCGACGGGCTGTCCATGGGGATGCACCCGGTGTGGCGCACGGCCGTGCACAAGGCGGCCAGATCGAAGTCCGGCGGGCTGCCCCAGGCTCTGACGGACGACCTCGCCCAGGTGGCGCCGCAGCTCGACCGTGTGCCGGCGTGGTGGCGGGTGCTCATGCTGTGGCAGTACTTCCTGGTGCTGGCCTTCGTGGCCGGCCTGGCCTGGCTGGGCGTGGGGTTGTTCGTGCCGGAGCAGTTGCCGCCGTCGCTGGAGGTGTTCGGCGACAGCGCGACGTTGCCCTGGGTGGGATTGGCGATGGCGGCCGTCCTGGGGCTGGGCGCGCTGTCGGGCATCGCCTCACGCAACTTCGTGGAGTTGGGGGCGTCGCGGGAACGCGAACGGCTCGAACGCGAGATGCGCCGCAGGGTCGCGGCCGTGTCGGCGACGATGGTGGTGGAGCCGGTGGAAGCCGAACTCCACCGTCACCACTCCTTCTACACCGCCCTCCGCGACCTCTCCACCTGAGCCCCACCC
>NZ_POUD01000343.1 GCF_003236395.1 Nonomuraea aridisoli | reverse complement strand
GGCGTCCGTCAGGACGAGCCGGGGGCGGGTGTCTTCCAGCATCAGTGCCAGTCGGGCCGCCGGATATCCGGGGTCGAGAGGAACGTAACCGGCTCCGGCGCGTAACACCGCGAGCAGTGCCGTCACGGCCGCCCGCCCGCGCGGCAGGCACAAGCCGACCAGGTCACCGGAGCGGACCCCGGAGGCGGTCAGTACGTCCGCCAGCCGGTCCACCTCCGCCACCAGCTCCGCGTACGAGGTCTGCCCCGTCGCGTCGATCAGAGCGGGCGCGCCGGGCGTCCGGCGGGCCTGCTCGGCGACGGCGGCGAGCACGTCGAAGGGGGGAACCTCCGGCGAGGCAGGGGACGCTCCCGCCGCGCCGGCGATGCGCATGTCGCTCATGCCTCACCAGTCCGTTCGGGCCGGCGAAGGGCCGCCCAGAGGGTGCGGTAGAAGTCCCCGTACGTACGCTCCACGTGGACGGCGTGGCGCCGGGTCTCCTCGTGCCGGGCGGGCAGCCGGTTGATCGGCACGCTCATCGCGGCGTGGTGCTCGATGTGCAGGTTGTTCCCGTTGGTGAACCAGGTGCTCAGCCGGCTCCCCCTGATCGACCGCGTGTTCCGCAGCACGTCGGTGCTGTCGGTGTCGCAGAGGACGTGCTCGGGCAGTTCCACGAGGAAGTGCAGCGGCACGGCGAGCAGCAGGGGCAGCACCCACAGCCGCAGCGGGTACTCGCCGTACCCGGCCACGGCGACGCCGAGCGCGACCAGGACGGCCCCGCCCAGGATGAGATGGTCCACGACGATGCGGCGGCGCATGGCCGGGCTGACCGCGCCGAACCCGTACGCCCAGCGGCCCGTGGCGGCGAGCACGACCTCCCACAGGACCGAGGCGAGCCGTGGGTAGTCCAGCAGCCCGCGCACCAGGTGTGCCACGGTGAGCGGCGCCCGGGTGTCGAAGCCGAAGAACTCGGTGTCCTGCGGCGTGCCGAGATAACGGTGATGCTGCAGGTGACGCAGGCGGTAGTGGCTGTAGACCACCATCAGGGGCAGGCCCAGCGGCACGCCGGCCAGCCGGTGCGGCCAGGGCCTGCGGAACGCCGAGTGGTGCAGGCACTGGTGTTGCAACTCGACGGCGTGGGTGTACATGGCGGCGAGGATCACCACGCCCACGGCGGCCAGAGGAGTCTCAGGCCGCAGCGCGAGCACCACGCCCACGGCGGTCAGCACGGCCAGCGCGGCCAGCTTGGCGACGAAGACCCGCTGGTCGTCCCGGGTCACCTTGGTGCGGGCGAAGAGCAGCGCGGGGCCGCCTCCGGTCAGGGCAGTCATCGTTTCCCCCGAATCAGCAGCGGTCAGCGTCCGCTGAGCAGCACGACGTGGGTCCCGGTCAGCGAGCCGGCCGAGCGGGCGTGCGCGAGCAGCCCGGCCAGGGCCGCCGCCCCGGCCGCGGTGGGGGCCGCGCCGTACGGGGCGAGCGCGGCCCTGGCCTCGATCAGCTGCTCGTCGTTGACCCCGAACACCTCGCCGCCGGTGTCGGCGATGGCCGCCATGGCCTCGGCGCCCTGCAGGGCGTGCCAGTTGACCAGCGGCTGGTTGTGGTCCGACGCCGTGACGGCGTCCGGCGGCAACATCCGGTACTCGCCGGGCCAGCTCGTCACCACCGGGTTGTTGCCGGCGGAGCACACACCGTTGATCACGCTCGACCAGCCGAGGGCCCGCATCCGGCGGTGGACGGCGATCGTCGTGGTGCCGTTGCCCACCGGAAGCCACAGCGCCGCGGGCGGCTCGCCGAGAGCCTCCCGCAGCGCGGGGACGACCACGCCGTGGCCCTCGAACACCGCGTCCGCGTACGGGCCGTCCACGTTGCCGTCGGCCGCGCCCTCGTCCGCGGCCACCCGGCGGGACTCGTCCACGGCGTCCTCGTAGCTGCCGGGCACCAGGTGGACGTGGGCACCGGCGCCGCGCATCCAGGCGCCGCCGTCGCTCCAGCCCGCGGGCAGGACGACCGTGCAGGCCAGGCCGGCGGTGCGGCACGCCATCGCCATCGCGCGGCCGTAGTTGCCGCACGTGGCGACCACCACGTGCCGGTACCCGTGGGTGGCGGCGCGGGCCACCACGGCCCGGGCGGCGGGCTCCTTGTGGCTGCCGGAGGCGTACCGGGTCTCGTCCTTGATCAGGACGCGGGCTCCGGGGACGAGGCCCGCGGCGTCGATCAGGGGTGTGCCGTACGCGTCGATGGGCGCGCCGGACGTCAGGGTTTCCGTGGACATGCGTCTCCTCGGACAGGGGGTGGTGCGGAAAGATCGCGCGGGCGGAAGACGGTCAACCGGCAGCGAACGTTACAAAGCACCCCAACCAGGCCGGGTTAACGGCAGCCGAAACCTACATGTTGATCAAGCAGTAATTGCTTGATCTTGGAATGAACCGCCAGGCCACGGCTCACAGGACGACCGGCGCCCGAGATGTCCGGCTGATCCCGTGTTACAGTCGGCGCGTTGACGCGGGGTGCCCGGGCTGCCGGGCTGAGATCACACCCGTCGAACCTGCTCTAGTTCGCACTAGCGAAGGGACGTCATGTTCTGCGACGACATGTGGCAGCGCACGGCCGAGTTGATGAAAGCCGTCCACGACCACCCGTTCAACGTCGCGCTCGGCGACGGCACGCTCGACCCCGGCCGGTTCGCGTTCTACATCGTGCAGGACGGCCGCTACCTGGAGGCGTTCTCCAAGACCCTCGCCACGGCGTCGGCGCGCGCCACCGATCCGGGCGAGGCCGCGTTCTACGCGCAGAGCGCGCACACCGCGCTGGCCGCCGAGCGCATGTTGCACGCCGGGTACATCGCCGACCTGGGCGCCGACGCCGCGGGCATCGCCACGTCGCCGACCTGCCTGGCGTACGCGTCGTTCCTGCAGGCGACCGCCCTCACCGCGCCGTACCCGGTGATCGCGGCGGCGGTGCTGCCGTGCTTCTGGATCTACCAGGACGTCGGCACGGCGCTGCTCGGCCGGGCCGGCGACCTGGACGGCCACCCGTACGGGAAGTGGATCTCCACCTACTCCGACCCCGCCTTCGCGGCCTCCGTGGAGCAGGCCAAGGCCATCGCCGACCGGCTCGCCGCCGCCGCCGGGCCGGACGTCCGCGCGGCCATGGAGCGGGCGTACTGCCGGGCGGCGGCGTACGAGTGGATGTTCTGGGACAGCGCCTGGAGGCGCGAGACCTGGCCGACCGAGCGGTGGCTCGCGCCCTGACGCTCAGCTCCCCGCCGTGGCTCTGGCCATCGCCTCCCGTTCCTCGCGGGTGGGGATGAGGCCGGACGGCGCGAGGATCTTCGACTCCTGGAACGGCTCCTCCGTGCTCGGCAGCGGCTCCGGCGACCTGATCGCCTTCACCCACACCCGGACGGCGTCCACGATCACGATGATGATCAGGATGGCGAACAGGGCCGCCAGGATGCCGTCGACGGTGGAGTTGATGACGATCTGCCGCATCGCGCCCTCCGTGCGGGCGGGCGCGAGCAACTGCCCCTGGTCGAGCGCGGCCTGGTAGCGGTCGCGCTGGGCGAAGAAGCCGAGCGTCGGGTCGGAGGAGAAGACCTTCTGCCAGCTCGCCGTCAGCGTGACGGCGACGTCCCAGGCCAGGGGCACCGCCGTGACCCAGGCCCACTTCAGCCGCCCGCTCTTGATCAGCAGGGTGGTGGCCACGGTGAGCGCCACGGCGGCGAGCAGTTGGTTGGCGATGCCGAACAGCGGGAACAGCTGGTTGATGCCGCCGAGCGGGTCATTGACGCCCTGGTAGAGGAAGTAACCCCAGGCCGCGACGACGACGGCGCTGGAGATGTAGACGCTCGGCCACCAGCTCACCCGGCCCATCGGCTTCCACAGGTTGCCGATGGTGTCCTGGAGCATGAAGCGCCCGACACGGGTGCCGGCGTCGACGGTGGTGAGGATGAACAGCGCCTCGAACATGATCGCGAAGTGGTACCAGAACGCCTGCAGCGCCTGGCCCCCGAGGAACCCGGAGAAGATCTGGGAGATGCCCACCGCCAGCGTCGGCGCGCCGCCCGTCCGGGCGATCAGCGTCTCCTCCTGCACGGCCGTCGCCGCCGCCTGCAACTGCTCGGGCGTGATGACGAAGCCCATGTTCGTGACGGCCTCGGCGGCGCTCTGCACGGTGGTGCCGACGACGCCCGCCGGGGAGTTCATCGCGAAGTAGAGGCCAGGGGTGAGCACGCAGGCCGCCGTGATGGCCATGATGGCCACGAACGACTCCATGAGCATGCTGCCGTACCCGATCAGGCGGACCTGGCTCTCCTTCTGGATCATCTTGGGCGTCGTGCCGGACGAGATCAGCGAGTGGAACCCGGACAGCGCGCCGCAGGCGATCGTGATGAACACGAACGGGAACAACGACCCGGCGAAGACCGGCCCGTCACCGGTGAAGGCGAAGTCGGTGAAGGCGGGGGTCTGCATCACCGGCATGGTGACGGCGATGCCGATCGCGATCAGCACGATCGTGCCGATCTTCATGAACGTCGACAGGTAGTCGCGCGGCGCGAGCAACATCCACACGGGCAGCACGGCGGCGACGAACCCGTACGCGATGAGCCACAGCGCGATGGCCGACGGGCTCAGCGTGAAGAACGGCGCCCAGCTCGACTCCTGCACCCAGCCGCCGGCCACGATCGACAGCAGCAGCAGCGCGACGCCGATCACGCTGGCCTCGACGACCTTGCCGGGCCGGATCATCCGCAGGTAGAAGCCCATGAACAGGGCGATCGGGATGGTCATCGCGATCGAGAAGACGCCCCACGGCGACTGCGCCAGCGCGTTCACCACGACCAGCGCCAGCACGGCCAGCAGGATGATCATGATGGCGAAGACCGCGATGAGCGCCGCCGCGCCGCCGACCGGCCCGATCTCCTCGCGCGCCATCTGCCCGAGGCTGCGCCCGTTGCGGCGCATCGAGAAGAACAGCACCACCATGTCCTGGACGGCACCGGCGAAGATCACCCCCGCGATGATCCAGATGGTGCCGGGCAGATAGCCCATCTGCGCGGCCAGCACGGGCCCGACCAGCGGCCCGGCGCCGGCGATGGCGGCGAAGTGGTGGCCGAACAGGATGCGGCGGTCGGTCGGCTGGTAGTCGACGCCGTTGTCGAGCCGCTCGGCCGGGGTGGCTCTGCGGTCGTCGGCGCGCAGCACCTTCTTGACGATGAAGCGGGCGTAGAACCGGTAGGCGATGGCGTACGAACCGAGCGCGGCGCACAGGAGCCACACCGCGTTGACGTTCTCTCCTCTGGACAGGGCGAGCACCGCCCAGCCCACGGCGCCGACGATGGCGACCGCCGTCCAGATGAGGATGGAACGCAGCTTCAACGGTTACCTCCCAGGTGAGGCGGGGCCATACAGGGGGCGGCCCAGGCAGCAGCGCAGTCCGGCGTCCGGCGGCAGATCGGAGGTGAAGCGCCGCCAGCGCCACAGCGGACGGCAGTCGATCGTGACGGGGAGCTCGGCGAGATGCACCCAGGCGAACGGATGGGCGTACACCAGATCGGCCGGCCCGAGGCGGCGCGCGTGCCGGGGCAGCCGGGACCGGCGCAGCGGCCGCAACGAGAACTCTCCCGCGTCCGCGCAGCAGAGGCCGGTCACGTGCCAGTCGAAGAACACCACTTCGTCGTCGCGCAGAGCCTCGCGGGCGGCCGGTGTGAGCGAGATACGGGACATCTGTGGCTCCTGAAAACAGGCAGCTCAGAATTCACGTCGGCTTTACCCGCTGTGGTGGACACTGAAACACTTCTGCGGCGATAACGAGGAATGGCCGTCACAACCCTCGCGTATTTTGCGGCGCTATATATCGAAAAATGCCCTTTTTTCGATATATAGCAGCTTTTAGCGACCCGAGGGCGGAGGGATGCCCGCCCGTTGGGAGCAGGTCAGCCGGTCGGAGTCGCCGAACGTCATCGGCACCGGAATCTCGACGTCGGCGCAGTCGAGCAGGCGCAGCCCCGTCCGGGAGAGAGCAACTCCCGTACGGTCAGCGGCCGCCATCCGGACGGCGACGGGAAGCGCGGCTCCAGCCCGATCATGTGCTCGGCCGGCGGCGCGAGCGCGGCGGTGGACACGCCGGCACCGCACCCGACGTCCAGGACTCGCCGGGCCGTACGCCCCAGGTGAACCGACTCGAGGATCCGCCGATGCACCGGCGGACGGTCGAAGGCATAACCCGCCGCCAGCCGCTCGCTGTCATAGACGCTGGTCAAGGCCCACCGTGTCAGGGTCAGGGCCGGAGGGGTCGCCGTGCCAGCTGGACAGGAAGCGCAGGCCCTCGTCGCTGGGTGAGCCGGGCTCGGCCAGGTACGTGACCAGCACCTGGTCAGGGTCGTCGCCCACCTTCAGGCTCTGGTAGTCGAGGACCAGCTCGCCGACCAGCGGATGGTCCACGCGGACCACGCCGTTCGAGCGTTCCCTGACGTCGTGCTCCGCCCACAGGCGGCGGAAGTCGGCGCTGCGCATCCACAGCTCGCCGATCAGCGTGGCGAGCTCCTTGTCCCCGGGATGGCGGCCGGCGTCGAGCCGCATGAACGCCACCGTCTCGCGCGCCTTGTCCTCCCAGTCGATCGCGCCGAGGACCTCGTCGGAGACGTTGGCGGCGCGCCCCTGCTCCAGACGCACGTAGTACGGCACGCTCACCCCGGCGAGCAGGGCCACCTCCTCGCGGCGGGGCCCCGTGACCTTGGACATCCCGGACAGCGCAGGCGTGACCCTGCCAGTACCACCCTCGGCGGAGTCCTCCCTGCCGCCTTACGGCGTGCAGCAGCATCTCTCCCGAACCCACTTCAACCTGGAGAAATGCGATGACTTCTCAGTCCCCTCTTGCCGGTCGGCGCGCGGTCGTGACCGGGGCCTCCTCCGGGATCGGCGCGGCCACCGCCCGGCTGCTCGCGGCGCGGGGCGCGCGGGTGGCCCTGGTGGCCCGCCGTCAGGACCGGCTCGACGCGCTGCACGCTTCGCCGTGCCGATCCCCCTCGATCTCGCCGCGGACGCCGTCGAAGCCGGCGCTCAGCAGGCGGCCGTGGAACTGGGCGGCGTGGACCTGCGGCCGGGGATGGTCCTGACCGACCTGCTGTCCGGCTCGGAGATGGGGGTCGCCTGGACCGAGGAGATGAAGCGGCGCATCGACCCGCTCACCGCCGACGACGTGGCGGAGGTCATCGCGTTCGCCGTCGGCCGGCCGCGCCACGTCAGCCTCCCGGAGATCCTCCTGATGCCGGCCAAGCAGCTGTGACGCCTCTCAGGCGCTCACCAGGCCGTACTCCCAGGCCCAGGCGGCGATCTCCACCCGGTTGCGCAGGCCGAGCTTGGCCTGGACGGCCGCCACGTGGCCCTTGACGGTGCTCAGCGAGATGCCGAGCTCCGCGCCGATCTCCTGGTTCGTCCTGCCTTTCGCCACGGCCCGCGCGACCTCGGTCTCGCGTTCGGACAGCGGCCGGGCCGGAGCGCGGCCCTTCGGCTTGGCCTCGGCGGTGAGGTGGCGGAGCAGGCGGAGGGTGACCTGCGGCGAGATGAGGGCGTCTCCGGCGTGCGCGGCCCTGACCGCCTCCACGAGAAGGTCGGGGCCGGCGTCCTTCAGCATGAAACCGACCGCGCCGCCGCGCAGCGCGCCGTAGACGTACGCGTCGAGGTCGAACGTGGTGACCACGACGACCCGCAGCGGATCACGCAGTTCCGGCCCCGCCAGGGCGGCGGTGACCTGGATGCCGTCGAGCTCGGGCATCTGCACGTCCACCAGGCAGACGTCCGGGCGCAACCTGCGGGCGAGAGCGACCGCCTCCGCGCCGTCGCCCGCCTCCGCGACCACCCGGATGCCGGGCTGATCCTCCAGGATGACGCGCAGACAGTCCCTGATGATCGGCTCGTCATCCGCCAGCAACACCGTGATGCTCATCGGGCGGGTCCCGTGGGGAGGGTGGCCTTGACGGACCAGCCGCCCTCAGGGGTTGGGCCGGTCGTCAGCGTGCCGCCCAGGGACTCGACGCGTTCGCGCATGCCGATCAGGCCGTAGCCGCCGCCGCGGCGCGGGCGGTCCTGGGCGGGCTCGTTCGTGATCTCCACGATCAGCGTGCCGTCGGCGTCACGGACGGTGACGGTGACGGAGGCGGCGTCCGGGGCGTGGCGGGCGACGTTCGTCAGGGACTCCTGGACGATCCGGTGAACGGTGCCGGTCACCACGGGCGGCCACCCCGGCTCCTCAGCGGGCAACGACAACCGCACCGGAGGCCCGACATACCGGTCAACCAGACCACGCACCCCCGCCAGCCTCAACCCACCAGCGGACAGCGCGCCGCCATCGGGACCGCCGTGAACCTCAGCGGCATCGAACCCGGAAGACGCGGCACCGCCGGCGTCGAATCCGGCGGCGGTGGGTTCGCGGAGGAGGCCGACCACGTGGCGGGTCGCGGCGAGGGCGTCCGCTCCGGCGGTCTCGATGGCGTCGAGGGAGTCGGCCGCCCGCTCCGGGTGGCGGCGGGCGACCACACGAGCGGCCTGCGCCTGGAGCACCACACTCGTGACGTGGTGGGCGACGACGTCGTGCAGTTCCCTGGCCAGCTCCAGGCGTTCGTGACGGCGTACGCGCTCGGCGGCGGCACGGCGGCGGGCGGCCAGCAGCCTCGGCCCCAGACCGGCGGCGACGCCGGCGAGCCAGCCCGCGCAGTTCATCAGCAGCACGGCGTCATGAGGGGACCCGGACAACACGCTGCCGCAGGCGACCGCCAGCCCTCCCGCCGCCACACC